>DASVBJ010000065.1:0-34136 GCA_036375895.1 Actinomycetes bacterium | reverse complement strand
CCTTCTGGTTGATGATCGTGTCGATCGCCACCGCGGTCTTGCCGGTCTGGCGGTCGCCGATGATCAGCTGGCGCTGGCCACGACCGATGGCGGTCATGGCGTCGATCGCCTTGATGCCGGTCTGCAGCGGCTCCTTGACCGGCTGGCGCTGCACGACGGACGGCGCCTGCAGCTCGAGAGCGCGGCGCTCGGTCGTCTCGATCTCGCCCTTCCCGTCGATCGGACGGCCCAGCGGGTCGACCACCCGGCCGAGGAAGCCGTCGCCGACGGGCACCGAGAGGATCTCGCCGGTGCGCCGGACGGTCTGGCCCTCCTCGATGCCGCGGAACTGGCCGAGCACGACGGCACCGATCTCGCGCACGTCGAGGTTGAGAGCGAGACCCAGCGTGCCGTCCTCGAACTCGAGCAGCTCGTTGGTCATCGCCGAGGGCAGGCCCTCGATGTGGGCGATGCCGTCACCAGCGTCGGTGACGTGCCCGACCTCCTCGCGTCCGGCTGCCTCCGGCTCGTACGACGAGACGAAGCGCTCCAGAGCGTCCCGGATCTCCTCCGGCCGGATCGTGAGCTCGGCCATGTTCTCGTTCCCTGCTCTCTGTTCGCGATCTGGAAGTGGTGTGGGTGGGGTGGAGCTAGCCGGCGAGCCGGCGACGAGCCTCGTGCAGCCTGCTGATCACCGTGCCGTCGATGACCTCGTCACCGATCTCGACCCGGATGCCCCCGACGAGATCGGGTTCGACCTCGACGTTCAGGTGTACCTGGTGACCATAGGTCCGCCCGAGCGCACTGGCGAGTCGCTCGCGCTGCGCCTCGGTCAGCGGCACCGCCACGGTGACCGTCGCGATCAGCCGGCTGCGCCGGTCGGCGGCGACGTCGGCGTACGCCTCGAGCGTACGGTCGAGAGTGCGACCGCGCGGCGCGACGACGGCCTGGCGGACCAGGCGCAGGGTCTCGGCGGCAACCTTGCCCGAGAGCAGCGACTCGACCAGCTCGACCCGCCGCTCGATGGGCGCGGCGGGGTCTGCCAGCGCGGTGCGAAGGTCCGGTGACCCGGCCACGACGCGACCGGTCCGGAACAGCTCGTCCTCGACCGCGTCCAGCCGACCGCTCTGCTCGGCGGAGGCGACCAGCGCCTCCGCACCGAGCAGCTCGAGCGCGTCGGCGAGGTCGCGCGGTGCGGACCACCGGGCCCGCACCGCCCAGACCAGCACGTCGGTGGCAGCCGAGCCGACCCGGCCGCCGACGACGGCCCGGGCGAGGTCCGCCCGGTCGTCGCCGGAGCGGGCCGGGTCGGTCAGCGCACGCCGGAGCCTGCCCTCGTGGTCGAGCAGGGACACGGCGCCGAAGAGGTCGTCGCCGAGCGCCCTGAGGTCGGTCTCGCCCGACCGGACCAGGGTCTCGATGGTGTCCCTGACCGCGGTGAACGACTCCCGGCTGGTGCCCTGCATCGTCACGCGTCCTTCGATCCCGCCGCGCCGGCCGTCTCACCGGCGACGGCACCCTGCTCGAGCTCGTCGAGGAAGCGGTCGATGACCCGGCGCTGGCGCGCGTCGTCCTCGAGCGACTCCCCCACGATCCGGGCGGCCAGGTCGCTCGCGAGCGCCCCCACCTGGGTCCGCAGCTGCGCAACGGCCTGCTGACGGTCGGCCTCGAGCTGCTGGTGGGCGGCCTCGGTGATGCGGCGAGCCTCGGCCTGGGCCTGCTCGCGCATCTCGGCGATGATCGCCACCCCCTGCTCGCGCGCCTCTTCGCGCAGCCGGGCCGCCTCGTGGCGCGCATCGGCGAGCCGCTCGCGGTACTCCGCGAGCGTCTCCCTCGCGTCCTCCTCGGCCTGCCTGGCCCGCTCCATGCCGCCCTCGATGGCGTCATGGCGCTCGGCGTAGACCTTCTCGAACATCGGGAAGACCTTGGCCCGCAGGAAGAGGAAGAGCAGCGCGAAGGCCACCACGCCGACGATGAGCTCGGCGAGATGCGGCATCAGCGGGCTGGGCTCCTCCTCGGCAGCCAGCCGCAGTGCGACGGTCGTGATCGGCGTCGACATGGCTACAGGGCGAAGGCGAGGCCGATACCGATGATGGCCAGCGCCTCGGCAAGGGCGAAGCCCAGGATCGCGATGCCCTGGAGGACGTTACGGGCCTCCGGCTGGCGGGCCACACCGTTGATGTAGGCGGCGAAGATCAGGCCGATGCCCACGCCCGGGCCGATGGCCGCGAGGCCATACCCGACCATGTTGAGGCTGCCGGTCATCTTTCTCCCTTTCTCAGTGGGTAATTCCCAGTTGGTTGTTGCGGGAAAGCGTCAGTGCTCTTCGGCGAGCGCGCCGCCGATGTAGAGCGCGGTGAGCAGGACGAAGACGTACGCCTGCAGGATCTGCACGAAGCCCTCGAAGAACGTGAGGATGATGCTGCCGAGGAGCGACACCGTGCCGGCCGCGATGCCGACCAGCCCGCCCTTGTCGAACACGAGGAACTCGCCACCGAGGATGAAGAGCAGCAGCACGAGGTGACCCGCGAACATGTTGAACGTGAGTCGCAGGGTCAGCGTGATCGGCCGCACGATGAAGGTCGAGAAGAACTCGATCGGGGCCAGCAGGATGTAGACCGGCCACGGGATGCCGGGCGGGAACATCATGGCCTTGAAGTAGCCCACGAAGCCGTGCCGCTTGATCCCGATGCCGTTGTAGATCACCCACGAGATGATCGCGAGGAACAGCGGGATCGCGATCCGCGAGGTGGCCGGGAACTGCAGGAACGGGATGATCCCCGAGACGTTGAGGGTGAGGATGAACACGAACAGCGTCGCGAGGTAGGGGACGTACTTCAGCCCCTCCTTGCCGATCGCGTCGAGCGCGATGCTGTTGCGGACGAAGCCGTAGATGCTCTCCCCGATGAACTGCGTCTTGCCGGGCACCGCCGCCGCCCGGCGCGCGGCCAGGTAGAAGAACACGGCCACCGCGACGGTGGCGAGCACGATGATGAGCATCGGCTTGGTGAAGACGGTGCCCTCGCCGAAGATCGGCGGGTACTCGAAGTCGCCGGTGCCAGGGCTGTTGAACTGCGAACCCTCGGCAGCGAGCAGCGTGTAGCTCACGGCGTCCTTCCTCCAAGCGAACAAGCGTGATCGTCGAGCGGGCGGGGATTCAGGGCCTACCGTACCGAAGCCATACGAGGTACAACGCGGCGCCCATTCCCACGAGCAGGCCCAGCATCAGGAACACCCTGTTGTCGAGCCACTCGGCCATGAGCCATCCGACGCCACCCCAGACCAGCACGCCGGACGCGATGAGGCTGAAGGCCCCCCATGCGTCGGCCTGCCCCTTGCGACCTCGGTCGTCAGACGGGTCGGAGCTCATTGGGCAGCGATCCTACTAGGTGCGCGGAGCCCGAATGACCACGGCCGTCTGCAGCGCCGACCAGACCAGTGCGCAGCTGATGATCGTGCCGCCCAGCCAGGCCCCGTCGACGAAGTCCGCGCGGTAGGCCAGTCGCAGCGCGAGCAGCACGAGGGCCAGCCGCAGCGTGTAGGTGAGCAGCAGCAGCGCCAGCCCGGCCCCCACCCGCAGGCCCCCTTGCGCGGCCAGGAAGAGCGGCACGGCGCCGCTGGAGAAGAACACGACCACCACCAGCGCCCCGAGGGTCGCCGAGACGAGTCCGTCCGCGCCGGCCGCGGCCCAGCCCGCGGCCGCGCAGACCAGCCCGACGAGCAGGGTGCCGCGGCGCGGCACCGTGAGAGCGCTCACCGCAGCCCTCGGCGCTCGCGCAGCCGGGGGATGTTGAACGTCGCCACGGCCGCGACGGCGACGAGCGCCGCCAGGCTCACCACCAGCGTCCCTCGGTCGAGGAAGGCCACCGCGGTCGCGCCGAAGGCGATCACGGCCGACCACAGGTACATGATCACCACCGCGCCGGCGTGGGAGTGGCCGATCTCGAGCAGCCGGTGGTGCAGGTGCTGCTTGTCGGGGGCGAACGGCGAGCGGCCGGCCCGGGTCCGGCGTACGACCGCCAGCAGCAGGTCGGCGAGCGGCACGACCAGCACGGCGATCGGCAGGACGAGGGGAAGGACGGCCGGCGCGATGTCGGTGCCCACCGACACCGGGTTGACGTTCCCGGTGAGGCTGATCGTGGACGTGGCCAGCAGCAGCCCGAGCAGCATCGACCCGGAGTCGCCCATGAACACCCGCGCCGGGCTGAAGTTGTGCGGCAGGAAACCCAGGCAGACCCCGATCAGGGCGGCCGTGACCAGGGTGGACGTGGTGGCGCGGTCGAGGTCCTCGATGACGGCGAGCAGGTAGGAGAAGGCGAAGAACGCAGACGCGGCGATCGCGACGATGCCGGCGGCGAGCCCGTCGAGCCCGTCGACGATGTTGACGGCGTTGATCGTCACCACGACGACGAGCACGGTCAGCACCGAGCCCTCCGCGGGCCCGAGCACGAACGCGCCGCCGATCGGCAGGTAGAGCATCTGCACGCCCTGCAGCACCATCACCCCGGCGGCCAGCACCTGGCCGGCGAGCTTGGTCACCGCGTCCAGCCCCCACTTGTCGTCCGCGATGCCGAGCAGGCAGATCAGGGTGGCGCCCGAGAGCAACGCGACGCCGTCGTCGGACTCCTCGAAGACTGGGCCGAGGAACGGCAGGTGGCTGGCCAGGAGCAGCGCGGAGGCGAACCCCGCGAGCATGGCCACCCCGCCGAGCCGGGGGGTGGGGATGGCATGGACGTCGCGGTCGCGCACCTCGGTCATGGCGCGCCAGCGCACCGCCACCCGCCGGACGACCGGGGTGAGCAGGTAGGTGACCGTCGCCGCGACGAAGAAGGTGAGGAGGTACTCGCGCACGTGCCGGCCGGGTCAGGCGGGGCGGGGGTACGCCGGGTGGCGGGCGACCAGCTCCCCCACGGCGGCGCCGATGTCGGCAGCCGCCGAGCCGTCGGCGTCCCGCACGGCGCGGGAGATCAGCGTGGCGACGTCCTTCATGTCGCCCTCGGTCAGGCCCTGCGTGGTCACCGCAGGGGTGCCGAGGCGGATGCCGGATGCGGTCATCGGCGGCTGCGGGTCGTAGGGGATCGCGTTCTTGTTCAGCGTGATGCGCGCGGCGTCGCAGCGCTGCTCGGCCTCGGCGCCGGTCACGCCCGCGTCACGCAGGTCCACGAGGAACAGATGGGTGTCGGTGCCGCCCGAGACGGGGCGCATGCCCTCGGCCGACAGGCCCTCGGCCAGCGCCTGGCAGTTGGCGATGACCTGGTGCGCGTAAGCCTGGTAGGCAGGCTGCTGGCACTCCTTGAGCGCCACGGCCTTCGCCGCCACCGCGTGCATCAACGGGCCGCCCTGGCTGAACGGGAAGACCGCCTTGTCGATCCGCTGCGCGAGATCCTGCTTGCACACGATCATGCCGCCGCGTGGGCCCCGCAGCACCTTGTGAGTGGTGAACGTCACGACGTCGGCGTACGGCACCGGCGACGGGATGGCCTTGCCGGCCACCAGCCCGATGAAGTGAGCGGCGTCGACCATCAGCCACGCGCCGACCTCGTCGGCGATCTCGCGGAAGCGGGCGAAGTCGATCAGCCGGGAGTACGCCGTGGCGCCGGCGATGATCATCTTGGGCCGGTGCTCGAGGGCCAGGTCGCGGACCTCGTCGTAGTCGATCAGCTCGGTGTCGCGACGCACGGTGTAGGGCACCGGGGTGAACCACCGGCCGGAGAAGTTGACCTTGGCCCCGTGGGTGAGGTGCCCACCGTGCGGCAGCGCCATGGCGAGCACGGTGTCGCCGGGCTGCAGCAGCGCCGCGTACGCAGCCAGGTTGGCGCTGGCGCCGGAGTGCGGCTGGAGGTTGGCGTGCTCGGCGCCGAACAGCTCCTTGGCCCGGGCGATGCCGATCTCCTCGGCCCGGTCGACCTGCTGGCAGCCGCCGTAGTAGCGCCGGTGCGGGTAGCCCTCGGCGTACTTGTTCGACAGGGTGGAGCCGAGCGCGGCGAGCACGGCGGGCGAGGTGAAGTTCTCGCTCGCGATCAGCTGCAGGCCGCCGCGCTGGCGCTCGAGCTCGCCGAGGACGACGTCGGCGATCTCCGGGTCCTCCTGCTGCAACGCGGCGAAGTCAGGACCCCAGAAGGGCACCTCGCTGGCGGTCATCGCGGCTCTCCTCGGGCGGGCGGTGCGGCGCTGCCACTCTAGTGACGTCGCCGGGCGGCGTGGGGGCGCCACCGGCGCGCAGGCCGCGGACCTCCGGTACGGCGAGCACGCCCGGACGGCCGGCCTAGACGACGAGGTCGGCCGCGACCTCGCGCAGCGTGTCGTCGGGGATCGCCCCGGCGCGCAGGAGCCGTGGGACCGCCCCGGTCACGTCGACGATCGTCGAGGGCACCGGGGCGCCGGCCGGGCCGCCGTCCAGGTAGACCGAGACCGTCTCCCCCAGCTGGTCGATCGCCTCGTCCGCGGTGACCGCCGGCGGCATCCCGCTGCGGTTGGCGCTGCTGACGGCCATCGGCCCGGTCTCGGCGAGCAGCTCGATCGCCACCGGGTGCAGCGGCATCCGCACGGCGACGGTGCCCCGGGTCTCGCCGAGGTCCCACTGCAGAGAGGGCTGGGCGCGGCAGACGAGAGTGAGGCCGCCCGGCCAGAACGCCTCGACCAGTGCCCGCGCCACGTCGCTGAGCCCGGCGGCTATGCCGTCGAGGGTGCGTGGCGAGCCGACGAGCACCGGCACCGGCATGTCCCGGCCGCGGCCCTTGGCCTCCAGCAGCCGGCCGACGGCCCCGGGGGCGAAGGCGTCGGCGCCGACGCCGTAGACCGTGTCGGTCGGCAGCACCACGAGATCACCCCGGCGTACCGCCCCGGCCGCCGCGTCCAACCCCTCGGCCCGCTCGGTCGGGACGGACATGTCGAATCGCCTCACCCGGCCATTCTGAACCACTGGTGGGGGCGGCCGATCAGGGGCGGCGGGTGGCGGTGAGGTAGCGGTCGCGGCCGGCGAGGTCCCGGTGGTCGGCGACGTCGTGCCAGCGCGCGGTGCCGGCGAAGACCGCCGGGGCCGACTCGCCCTGCAGGTCCGCGTGCTCGACGACCACCACGCCGCCGGGCCGCAGCAGCCTGGCGGCCACCTGCTCGACCACCCGCACCGCGTCGAGGCCGTCCTCCCCCGACCAGAGGGCGAGCCCCGGGTCGTGGGCGGCCACCTCGGGGTCGCGGATGTGGGCGCCGACCGGGATGTACGGCGGGTTGCTGACGACGACGTCGACGGTGCCGTCGAGGTCGTGCAGGGCGTGGGCCATGTCGCCCTGGCGCAGGTCGACGCCGGACTCCTCGCAGTTGCGCGCGGCCCAGGCGTACGCCGCCGGGTCCGCCTCGACCGCATGGACCCGGGCGGTGGGCACCTCGTCGGCGACCGCCAGCGCGATCGCGCCCGACCCGGTGCACAGGTCCACCACGACCGGCTTGGCGACCGCCGCGGCGGCCTCGATCGCCGCCCCGGCGACCACCTCGGTCTCCGGGCGGGGGACGAACACTCCGGGGCCGACGGCCAGCGTGAGGTGCCGGAAGTACGCCGTCCCGGTGATGTGCTGGAGCGGCTCGCGGGCGGCCCGCCGCTCGACGTACGCCTCGAAGGCCGGTCCGGGGTCGGTGTGACGCCACAGGTCCCGTCGGTCCACGCCGAGGCTGTGGGCGGCGAGCTCCTCGGCGTCGAACCGTGGCGAGGGCACCCCCGCCGCGGCCAGGCGCTCGGCGGCCCGGCCGATCGCCGCCTGCAGCGGGGTGCGAGTGGCGGTCACTGGACCGCGGCCGCGAGCTTCGCCTCGGTGTCGGCGTCGACCAGCGCCTGGATCACCGCGTCGAGGTCCCCGTCGAGGACCTGGTCGAGGTTGTAGGCCTTGAAGTTGACCCGGTGGTCGGCGATGCGGTTCTCCGCGAAGTTGTAGGTGCGCACCCGCTCGGACCGGTCGACCGTGCGGACCTGGCTGCGCCGCGCGTCCGAGGCCTCCCGGTCGGCCTCCTCCTGGGCCGCCGACAGGAGCCGGGCGCGCAGGATGCGCATCGCCTGCTCCTTGTTCTGCAGCTGGCTCTTCTCGTTCTGGCAGGAGACGACGATGCCGGTGGGCACGTGGGTGATGCGCACCGCGGAGTCGGTGGTGTTGACGCTCTGGCCGCCCGGGCCGGAGGACCGGTAGACGTCGATGCGCAGGTCGTTCGGGTCGACCTGCACGTCGACCTCCTCGGCCTCCGGCAGCACGAGGACACCGGCCGCGCTGGTGTGGATGCGGCCCTGCGACTCGGTGACCGGGACCCGCTGGACGCGGTGCACGCCGCCCTCGTACTTCAGCCGGGCCCAGACGCCCTCCCCGGGCGCCGGGGTGCCGCGGGCCTTCACCGCGAAGGACACGTCCTTGTAGCCACCGAGATCGCTCTCGGTGGCCTCGATGATCTCCGTCTTCCAGCCGGTGCGCTCCGCGTAGCGGAGGTACATGCGCAGCAGGTCCCCGGCGAACAGCGCCGACTCCTCGCCGCCCTCCCCGGCCTTGATCTCGACGATCACGTCCTTGTCGTCGTTGGGGTCCCGCGGGAGCAGGAGCAGCCGGAGGCGTTCCTCGAGCTCGGCCCGGCGGGCCTCGAGCACGGGGATCTCGGCCCGGAACGAGTCGTCCTCGCCGGCCAGCTCACGGGCGGTCGCCAGGTCCCCCGCCACCTCGACGATGGCCCGGTGGACCTCGACGATCGGGGTCAGCTCGGCGTAGCGCTTGCCGAGCCGACGGGCCCGCGCCTGGTCGGCGTGGACCTCGGGGTCGGCGAGCTGACGCTCGAGCTCGGCGTGCTCGGCGAGCAGCTCAGCGGGGGCTTCCAGCACCGTGGGATGTCCGTCTCTGGGGGTCGTGCGGGGAAACGACGACGGCGCCGGCCCAGGCCCGCGCAGGGCCCGGCCGGCGCCGGTCGGGGGGCTACTTGGAGCCGGACTTGCCGAAGCGCTTCTCGAACCGGGCCACGCGGCCGCCGGTGTCGAGGATCTTCTGCTTGCCGGTGTAGAAGGGGTGGCACTGCGAGCACACCTCGGCGTGGATGACGCCGTTCTTGGCGGTGCTGCGCGTCGTGAACGTGTTGCCACAAGTGCACGTGGCCGTCGTCTCGACGTACTCCGGGTGGATGTCCTGCTTCACGGGTGGGTCTCTCCTCGGGATCGTCGGTCGCCGGGTCGGTCACGCAGGCGAGTCACCCGCGGCCGTGAACCGGTACCGCGCCCCAGTCTGCCAGAGACGCGGGGCCTTCCGCGAAACGACGACGACCGGTCGGGCATTCCCCGAGCCGAGAGGGCCGGCCCCCGGTTTCGGGGACCGGCCCTCGTCTCGTCGACGCGGCGGGGACGCGGCTAGTCGTCGTCGCCGCCGTTGCCGTTGCCCGGCATCGGCATCGTCTTCTGGACCTGCATGAGGAACTCGGCGTTGCTCGAGGTCTTCTTCATCTTGTCGAGCAGCAGCTCGAGCGCCTGCTGGGTCTCCAGAGCGTGCAGGACCCGGCGGAGCTTCCAGGTGATCTGCAGCTCCTCGCGCGGGAGCAGGATCTCCTCCTTGCGCGTGCCGGACGGGTCGACGTCGACCGCCGGGAAGATGCGCTTGTCCGCGAGCTTGCGGTCGAGCTTGAGCTCCATGTTGCCGGTGCCCTTGAACTCCTCGAAGATCACCTCGTCCATCCGGGAGCCGGTCTCGACCAGCGCCGTCGCGAGGATGGTCAGCGAGCCGCCGTGCTCGATGTTGCGCGCCGCGCCGAAGAAGCGCTTCGGCGGGTAGAGCGCCGTCGAGTCGACACCGCCGGAGAGGATGCGCCCGCTCGCCGGGGCCGCCAGGTTGTAGGCACGGCCCAGGCGGGTGATGGAGTCGAGCAGGACGACGACGTCGTGACCCAGCTCGACCAGCCGCTTGGCGCGCTCGATGGCGAGCTCGGCGACGATCGTGTGGTCCTCCGCCGGCCGGTCGAAGGTCGAGGCGATGACCTCGCCCTTCACCGACCGCTGCATGTCGGTGACCTCCTCCGGCCGCTCGTCGACGAGGACGACCATGAGGTGGCACTCGGGGTTGTTGCTGGTGATCGCGTTGGCGATCGCCTGCAGCACCATCGTCTTCCCGGCCTTCGGCGGCGAGACGATGAGGCCGCGCTGCCCCTTGCCGATCGGCGCCACCAGGTCGATGACGCGCGTGGTCAGGACGTTGGGCTCGGTCTCCAGGCGCAGCCGCTCCTGCGGGTAGAGCGGGGTCAGCTTGTTGAACTCGACCCGCCCGCGGGCCTTCTCGGGGTCCGTCCCGTTGACCGTGTCGAGCCGGACGAGCGCGTTGAACTTCTCCTTGCGCTCCCCCTCGCGGGGCTGCCGCACGGCGCCGGTGATGGCGTCGCCCTTGCGCAGCCCGCTCTTGCGGACCTGGGCCAGCGAGACGTACACGTCGTTGGGCCCGGGCAGGTAGCCGGAGGTGCGCACGAAGGCGTAGTTGTCGAGGATGTCGAGGATGCCCGCCACGGGCACCAGCACGTCGTCCTCGCTGATCTCCGGCTCGGCCTCGCCGGGGGCGAAACCGTCGCGGCCGCGGCGGTTGCGGTTGCGGTCGCGGTAGCGGCCGCGGCGGCGGCGCCCGCCGCCCCGGCCCTCGAAGTCGTCGTCGTCGTCGCGGTTGCGGTCGCGCCCGCCCTGCTGGCGGTCGCCCTGCTGGCGGTCGCCCTGCTGGCGCTCGCCCTGCTGGCGCTCGCCCTGCTGGCGCTCGCCCTGCTGGCGCTCGCCCTGCTGGCGCTCGCCCTGCTGGCGGTCGCCCTGCTGGCGCTCGGGTCGGCGCTCGCGGCGCTGGCCGCCGTCGGCCCGGCCCTCGTCCCGGCCGGGCTCCGCCGCGCCGCCGCGCTGCTCCGCGGGAGCGGCCCGCTCGGCCGGTCGCGTCTCCTCGGCGGGTGCGTTGCCGGCGGCCGGCTGGCCGGCCGGACGGCCCCCGTCGGTGCCGCCGCCCTGACGCTCCTTGATGGCCTCGATCAGCTGGCCCTTGCGCATGCGCGCGGTTCCGCTGATGCCGAGCTCGGCCGCCATGGCCTGCAGCTCGGAGAGCACCATCCCGGACAGGCCCGCGGCACGGCGCCGCGGCTTGGCGGTTGCCGGCGCGGCCGCGTCGGTGCTGGCGGTGTCCCCGGACGCGCCCGTGGCGGGGGCATCCATGAGATCGGTGGTGTCGGACACGCTCGGTCCTTCCTGATCGAGCGGTGCCGCCTGTCGGGCGGCAACCGGTCGTGCTCGCTCCCGGCCAGTGGCCGGGGCTCCGCCTCTCGAGGCGGACATTCGTGGGATGCGTCACCAGGACGCCGGGCCGGTTCTCGCCGGCTGACTCCTCCGGGTTCCGCCGCTCGGACCCGCCTCCCGAGGGAGGCGCGTCAGGGTTCAGCGGGAGCCACGGTCGTCACAGGACTTCGGGAACGCTCGGCTCCCGAGGAGCAGTGGCGGAGCACCGGCCTCTCGTACGGCTTCTGGTGCGATGTGGAGCGTAACACCATCGGGGGACGGAACGTTCCCCTGCCCTCCAAACTGGTCCGTGTCGTCACCCGTCCAGTCGAGCCGCCGCCGCGCCACGGCCGTCGAGCGGCAACGGGACGACCCGCCAGCCGCCCCCGGCGGCTGCCGCCACGGCGGCCAGGTCGGTCGCCGCGTCGACGGGGGTGAGGGCGAGGACGCTCGGGCCGGCCCCGGAGACGACGGCGGCGACGCCCCGCTCGCGCAGCCGCCGGACGAGGTCGAGCGTCGCGGGCATCGCGGCCGCGCGGTAGGTCTGGTGCAGCCTGTCCTCGGTGGCCGCGAGGAGCAGGTCGGGCCGCCGGGTCAGCGCGTCGACCAGCAACGCCGCCCGTCCCGCGGCGTGTGCGGCGTCGGCGTGCGGCACCACGGCGGGCAGCATGCCGCGCGCGGTCTCCGTGGACAGGGCGGCCTCAGGGACGAACACGGTGGCAGCGACCTCCGGGGAGGGGTCAAGGCGCGTCGCGTGCACGCCCGAGTCGTCGCGCCAGGCGATGGTCAGCCCGCCGAGCAGGCAGGCCGCGGCGTTGTCGGGATGTCCCTCGAGCTCGTCGGCAAGGCGGAGCACCGCGGCGTCGTCCATCCGGGCGGCGCCGCGGTCGGCCAGCGCGCGGGCGGCGAGCACGCCCGCGACCACCGCGGCCGCTGACGAGCCGAGCCCGCGGCCGTGCGGGATGCGGTTGACGCAGTGCAGGGACACCCCCGGTGGCTGCTCGCCGAGCCGCTCGAAGGCCGCGGTCATCGCGCGTACGACGAGGTGCGACGCGTCGCGCGGGACGTCGGCCGCGCCCTCGCCGGTCACCTCCACCCGGACGCCGGGGCCGGTCACCACCCGCACGGTGACCTCGTCGCGGAGCGCAAGGGCGAGGCCGAGCGCATCGAACCCCGGCCCGAGGTTGGCGCTGGTGGCGGGGACGCTGACCGAGACGGCCGGCCGCCCGGCCGGCCCGGTCACAGCCCCAGCGCCGCGGCGGCAGCGGCGCAGTCCGGCGGGACCGTGGTCGTGGTGACCGTCAGCCGGGACAGCGCGGTCTCGGTGTCCTTGAGCCCGTTGCCCGTCACCGTGCACACGACCAGGGAGCCCGGCTCGAGCACGCCCTGGTCGCGGCGCTGGAGCAGCCCGGCGACGGACGCGGCCGAGGCCGGCTCGACGAAGACGCCCTCACGGGCGGACAGCAGCCGCTGCGCGTCGAGGATCTGGTCGTCGGTCACCGCCTCGATGACCCCACCCGACTCGTCGCGGGCCGCCACCGCCTGCCGCCACGACGCCGGGTCGCCGATGCGGATCGCCGTCGCGACCGTCTCGGGGTGCTCCACCCGGTGGCCGAGCACGATCGGCGCGGCGCCGGCCGCCTGGAAGCCCCACATGCGGGGGCGGCTGGACGCGGTTCCGTCCGCGGCGTACTCCTGGTAGCCCTGCCAGTAGGCCGTGATGTTGCCCGCGTTCCCGACCGGCAGGCAGTGCACGTCGGGGGCACGGCCCAGCGCGTCGACCACCTCGAAGGCCGCCGTCTTCTGGCCCTCGATGCGGTAGACGTTGAGCGAGTTGACCAGCGAGACCGGGAAGCTGTCGGCCAGCTCGCGGGCCACCCGCAGGCAGTCGTCGAAGCCGCCCTCCACCTGCAGCAGCCGGGCGGCGTGGACCACGGCCTGGGCCAGCTTCCCGGTGGCGATCCGCCCGTGCGGCACGAGCACCACGCAGTCGAGCCCGGCCCGGGCGGCGTAGGCCGCGGCCGACGCGCTGGTGTTGCCGGTCGAGGCGCAGATGACCGCGGTCGAGCCCTCTTCGACAGCCTTGGAGATGGCCATCGTCATGCCGCGGTCCTTGAACGAGCCGGTCGGGTTGGCGCCCTCGACCTTCAGCAGCACCTCGCAGCCGGTGAGGTCGGAGAGGTGCCGCGCCGGGACGAGGGGCGTGCCCCCCTCGCCGAGGGTGACGACCGGGGTCCGGTCGCTGACCGGCAGCCGCTCGGCGTACTCCCCGACCACCCCCCGCCACATCCGCGCCATCAGCCGCCCTCCACGCGCATGACGCTCAGCACGTCCCGGACCACGTCGAGGTCGCGCAGCGACGCGACGGTCGCGGCCAGCGCGGCGTCCTCGGCGTGGTGGGTGACGATGACCAGCTCGGCGTCCTCCGTGCCGTGCTTTTCCTGGCGCACCGTCTCGATGGACACGCCGTGCCCGGCGAAGGCGTTCGCCACCTGTGCCAGCACGCCCGCCCGGTCGGCGACGTCCAGGCTCACGTGGTAGCGGGTGCGGGTCTCCCCCATCGGGCGCACGCGGAGGTCGGCGTACGCGGACTCGCCGGGGCCACGCCCGCCGGAGACCTTGTGGCGGGCCACGGCGACCAGGTCGCCCAGCACCGCGCTCGCCGTCGGTGCGCCGCCGGCCCCCTGGCCGTAGAACATCAGCTCCCCGGCCGACTCGGCCTCCACGAAGACGGCGTTGAACGCGCCCCGCACGGCCGCCAGCGGGTGGCTGCTGGGGATCATCGCCGGGTGCGCCCGCACCCCGACGCTCTGGTCGTCCTCGGACAGCTCGGCGATCGCGAGCAGCTTGACCACGCAGTCCATCTCGTCGGCGCTCGCGATGTCGCCCGAGGTGACCTCGGTGATGCCCTCGCGGTGGACGTCGGCGGCGGTGACCCGCGTGTGGAACGCGAGCGAGGCCAGTATCGCCGCCTTCGCGGCGGCGTCGAAGCCTTCGACATCGGCGGTGGGGTCGGCCTCCGCGTAGCCGAGCGCCTGCGCCTCTTCGAGCGCCTCGGCGAAGCCGGCGCCGCTCTCGGTCATGCGGGTGAGGATGAAGTTGGTGGTGCCGTTGACGATGCCGAGCACCCGGCGCACCCGGTCGCCCGCGAGCGACTCGCGCAGCGGCCGGAGGATCGGGATGGCGCCGGCCACGGCGGCCTCGTAGTAGAGGTCGCCGCCGTGCTTGTCGGCGGCGGTGAACAGCGTCGCGCCGTCCTCGGCGAGCAGCGCCTTGTTGGCCGTGACGACCGAGGCACCGGACTCGAGAGCCGACAGGATCAGCGAGCGCGCCGGCTCGATACCACCGATCACCTCGACGACGACGTCGACGTCGGGGCGCGTGACGAGTGACTGGGCGTCGGCGGTGAACAGCGCCGCGTCGACGGGCAGGTCGCCACGGTCGCGGCCCGGGCGGCGGACCGCGATGCCGGCCAGCTCCAGCGGACGCCCGACCCGCGCCGCCAGCTCGTCCGCGTGCACGGTGAGGAGCCGGGCCACCTCGCTGCCCACAACGCCACAGCCCAGCATCGCCACCTTGAGCGAGTCCATGGCCGTCAGCCTGTCAGAGAGGCCCACCGTGCGCGGGGCGTGGCCGCAATGTGGTCGGTCAGCCGACGTCGAGGGTCAGCAGGTCGTCGACCGTCTCGCGGCGGACCAGGACGTGGGTCGAGCCGTCGGTGACCGCGACGACCGGGGGGCGCGGCAGGTGGTTGTACGTCGATGCCATCGACCGGCAGTAGGCACCCGTGGCGGCCACGGCCAGCAGGTCGCCGGGCGCCAGGTCCGACGGCAGCCAGGCGTCCTTGACCACGATGTCGCCGCTCTCGCAGTGCTTGCCGACCACCCTGGTCAGCATCGCGGGCGCGGTCGAGGCCCGGGAGGCGAGCACGACCGTGTAGTCGGCGTCGTAGAGCGCCGTGCGGATGTTGTCGCTCATGCCGCCGTCGACCGAGACGAAGGTGCGCAGGCCCTCGACGGGCTTGACGGTGCCCACCTCGTAGACGGTGACGGCCCCCGGGCCGACGATGCCGCGCCCGGGCTCGATGGCCAGTGCCGGCACCCGCAGGCCGTAGCCCGCGCACTCGCGGTCGACGATGGCGCGCAGTGACCGACCCATCTCCACGACGTCTACCGGGTCGTCGGCACTGGTGTACGCGATGCCGAACCCGCCGCCCAGGTTCAGCTCGGCCAGCTCGACCCCGCACTGGTCGCGGACCTCGGCGAGCAGCCCGACGACCCGGTGCGCGGCCACCTCGAACCCGCCCGAGTCGAAGATCTGCGAGCCGATGTGCGAGTGCAGGCCGACGAGCTCGAGGCCCGGCGCGGCCAGCACCCGGCGTACGGCCTCGAGGGCATCGCCGCCGGCGAGGGAGAAGCCGAACTTCTGGTCCTCGTGGGCGGTGGCGATGAACTCGTGCGTGTGCGCCTCCACGCCGACCGTGGTGCGCACCAGCACCTGCTGCCGCACGCCGCGCTCGGCGCACAGCGCCGCGAGCCGCTCGATCTCGACCAGCGAGTCGACCACCACCCGGCCGACGCCGGCGTCGACTGCGGCGGACAGCTCGGCCACCGACTTGTTGTTGCCGTGCATCAGCATGCGCTCGCCGGGGAAGCTCGCGCGCGCAGCGACGGCCAGCTCGCCGCCCGTGCAGACGTCGAGCCCGAGCCCCTCCTCCTCGACCCACCGGGCCATGGCGGTGCAGAGGAACGCCTTCGCGGCGTAGAACACCATGGCCCCGCCGAACGCCTCGCGGTAGTCGCGGCAGCGACGGCGCACGTCGGCCTCGTCCAGGAACAGCGACGGCGTCCCGTGCTCGGACACGAGGTCGCGTACGTCGTGCCCGCGGACCTGCAGCGCGCCATCCGGGCCGCGCCCGACTCCGAGCGGCCAGACCGCCGGGTCGAGCGCGTTGAGGTCGGCCGGCGGCCCGCCGTGCAGCCCTTCATGGGCGAGCTCGCCGGACCGTGGCCCGGCCGGGTGGACGCGCACTCGACCGGCCGCTACATCCGCTCCGGCGCGGTGACGCCGAGCAGCCCGAGGCCGTTGGCCAGCACGATGCGCGTCGCCTCGACGAGCCAGAGGCGCGCCCGGTGCAGGTCGCTCGTCTCCTCGTCGCCGCGCGGCAGCACCCGACAGACGTCGTAGAACCGGTGGAACGTGCCAGCCAGCTCCTCGAGGTAGCGGGCCACCCGGTGCGGCTCGCGCAGCTCGGCGGCCGTCGCGACAACCCGGGGGAACTCGCCGAGGGTGCCGAGCAGGTCGCCCTCGCGCTCGTGGTCGAGCAGCTCGGGCCGGAACCCGGCGACGTGCCCGAGCTCGACGCCCAGCTCACGCGCGTTGCGCAGGACGCCGGCGATGCGGGCGTGGCCGTACTGCACGTAGTAGACCGGGTTGTCGCTGGTGTTGCGGGTCCACAGGTCGAGGTCCAAGTCGATCGGCGAGTCGGTGGAGTAACGCGCGAGGGCGTAGCGGCCGGCGTCCTTGCCGATCGCCTCGACCAGCTCCTCGAGGGTGATCATGGTGCCGGCGCGCTTGCTCAGCCGGACCGGCTCGCCTTCGCGGAACAGGTTGACGAACTGCCCTATCAGCACCTCGATCGTCCGGTCCGGGTCGTCGCCGAAGCACGCGGCGAGCGCCCGCAGCCGCCCGACGTAGCCGTGGTGGTCGGCGCCCAGCATGTAGATCGACGTGTCGAAGCCGCGTTCGCGCTTGTCGAGGTAGTAGGCGCAGTCAGCGGCGAAGTAGGTCCAGGCGCCGTCGCTCTTGACCAGCACCCGGTCCTTGTCGTCGCCGAAGTCCGTGGTGCGCAGCCAGACGGCGCCCTCCTCCTCGAAGACGTGGCCGTGGTCGCGGAGCCGGCGGAGCGCCTCGTCGAGCCGACCCTGGTCGTGCAGCTGCTTCTCGTTGAAGTAGACGTCGAAGTGCACGTCGAACTCGGCCAGCGAGCGCTTGATCTCCTCGAACATCTGGTCGAGACCGTCGACCCGGAACACCTCGAGCCGCTTCTCGTCGGGCAGCTCGAGCAGACCCGGGTTGCGCTCGACGACCTGCTCGGCGATCTCCCCGACGTAGATGCCGCCGTAGCCGTTCTCCGGGGTCGGCAGGCCGCGGGCCGCGGCGTCCAGGGAGGCCGCGAAGTTGTCGACCTGGTTGCCGGCGTCGTTGAAGTAGTACTCGGTCGTGACCTCGGCGCCGGCCGCCGCCAGGACCCGGCCGAGGGCGTCGCCGACGGCCGCCCACCGGACGTGCCCCAGGTGCAGCGGACCGGTCGGGTTGGCCGAGACGAACTCGAGGTTGAGCCGCTGCCCGGCCAGCGCCGACGAGCGGCCGTAGCCCTCCCCGGCGGTGACGACCGTCCGCGCCAGCTCGCCGTGCGCGGCGGAGTCGAGGGTGATGTTCAGGAAGCCCGGGCCGGCGACCTCCACCTTGGCGACGCCCGGGGTGGCCCGCAGCGGGGTTGCGATCGCCTCGGCCACCTCGCGCGGCGGCCGCCCCGCCGGCTTGGCCAGCTGGAGCGCCACGCTGGTCGCGTAGTCGCCGTGCTCCTTGACCTTGGGTCGCTCGATCTTGACCTCCGCGGGGGTGGCGACGGCGAGGTCGCCGGCCTCGATCGCAGTGCGGACAGCGGCGAGGACAGCAGCGGAGAGCTCGGCGGGGGTCACCCGGCCAAGGTTATCCGAGCAGGTCAGGATGCCCGGGTGGCGACCAGGTCACGGATCGTGCGGACCAGCGCGTCCGGGTCGAACGGCTTGGTGAGGTAGGCGTCGACCCCGACGTGAGCGCCACGGCGTACGTCCGCCTCCTGCGCGCAGGCCGTCACCATCGCGATCTTGAGGTGGCTCGTGCGCGGGTCGGCGCGCAGCCGCTCCACGGTGTCGAACCCGTCCAGCCGCGGCATCTTGACGTCGATGGTGACCACGTCCGGCGCGACGTCGTGGACCTTGTCCAGCGCGTCCTGGCCGTCGACCGCGGTGACGACCTCGAACCCCTCCATCTCGAGGTTCATGCAGATGAGCTGGCGGATCACGTCGCTGTCGTCCACGACCAGGACGCGGCCCACGAAGTCGCTCACGGCGTGAAGGTTAGCCCGGGGCGGGTGCCCCCGTCGCGGCGAACGCACGTTCCGCGGGCTGGTAGCCTTTCGCATGCCCGAGCCCCCGTAGCTCAGGGGATAGAGCATCGGCCTCCGGAGCCGGGTGCGCAGGTTCGAATCCTGCCGGGGGCACCGAGTTTCAGTCAGCTCAGGGCACGACGAGGACGGGCACGTCGGCGAGCTCGAGCACGTGCGCCGAGACCGCGTCCGCGTAGGCCTCTGCCGGGCCGCGCCGGGCCGCGCGCCCCACCACGATCAGGTCGGCGTCCCAGGCCCGCGCCTCGGCGAGGATCTCCGGACCCGGCTCGCCCAGCCGCTCGCACGTCTGCGCCGGGACCCCCTCCGCCGCGGCCATCCCCCGGACGTGCCCGAGGACCGAGGCCAGTGCCGCCTGCTGGCGCTCCTCCACCTGGGGGGCGGTCGAGCTCCTGGTCAGCGCCGCAGTCAGCACGCCGTCCTGCAGCACCGTCACCACCCGCATCGACGCGCCGGTCCGCTGCGCCAGGTCGACCGCCAGACGGGCTGCCCGCATCGCAGCCGGCGTGTCCTCCACTGCAACGAGCACCCTGTCGACCATCTCGTCACTCCCTTCCCGCCCAGCCGCGGCCCCGCCCGCCGCCACCGCCCGAGCGTCCGGCGGCCCAGCGCAGCCGCACCCCGTCCTCCCGCTCGCTCTCGTCGAGGGCGAGCTCCAGCGCCGTCAAGGCGTCTTCGAGCCGGGGCACCCAGCGGTCCCGGATCGCCCGGACCCGGGTCCGGGTGGTCTCGATCTCCGCGCTCACGACCCGGACGGCAGCATCGGCGACCGCGTGCGCGACCGCGGCCTGCACGGCCGCCCGGTAGGCCTCCCTCGCGACCGGCAGCGCGGCGGTCGCGTCGACGGGCGGTTGCGGGTGCGACGGCGGCACTCGCACGGCGGCCGAGGCCGGGTAGCGCACGCCCATCACCGACTGCCAGACGACGTCGACGTCGGCTGCGGGCAGTGCCGGGTCGGGACGCACCCCCTGGACCCCGGCCACGACTGCGGCCCGCAGGAACCAGGTCTCGGCGTCGCGGCAGCTGCGGTCCCACTCGCCGGCCGTCCGTTCGGCGAGGGCGGCGAACCGTTGCTCCTCCCGGCGCAGGATGCGCAGCTTGCGCTCGAGCAGGTCAGCCCCGCGGCGGGCGGTGGCGAGCCGGCGACGCAGCCACAGGCGACCGTCGCGACCGGGAGGGTGACGAACGGCGCTCATGACGCCCCCCGCTCGGCGGGGTGGCGCTCGCGCCGGCCGTACCGGGTCGCTAGCTGCATCGGCGGCAGCATCGTGAGCTCGCGCCGGGGCAGCACCGAGAGCACCTGCCAGGCCCGGTCCAGGGTCTCGTCCACGCCCCGGACCTCGTCGCGGCGCTGGTCGACGAGCTCGCGGCCGAAGGCCGCCTCGAACTCGAGGTAGGCGCGGTCCACGGCGCTGAGCGCCGCGCGGCCGATCAGGTCGGCCAGCTCCCGCACCTGGCGCGCGCGGGCCAGCCCGGCGAGCAGCTGACCGGCGACGTCGAGGTGGTCCTCCCGCGTCCGGCCGGGGCCGGCACCGCGGCGCATGAGCCGGCTGAGCGAGGACAGGGCGGCCACCGGTGGGTAGACGCCGGCCGCGTGCAGCTCGGCCGACAGGACGACCTGGCCTTCGGTGATGTAGCCGGTGAGGTCCGGGACCGGGTGGGTGATGTCGCCCGCCGGCATGGTGAGCACCGGCACGAGGGTCACCGAGCCGGGCAGGCCGCGGACCCGGCCGCACCGTTCGTACAGCGAGGCCAGGTCGCTGTAGAGGTACCCGGGGTAGGCCCGGCGGGCCGGGATCTCGCCCCGCGCGGAGGACACCTCCCGCACCGCCTCGCAGTAGCTCGTCATGTCGGCCATCACGACCAGCACGTGTCGGCCCTCGACGAAGGCCAGGTCCTCGGCCACCGACAACGCGATCCGCGGGGTGAGGATCCGCTCGATCACGGGGTCGTCCGCGGTGTTGACGAGCAGCGCGAGCTCACCCGAGGCGGAGCGCTCCTCCAACGCGTCGCGGACCATCGCCGCGTCCGGGTGGGTGAGCCCCATGCCGGCGAACACGACGGAGAACGGCTCACCTCCGGCGTGCGCCTGCGCGGCGACCTGCGTCGCGAGCTCGAGGTGCGGCAACCCGGCCATGGAGAAGATCGGCAGCTTCTGCCCGCGGACCAGCGTCGTGAGCGCGTCGACGGCGCTGACGCCGGTGAGCACCGGGTCGGTCGGAGGCACCCGCCAGGTCGGGTTGATCGGTGCTCCGGCCACCGGTCGGACGCGGACGCCGAGCACCGGCGGACCCCCGTCGACCGGCTCGCCCCGCCCGTTGCACACCCGGCCGAGCCACGCGCTCCCGACCGGCACCCGCAGGGGGCTGCCCTGGAAGGCGACCCGCGTGCCGACCGCGTCCATGCCGTCCGTGCCCTCCAGCACCTGCACCACCGCGAGGTCACGGTCGACCTCGAGGACGAGCCCGTGCCGGTCCTCGGCCCCCCGGACGCGGACGACCGCGAACTCGTCCCATCCCACGCCCTGCACGTCGCGAAGCACGACCAGCGGGCCGAGCAGCTGCTGCACGCCGGCGTGCTCGAGGCCTCCCCAGCCGCTGCTCATGTCGGCTCCAGCGCGTGCACCTGCTGCAGCACCTGGTCGCGCCGCTCGGCCACGGCGGCCTCGTCCGGCGCGTCCTCCCGGGCCCGCAGCAGCGGGGTGAAGTCGAGCTCCTCGACGGTCGCCGCCGGCACCCGGCGCTCCACGACGGCGAGGCAGGCGTCGACCACGTCGAGCAGCGCCGCCACCAGGGCAGCGCCCCGCTCCGGTGCGCACGTCGCGTCGGTCTCGCTCAGCGCGCTCTGCTGGAGCAGGCCTTCCCGGAGCAGCCGCCCGGCCAGCAGGACGACGCGCTCGTGACCGGGCAGCGCTCCGGCGCCCATCAGCTCGGCGAGCGCCGAGAGCCGGTCGGCCTCGGCGAGCAGCGACGCCAGCCGGGCGCGCTGCCGGGACCAGCCGGGGTCCCCGCCGCGGGCGTGCCAGGCGCCCAGCGCGTCGGCGTCCCGGGAGAACGAGCCGGCCCAGGAGACGGCCGGGTAGTGCCGCGCGTAGGCGAGGTCGCGGTCCAGCGTCCAGAGCGTGCGGACGAACCGCTGCGTGTGCGTGGTCACCGGCTCGGTCACGTCCCCGCCCGGCGGCGACACGGCGCCGATGACGGTCACCGACCCCTCGGAGCCGCCCAGGGTCGTGACCCGGCCGGCCCGCTCGTAGAAGCCGGCCAGCGCCGAGGACATGCCGGCCGGGTAGCCCTCCTCGGCGGGAAGGGCCCCGGTCCGCGAGGCGAACTCCCGCAGCGCCTCCGCCCAGCGCGAGGTCGAGTCGGCGATGACCACCGCGTCGTAGCCCATGTCGCGGAAGTGCTCGGCGACGGTGACCGCGCTGTAGACGCTGACCTCACGGGCCATCATCGGCATGTTCGACGTGTTGGCGATGATCACGGTGCGGTCGACCAGCCGGCCGCCGGTGCGCGGGTCGGCGAGCCGGGCGAAGTCCTCCAGCACGTCGGCCATCTCGTTGCCGCGCTCGCCGCACCCGACGTACACGATCACGTCGGCGTCGCACCACTTGGCGATCTGCTGCAGCAGCACGGTCTTGCCGGTGCCGAAGCCGCCCGGAACGGCGGCAGTGCTGCCGCGGGCGACCGGGAAGAGCAGGTCGAGCACCCGCTGCCCGGTGAGCAGCGGCACCGTCGCGTCCAGCCGGTCGGCGACCGGCCGGGCCCGGCGGACCGGCCACGGAGTGGTCAGCCGCACCTCGGGGCCGCCGACCACCGCGACCACGTCGTCACCGCCGCACTCCCCCGCCGCCGCAACCCGATCGACCCGGCCGGCGACGTCCGGCGGGACCAGCACCCGGTGCAGCAGCGCCGGCAGCGGGACGGTGCCCAGGACGGCGCCGGGCCCGACGATGGCCCCACGGGCGATCGTCGGCGTGAAGGCGAACCGCCGGTCGTCGGTGACGTCCGCCGCGCCCGGGGTCAGCCAGGCGCCGGCCGCCGCGAGCGGGCGGAGCAGCCCGTCGTACACGCCGCCGAGCAGCCCGGGCCCCAGCGGGGCGCACAGCGGCGCGCCGACCCCGGCCACCGGGTCGCCGGGCCGCAGACCGCCGGTGTACTCGTAGGCCTGCACGGTCACGACGTCCTCCGTGATGCCGACGACCTCCCCCGACAGGCGCGCCGGGCCGAGCTCGACCAGCCAGGACATCGCGCTGGCCGGCAGCCCGACGGCCTCGACCAGCGGCCCGTTGACGCGCACCACCCGGCCGGTCACGGCGCCCACAGCTTCTCCACCTCCGCCCCGAGCTCGTCGACGACGCGGTCGGCCAGGGTCAGCGGTGACCACGCCCAGCGCCGGGCGCGGCAGGTGGCCACGACGGTCCCGTCGTCCGAGGTCTCGACGGTCACGTCCGGGCCGAGCCGGGCCCGGGCCGCGGCCGCCAGCCGGTCGGCCACGCCAGGACGGCGCGCGACCCGGGCGACGGCCATCTCCCGCGCCTGCCGGCGGAGGTCGTCGTACGCCGAGCTCTGCGCGCGCAGCACCGTCGCGCGCGCCTCCCTCCGCACCCGCGCCCGCTGGGCGGTCAGCACGTCGGCGGCGTCGGCCGCACCCTGCTCGCGGGCCCCGGCGACGAGGCCGTCGGCCTCCGCCGTCGCCCGGGCGATCACTTCGCCAGCGGCACGGTCGGCACGGTCCCGCGTCCGGGCGGCGTCGGCCCGGGCAGCGGAGAGCAGCGCCGCACGCACGGGTGCCAGCGCGGCGACGGCCTCCGCACGCGTCACGGCGGCATCACCACCGGGATCGGCCTGCCGGGCACGATGTCGGTGCCCCTCCATGGCCCGTCGAGGGCGGCCAGCGCAGCGGCGGCCGCGGGGCTGAGAACGGCCACGGCGACGTCGCCGCCCAGCGACTCCCACGCGGCGGCGACGGCGGAGGCGTCCTCGGCGACGAGGACCTGCACCCCCGCGAGCGCCAGGCCCTCAACCCGGGCCCGCTCACCGATCGCGACGACACGAGCCACGCCGCTCACGCCTTCCCGATGAGGATCACGGCGACGATCAGTCCGTAGATCGCGATGCCCTCGGCCAGGCCCACGATCACCATCGCCCGGCCGAACAGCTCGGGCCGCTCGCTCATGGCGGCCAGCGCGGCAGCACCGGTGTAGGCCACGGCGATGGCCGCGCCGATCGACGAGCCGGCCACGGCGATGGCGGCGCCGAGCAGGGCCGCCCAGTTCGTCGAGGTCGCCTCGGCAGCGGCAGCGGCCGGCGCGGTCCCCGCCAGGGCGGCCGGACCGGTCAGCACGACGGCCGTGACCACGCCCGCGGCGACCAGCACGAGCCCGGACAGCGCCAGCAGGACGGCCGCGGCGCGGCGCGGGTGCCGGCGCAGGACCAGCGCCCCCGCGGCCACGAGGACGACGGTCACCGGGAGCGCGAGCACGGTCGGTGCGATGGTCATGACAGCCCCTCCTTGGTCGCGGGAGCCGGGGCGGCGACGCGCAGCGGCCGGAACGGCCGGCCCTCGCCCTGGAAGACCCGGGAGAACAGCTCGTAGTACTCCAGCCGGAGCGCCTGGATGCCGGCGACCAGCGCCTCCAGGCCGAACGCCAGCGCGTTGCCGGCCAGGAACACGAGGACCGCCGCCGCAAGCGCGGCTCCGCCGGCCGACCAGAGCGCGGTGGTCGCGTCCCACACGACGGCGCCCAGCGCGGCGTGGGTGAGCCCGAACGCCGCCAGCCGGGCGAACGACGCGACGTTCGCGGCCAGCCGCAGCATCAGGTCGAACAGCTCCACGCCCGCCTCGACGAAGCGCGCGCCGCCCTTGCCGGCCGACGCCGCCAGCCCGACGAAGGACAGGCCGGTGCCGGCGAGGGTGATCAGGACGCCGGTGAGCACCAGCCAGGAGGAGTGCGCGTAGGCCCCGCCGAGGGTCAGGCCGCCGCCGAGGAACAGCGTCGCCCCGGCCAGCCCCGAGGGCGCGTACAGCGCGTACGACCAGCCCCCCTCCCGGACCCGGTTGGCGGTGCCGATGGCATAGGCCACCGCGAGCAGGACGGCGCCGACGGCGACCGCCACGAGCATGAGCTTCAACGGCTCCTCGAGCGGGTCGATCCAGCGGACGGGCAGCACGCCCGTGGGGCCGAAGAACTCGCCGTAGGCCAGCCCGGCGATCGTGCTGGCGATGCCCGCGCCCACCACGAAGGTCCAGGCCCGACGCAGCCGGGCGAGCCGACCGTGGCGCCGGGTGCGGATGAACAGCCCGGCCGCGAGCAGCAGCAGCCCGTGGCCGACGTCGCCGAACATCATCCCGAACATCGCGACGTAGGCCAGGCCGGCGAACAGCGTCGGGTCGATGTCGTCGTACGGGATCGTGGCGTAGGTCTCGACCAGCGGCGAGAACGATCGCCCCACCCCGCGGCGGCGCAGCAGGGTCGGCGGCTCCGAGCCCACCGGCCGCGCCAGCGGCACGACCGCCGCCCCGAGCGGGGTGAGCCGGCCGGTGAGCGAGGGCAGCGCCTCCTCCGGGGCCCAGCCGGCCAGAGCCTCCGCGCCGTGCCCGGCGACCGCCTCGGCGGCCAGCTCGGCCAGCTGGTCCGGGGTGACGACGCCGTTGCGGCGGCCGGTGACCTCCTGCGGGTCGATCTCGACCAGCCCGGTGTCGGCGACCACGGCGAGCGCCTCGGGCATCGACCCGGCGGGTGCCACCAGGGCCACCCGTCGCATGGCGACCGGCTGGACGGTCTCAGGCAACCGCATCGAGCACCCCCGGCGGTCCGCCCCCTCGACCGGCGAGCTCGAGCGCGGCCCGCACCCGCCAGGCGTCGACGGCAAGCAGGGCCACCGCCCCGAGCACCGGCTCGAACCCGAACCGCGCCGAGCGAGCGAGCGCAGACGCGTCGTCCTCGACCCTGCGCCACCACCGGGTCTCCGCGGCCCAGAGGTCGTCGCGGTGGGTGACCCCGCGCACCGCCCAGCGGGCCGTGGCCGGCAGCCGCGCGGCCAGCTCCGGGAGGCTGCCGGCCCCGGCGGCGTCCACGCCCAGCAGGCGCGCCGCGGCCGCCGAGGCGGGCTGCGGCAGGGCCCGCCCGCCGACGACGGCCTCCCGGGCCAGCAGCAGCGCGGCGGCGCCGGCCGCCCACTGCTGGGTGGCGGGCACGGTCGCGGCCAGCCGGTCGGCCCAGCCGAGCCGCATGCAGACCTGCACCTCCCACCGGCCGTCCCCGCCGGGGTCACCCCACGGCGTCCGGGCGAGCCGGTCCCGCAGGTCGGTCATCGAGGCCGCGCCGGACAGCGCGGTCCAGGAGGTGCCGAGCGTGCCCAGGCGGTACGCCGGTGCGGCGCCCGCCGACGGCGACGCGGGCTCGGCGTCGTGCCAGGCGGCGAGCAGCGCGTCCACGTTGGCGATCTCGAACCACCGCACCAGCAGCCGGACCGCGTCGACCCCCTCGCGCGGCAGCCAGCCGGCGAGCACCCGGAGGTTCCACAGGAGGCACGCGGCGACGGCGTGCTGCGCCGCCGCCAGGTCCTGGCCGGGCCGCACGTCGCGTCCGTACGCCGTGTCGGCCAGCGCCTCCACCGCCGCATCCACCGACCCGGTCGCCGCGAGGGACCGGGCCCCGACCCGCCCGAGCCGCCGTCGGCCGAGCGCGCGGGCCCGCACCCCGGCGGCCACCCAGCTCGCGGTCACTGCGTCCCCTCCCCGCCCGTGGGCGGGCCGAGCCCGTCGAGCTCGGCGTCCAGCCGCTCGCCGACCCGGGCCAGCAGCTCCGGCAGCCGCCGGGCCGCCGCGGAGAGCACCGACCGCGCCTGCTGCTCGGCGGCCGCCCGGGTGCGGACCGCCTCGGCGTCGGCGGCCCGCGCCAGGGCCGCGGCCGCCGCCACCCGTTCCTCCTCCGCGGTGCGCCGCGCGCGGGCCAGCCGGATCGTGGCGGCGGAGGCGGCCTCGGACGCCTGCCGCCGTGCGTAGGCATCGGCCTCGTCCCGCAGCCGCGCGGCCTCCCGCTGCGTGTCGGCGAGCAGGGCGAGCACGGGCTCCAGCTCGGCGGCCAGCTCGGCCCGGCGGTCGGCGGGCACGCCTTCGCCCGCGGCGGCCGCACCCGGCGTACCAACCGGGCGGAACCGCTCGAGGAACTCGCGACCCCTCGGCATGGCCACCTCGCCGTCGTCATCCCCCACAGTGGTCAGGCGGCCCACCGTCCGACAGGGCGCAAGAGGCAGCGGCACAGGGACCTTCGTCCCGATCCGCCGGAGTCGGTCCGGCTAGCTCAGCCGGCCCGGCCGCAGGCCGGACGCCGCCGCGGCGATGGCGGCGATCTGCGCGGGGCCGACCCGGCAGCACCCGCCGACCCAGCGGGCGCCGGCCTCGACCCAGCGGGCCACGGCGGCCGCGTCGAGCCCCTCGGCTGCGCTGCCACGCCAGCTCCGCGTGCGGCCGTCCCACGTCTCGCCGCTGTTGGGGTAGACGACGACCGGCTTGCCGCCGGCCTCGGCGGCCGCGGCCACCAGGGCCGCCGCGTGCTGCGGGGCGGTGCAGTTGACGCCGACCGCGACGACCCGCGACGACTCCCGCGCCAGCGCGAACGCCTGCTCGACCGGGTCGCCGCGCCGGGTCCGCCGCTCGTCGGCGCAGGTGAAGCTGAGCCAGGCCGTCGTGCCGTCGGGCAGGTCGTCGAGCACCGAGACCAGGGCCTGCCCCTCCTGCAGCGACGGGACGGTCTCGATCGCCAGCAGGTCCGCCCCGGCCGTCGCGAGCACCCCCATCCGGCGCCGGTGGAAGTCCCGCAGCGCCCGGTCGGTGAGCCCGTAGTCGCCGGAGTACTCCGAGCCGTCGGCCAGCACCGCGCCGTACGGCCCGACGGAGGCCGCCACGAGCAGCGGGTCCGCCCGGCCGGTCTCCGCCGCGTGACGCTCCCGCGCAGCGACGGCGAGCGCGACGCCGCGCCGCATCACCGCGGCCGCCTCGTCGCCGTCGAGCCCCCGGCGGGCCAGGCCCTCGAACGAGGCCTGGTAGGTCGCGGTCGTGGCCACCTGCGCCCCCGCCGCGAAGAAGGCGAGATGCGCGGCGACCACCTCCTCCGGGGCCTCCAGCAGGAGCCGTGCCGACCACAGGTCGTCGGAGAGGTCGTGCCCGCGCCGCTCGAGCTCGGTGGCGAGGCCCCCGTCGAGCACGGTGACGGCGGTGTCGGGAGGCGGTGCGTCCACGCCGTCATGCCTAGCAGCCCTACGGCGACGGCGGGCTCTCCGGGACGTAGACGGTCCGGAAGAAGCCGCGCACCGGGTGGCTCAGACCCAGGGTGTGCGTGAACGCCCGGGGGCGCGTCGGGGAGGCGGTGCCGAAGCTGATGGTCGTGTCGTCGCGCCGGCCCCGGTTGGGGTCGTACACGTGGAGCACGACCTGCTGGACGCTCTCCTCGTAGCCGTAGGCCAGCACCTGGTGGTTGAGGCCGAGGTCCTTGGGGTTGGAGGAGGCGGTCGTGACGACGCCGAGCGCGACCGGCACCCCGTGGTCCAGGTCGACCCGGATCTCCGGCCACTGGCGGCGCAGGGTCAGCCACGACAGGCCCCGCTCGCTGACGATCCGCCGGCCGAGCACCTCGAACGACCGGTCGCCGTCGGGCAGCGTCATCCAGCGGTAGTACTGCAGGACGCCGGCCGGCACGTGCCACGACTCGACGAGCCTGCGCACGATGTACCGGTAGAGGGCACTGCCGGCCGCCGGCTGGTCGTCCGGCGGCTGCGTGCCGGCGTGCCAGTAGTCGAGCGCGGCGAAGACCATGCCGCCACACAGCCCGCCGCGGGCGTTGCCTATCTCCACCGGACCGAGCGGGGTGGGGACGACGACCGCGGGCTGCGAGGGCCAGCTGTTGCGGAAGGCGAAGCCGTGACGGGACGCCAGGAAGGGCTCGACGGGCATCCTGCATGAGTACTCCGGTGCGGCCCCGCGGGGAAGCCCCGACCCCGGCGGTCGCGACGGTCCCCGCCGCGGCGCGTTAGGTTGACCGCCATGACGACCGCGCACGACCTCCACGCCCGCCACCGCGACACCCTCGAGCGTGCCCTCGCCGCGACCAGGGAGCGCACCTACTGGTCGGCCTACCCGGAGAACCTCAAGGCGTACGGCGAGGAGGGCACCCAGTCGGCGGCCGACGGCAAGGTGGCGTTCGACGGCTACCTCGGCCGGCCCTTCCCCCTGCAGCAGCCGGGCACGGACGGCGAGGTGGCAGGCGAGCGGTCGCCGTACGGCATCGACCTCGGCGTCACCTACCCGCACGCCGACATCGACACCCTGCTGGCCGCCGCGCAGGCCGGCATCCCCGCCTGGCGGGACGCCGGTCCGGACGCCCGTGCCGGCGTGTGCCTGGAGATCCTGGCCCGCATCAACGCCCGCAGCCACGAGCTCGCCCACGCCGTGATGCACACCTCCGGCCAGGGCTACGCGATGGCGTTCCAGGCCGGCGGCCCGCACGCACAGGACCGGGCGCTCGAGGCGGTGGCCTACGCCTACGCGGAGATGACCCGCCACGTCGCCGAGGCGGTCTGGGAGAAGCCGCAGGGCAAGCGGCCACCGCAGCGGATGGCCAAGCGGTTCACGGTGGTCCCGCGGGGCGTGGCGCTCGTCATCGGGTGCAACACGTTCCCGACGTGGAACTCCTACCCGGGGCTGTTCGCCAGCCTGGTCACCGGCAACGCCGTCGTCGTCAAGCCGCACCCGCACGCGGTGCTGCCGCTCGCGATCACCGTGGCGATCGCCCGTGAGGTGCTGGACGAGGCCGGCTTCTCCCCCGACCTCGTGACGCTCGCCGCGGAGGCGGAGGGCGAGGGCCTCGCGAAGGTGCTCGCGCTGCGCCCCGAGGTGAAGGTCATCGACTACACCGGCTCCACCGGCTTCGGCACCTGGCTCGAGCAGAACGCCCACCAGGCCGCCGTGTTCACCGAGAAGGCCGGGGTCAACACGGTCGTCGTCGACTCGACCGACGACTACCGGGGGATGCTCGCGAACCTCGCCTTCTCCCTCTCGCTCTACAGCGGCCAGATGTGCACGACCCCGCAGAACCTGCTCGTGCCGCGCGACGGCATCACCGCCGACGGCGAGCACAGGTCGGTGGAGGACTTCGGGCGCGACCTGGCCGCAGCGGTCGACGGACTGCTCGGTGACGACGCCCGGGCCACTGCACTGCTCGGGGCGGTCGTCAACCCCGGGGTGCTGCAGCGGATCGAGCAGGCCCCGACGTACGGCGAGGTGGTGCTGCCCTCGCGGCAGGTCGCCCACCCCGACTTCCCGGACGCGGTCGTGCGCACGCCGACGATCGTGCGGCTGGACGTGGCAGACCGCGACGTCTACCTGCAGGAGTGCTTCGGCCCGGTGGCGTTCGTGGTGACCACCCACGGCACCGACCAGTCGATCGAGCTGTTCCGCGAGTCGGTGCGCGAGCACGGCGCCATCACCGGCGCGGTCTACTCGACCGACGAGAAGGTGCTCGACGCCGCGGAGGAGGCGGCGCTCGACGCGGGGGTCGCCCTCTCGTGCAACCTCACCGAGACCGTCTACGTCAACCAGTCGGCCGCGTTCTCCGACTTCCACGCGACCGGGGCCAACCCGGCGGCGAACGCGGCGCTCACGGACGCGGCGTACGTCGCGAGCCGGTTCCGCGTCGTGCAGTCCCGCCGCCACCTCCCCGCCGAGCCCGCCGAGCCCGCCTGAGCCCGAGCGCCCGCTGACACCGGCCGGGCGACCCCCGCCGACCCACGCGGACTCCGGCCGCCCCGTTGACAAGGGGTACGTCCGGCACGTTTGAATCGCGGGTGGCGCGGCAGGAGGTCGGCGTGGGCGTGAAGCAGTGGATCGAGGGCTGGCCCGTCTACCGTCAGCTGACCGGCACCGACCCCCTCGGCCGCGGCGCCGCGGCGAAGTCGGCGACGAGCGACAAGCTGACCGCGCGCACCGAGACCGCTGACCGCGTCGTGCAGTCGGTGTGCCCCTACTGCGCCGTGGGCTGCGGCCAGCGGGTGTACGTCGAGGGCGACCGGGTCGTCCAGATCGAGGGTGACCCCGACTCACCGATCTCCCGGGGCAGGCTCTGCCCCAAGGGGTCGGCCAGCAAGCAGCTGGTGACCTCGCCCAGCCGGGTCACGAAGGTCCGCTACCGACGCCCTCACGGCACGGAGTGGGAGGACCTCGACCTCGAGACCGCGATGGACATGATCGCCGATCGGGTCCTCGCCACCCGGCGCGAGACCTGGCAGGACACCGACGAGCAAGGGCGCGTCCTGCGGCGCACCATGGGGATCGCGCACCTCGGCGGCGCGACGCTGGACAACGAGGAGAACTACCTCATCAAGAAGCTGTACACGGCGCTGGGCGCGATCCAGGTGGAGAACCAGGCCCGCATTTGACACTCCTCGACCGTCCCCGGTCTGGGGACGACGTTCGGTCGAGGCGGCGCCACGACCTTCCAGCAGGACCTGCAGAACGCTGACTGCATCGTCATCCAGGGCTCGAACATGGCCGAGTGCCATCCGGTCGGGTTCCAGTGGGTGATGGAGGCCAAGCGGCGCGGGGCGAAGGTCGTCCACGTGGACCCACGGTTCACCCGGACGAGCGCGCTCGCCGACCTGCACGTCCCGCTGCGCGCGGGCAGCGACATCGCGTTCCTGGGTGGCCTGGTCAGCTACGTGCTCGAGCACGGCAAGGACTTCCGGGACTACGTCCTCGCCTACACCAACGCCGCGGCGATCCTGCGGGAGGACTTCCAGGACACCGAGGACCTCGACGGGGTCTTCTCGGGCTGGGACGCGGACAAGCGTGCGTACGACCCGACCAGCTGGCAGTACGAGGGCGCGGTCGAGGAGGCCGCCGCCGGGCAGCGCGAGCCCGCCCAGCCGGGGGCACCCACCCCGCCGGAGCAGGTCGCGGAGCAGCACGAGGCCGGGCACGAGGCGCTGCGCGCCGAGGCGGCCGGCAGCGGTGGCGCGACGGCTGCCGGCCAGGCACGCCCCCGGCGGGACCCGACGCTGCAGCACCCGCGATGCGTCTACCAGGTGCTCAGGCGCCACTTCGCGCGGTACACCCCGCGGACGGTGGCGGAGATCTGTGGCGTGCCCGAGGACCTGTTCCTGTCGGTGGCCGAGGCGATCACCGAGAACTCGGGTCGTGACCGCACGACGGCGTTCGTGTACTCGGTCGGCTGGACCCAGCACACCGTGGGGGTGCAGTACATCCGCACCGCCGCGATCCTGCAGGCGCTGCTCGGCAACATCGGCCGCCCGGGCGGCGGCATCCTGGCGCTGCGCGGGCACGCCAGCATCCAGGGGTCCACCGACATCCCGACGCTGTTCAACATCCTGCCCGGCTACATCCCGATGCCGCACGCCCACCAGCACAGCGACCTGGACACGTTCGTCGGGCTCGACGAGGGCCGCATCGGCTTCTGGGGAAACATGCGGGACTACGTCGTGAGCCTGCTCAAGGCCTACTGGGGCGACGCCGCGACGGCCGACAACGACTTCTGCTTCGACTACCTGCCCCGGCTGACGGGGAACCACGGCACCTACCGCACCGTGCTCGACCAGATCGAGGGCAAGGTCAAGGGCTACTTCCTGGTCGGGGAGAACCCTGCCGTCGGCTCGGCGAACGGACGGATGCAGCGGTTCGGCCTGGCCAACCTCGACTGGCTCGTCGTGCGCGACCTGCAGCTGATCGAGTCGGCGACGTTCTGGCAGAACGGGCCGGAGATCGAGACCGGCGAGATGCGCACCGAGGACATTGGCACCGAGGTGTTCTTCCTGCCCGCCGCGGCCCACACGGAGAAGGAGGGCTCGTTCACCAACACCCAGCGGCTCCTCCAGTGGCGCCACAAGGCGCTCGACCCGCCCGGCGACGCCCGCAGCGAGCTGTGGTTCTACTACCACCTCGGCCGGCGGATCCGGGAGAGGCTCGTCGGCTCGACCGACGAGCGCGACCGCCCGGTGCTCGACCTCCGCTGGGACTACCCCACCGAGGGCCGTCTCGAGGAGCCCAGCGCCACGGCGGTGCTCCGGGAGATCAGCGGCTGGGGTCCCGACGGCACGGCGCTGTCCGGCTACACGGAGCTGAGGTCCGACGGCTCGACGGTGTGCGGCTGCTGGATCTACTGCGGTGTGTACGCCGACGAGGTCAACCAGGCAGCCCGGCGCAAGCCACACACGGAGCAGTCGTGGGTCGCGCCGGAGTGGGGCTGGGCCTGGCCGGCCAACCGCCGCATCATCTACAACCGCGCCTCCGCCGACCCCGACGGGAAGCCGTGGAGCGAGCGCAAGTCCTACGTATGGTGGGATGCCGAGCGACGGCGGTGGACCGGACACGACGTACCGGACTTCGAGGCCGACAAGGACCCGCACTACGTCCCGCCGGAGGGCGCGAAGGCACAGGCCGCCCTCGCCGGCGACGACCCGTTCGTCATGCAGAGCGACGGGAAGGCCTGGCTCTTCGCGCCGGCGGGGCTGGCCGACGGACCGCTGCCCACCCACTACGAGCCGGCCGAGTCCCCGGCGCGCAACCTGCTCTACGGCCAGCAGCGCAACCCCGGCACGGAGGAGCTGCCCAGCCCGGTCAACCCCTACAACCCCAGCGGCAGCGACGCGTACCCCTACGTCTTCACGACCTACCGGCTGACCGAGCACCACACCGCCGGCGGCATGTCCCGCACGCTGCCCTACCTCTCCGAGCTGCAGCCCGAGCCGTTCGTCGAGGTGTCCCCCGCCCTCGCCCGGGAGCGCGGGCTCGAGAACGGCGGCTGGGCGACGCTGGTGACCGCGCGTGCGGCGATCGAGGCGCGCGTGCTCGTCACCGAGCGGGTGCGCCCGCTGCGGATCGGCGACCGGGTCGTGCACCAGATCGGGGTGCCCTACCACTGGGGCGGCAACGGCCTCAGCCGGGGCGACTCGGCCAACGACCTGCTGTCCGTCGCCCTGGACCCCAACGTCCACATCCAGGAGTCGAAGGCCGGCACGTGCGACATCCTGCCGGGGCGACGGCCTCGCGGTGTCGCGCTGCTGGACCTGGTGTCCTCCTACCGGCACCGCCGGGACGGCGCGACGGAACGCCCGGCTGACCGAGCGGAAGGGGCGGGCACGTGACCACCAACCGGCTCTTCGGTCCCCTCCACGACGTGGCAGGCGACGCAGGGTACGAGCCGCACCCACCGCGGATGGGCTTCTTCACCGACACCTCGGTCTGCATCGGCTGCAAGGCGTGCGAGGTGGCGTGCAAGGAGTGGAACGCCATCCCCGACGACGGCATGAGCCTGACCGGCATGTCCTACGACAACACCGGGGCGCTCGGGGCGAGCACGTGGCGGCACGTCGCGTTCATCGAGCAGGAGCGCCCGACCGCCGGCTCCGGCCCGGTCGACCTCCCGATGCCGTCGTTCGACCTCCCCGGCGCCGGCACCGACGAGGAGGGGCGCACCGAGTTCCGGTGGCTGATGTCCTCGGACGTCTGCAAGCACTGCACGCACGCGGCGTGCCTGGAGGTCTGCCCGACCGGCGCGCTGTTCCGCACCGAGTTCGGCACCGTCGTCGTACAGCCGGACATCTGCAACGGCTGCGGCTACTGCGTGCCCGCGTGCCCGTTCGGCGTCATCGACAAGCGCGAGGAGGACGGCCGCGCCTTCAAGTGCACCCTCTGCTACGACCGGCTCAAGGACGATCGGACGCCCGCGTGCGC
>DASVBJ010000061.1:0-2007 GCA_036375895.1 Actinomycetes bacterium | reverse complement strand
GCAGAACCCGTCGTCGGGTGCCTACGGCATCCCGCAGGCGCTGCCGGGCTCGAAGATGTCGGAGTACGGCTCGGACTGGCGGGACAACGCCGCCACCCAGATCAAGTGGGGTCTGAGCTACATCGACGGCCGGTACGGCTCACCCTGCTCGGCCATGTCGACGCAGCAGTCGCAGGGCTGGTACTGACGGCCCCCTGCCCGTCGCGTGAGGCGGCCCCCGACCGGGAGACCGGTCGGGGGCCGCTCTGCGTCGGGCTACGGGTGGGTCATGCGCAGCACGTCGAGGGCCTCATCGAGCTGGGCCTCGGTGAGGTCGCCCCGCTCGACGTAGCCGCGCTCGAGCACCACCTGTCGGATCGTCTTGCGCTCCGCCAGGGACTGCTTGGCGACCTTGGCCGCCTCCTCGTAGCCGATGTACCGGTTGAGCGGCGTCACGATAGACGGTGAGGACTCGGCGTACTCCCGGCAGCGTTCGACGTCGGCGGTGATGCCGTCGACGCACCGGTCGGCCATCAGCCGTGAGACGTTCGCAAGCAGCCGCACCGACTCGAGGATGTTGCGGGCGAGCAGCGGCAGCATGACGTTGAGCTCGAAGCTGCCGGCCGCGCCGCCGAACGCGATCGCCGCGTCGTTGCCGATCACCTGCGCGCACACCATGCACAACGCCTCGGGGATCACCGGGTTGACCTTCCCGGGCATGATGGACGAGCCGGGCTGCAGGTCGGGCAGGTGGATCTCGGCCAGGCCGGTGCGCGGACCCGAGGACATCCACCGGATGTCGTTGGACACCTTGTAGAGCGACACCGCGATCGTGCGCAGCTGCCCGGACAGCTCGACCAGGCCGTCCCGGGCGCCTTGCGCCTCGAAGTGGTCGCGCGCCTCGGTCAGCGGCAGCCCGGTGGCCCGGGCGACCTCCTCGATGACGCGGGCCGAGAAGCCGGGCGGCGTGTTGATGCCGGTGCCGACCGCGGTGCCGCCCAGCGGCAGCTCGGCCACCCGGGGCAGCGTGGCGTGCAGCCGCTCGACGCCGAGCCGCACCTGCGCCGCGTAGCCCCCGAACTCCTGCCCGAGCGTCACCGGGGTGGCGTCCATGAGGTGCGTGCGCCCGGACTTGACGACAGCCGCGAGCTCCTCGGCCTTGCGGGACAGCGACAGCTCGAGGTGGCGCAGAGCGGGGACCAGGTCCTGCACGACGGCGGAGGTGGCTGCCACGTGGATCGACGACGGGAACACGTCGTTCGACGACTGCGAGGCGTTGACGTGGTCGTTGGGGTGCACGTCCCGGCCGAGCCGCTCGGTCGCCAGGGTCGCGATGACCTCGTTGGCGTTCATGTTGCTCGACGTGCCGGACCCGGTCTGGAACACGTCGATGGGGAACTGCTCGTCCCAGTCGCCGAGGGCCACCTCCTCGGCCGCCTCGACGATCGCGTCGGCGACGTCGCGGTCGAGGACTCCCAGCTCGGCGTTGACCGCGGCGGCGGCAGCCTTGATGCGGGCCAGCGCCTCGATGTGCGCCCGCTCGATGTTGGCCCCGCTGATGGGGAAGTTCTCCACGGCCCGTTGGGTCTGCGCCCGCCACTTGGCGTCGCGGGGCACCCGCACCTCGCCCATGGAGTCGTGCTCGACACGGAAGTCCTGGTCGTCGGCCATGCCCCCTTTCTATCGCCAAAGAGGGCCGGGAGGCCGTCGCGTGCCGACCGGCACACGACACAGCGACCTCGGGGGTCAACGACCCCGCTTTTTGGGGCCGCTGTGTGCCGGTCGGTACGGCCGCGGGGTCAGGGGCGTTGGCCGATGGTGAGGGTCACCGGCTTCGAGGTCTCGGCGAAGAAGTCGTTGCCCTTGTCGTCGACGACGACGAACGCAGGGAAGTCCTCGACCTCGATCTTCCAGACCGCCTCCATGCCGAGCTCGGGGTACTCGAGCACCTCGACCGACTTGATGCAGTCCTGCGCGAGCCGCGCGGCCGGGCCGCCGATCGACCCGAGGTAGAAGCCGCCGTAGGTC
>DASVBJ010000367.1:0-5083 GCA_036375895.1 Actinomycetes bacterium | reverse complement strand
GTCAGCCTCCCGCCTGCGCCGGGTAGAGCTGGACGCGGTCACCGTCGCCGAGCGGCGCGGTGCGGGTCACCGCCGCGCCGTTGACCACGACGACGCACGCGCGGGGGTCGACCCCGCACGCCGCGAGCAGGTCGTCCGCGTGCGCGCCGTCGGCCAGCGTGACCGTCTCGCTCCCGCTGCCACCCACCGGCGCGAGCAGGCCCCGGCGCGTGACGGTCACCTGCACCGTGGACGTCCCGCTGTCACCAGCCCGCGGCGGAGCCGTACTGCGCCTCGACGAGGTGCAGGATGCCGAGCTGCTCCAGCCGGTCGCGGGGCACGAGCAGGCTGAGCTGCACGAACCCCGGCAGCCGACCGATGTCGACCGCGCCGGAGATCGTGGACCGGTTCTTCACCTCGTCGACGGACATGCCGAACAGCGTCGCCGCCCGCACCACGGCGTTGTCCACGGCGGCGTTGAGGAACGGGCCGGAGCCGAGCACCTGGACGGGCAGCACCGGCCCCTCCAGCGTCGTCGCGTTCGCCTCGGCGAGCACCTTGCCGCGCGCGACCTCGTCCGCGCTGAACGGCCGGGCCAGGAACGGCAGGTCCTCGACCGGCGGCAGCAGCAGCGGGCCGTCGAGCGCCAGCGCCTTGACGACCTCGACGCGTACGACGAGGCGGGCGCCGATGTCGGTGGTGTGTACGGCGATCTCGCCGTCGCCGATCATGGCGTGCACGTCGCCCGCGTAGATGCCCGCCCCGTCGACCTTGACGGGTACGAGGACGACGCTGCCCTGTCGCACCGAGTCCACGTCCATGTGCACGTCGGTGCGCAGCTCGAGCTGGTCCTCGGTCACCGCGAACTCGTGCGCGGCGCCGACGAGGAAGGCCCCGAAGTCGCCGCAGTTGTGCGAGCTCGGCAGGTCGATCGCCGGGATCGACCCGAGGTTGCCGGCCGAGATGCGGCACCGGGTCATGGTGCCGACCAGGTCGGCCCGCCCGAGCACGACGATCGGGTGCTGCGTCGAGTGCTCGGTCAGCGCCACCCACTCCCGCGCGTCCCGGGCCAGCTCCTCGGCGCGCGGCGGCGCCACGGTGACACCGATGCCCTTGGGCTCGTCGAACACCATGGTGTAGCCCTCGACCATGTGGAAGGCGTTCACCTCGCTGTGGCAGGCCTTGCACCTCACCGCACCCTCGCCGATGCCGTCGAGGTAGGTGTCCGGGTACAGGAAGTGCCGTCCTTCGTCCCGGCAGGTCGGGCAGATGTTCGCGACGAACGGGTCGCTGATGAACCGACCCTCCACGCCGACGTGGGTGCCCGAGGTCGTGGCGCGCGAGGTCTGCTCGAGGGTCTCGACGTGCAGGGCGACCGCGTCACCCACCTTGGCGCCCTCGACCCGGACGGGCAGCGTCACCTCGTGCCCGCTGCGGATGGACGGGGTGATCATCGGGCCCCAGCAGCCGGGCACCGTGAGGTACTCGATGCGGCCACCGTCCTTGACCGGGCCGAGCATCTCGTTGCTGGGCCCGACGATGTCGGTGTAGCGGTCGACGAGGACGTGGTCCTGGGCCAGGTCCGGAGCGAGCTGAGTGGTCACGGCGCACCTCCGAGGGACGGGCCGGCCCCTGCGACGCTACGCCGCCGCCGATGCCCCGCCAAGGTCGGCGAGCGCGCTCAGGCCAGCTGGTCGACCGCCCACCCGAACACCCGGGGCAGGCCCGCCGCCGCCGGCACGACGGTGGCCCGCAGCCGCCGGCTCTGCGACGCGCGGAGCAGGCCGCTCGTGAGCAGCCGGTAGCGCCGGGTCGCCGCGCGCCACGCCCGGTCGTAGTCCTCCGGGCGGCCGGCGGCGATGCAGGCGACGGCCGCCCGCGCGGTGGCCAGCCCGGTCGCGATGCCTTCACCGGTGAGCGCGTCGACGTAGCCCGCCGCGTCGCCGGCCAGCAGCACGCGCCCGGCACGACGGGCCCGGGCGGACTGCCGCAGCGGGCCGGCCCCACGCACCTGCGACACCGGCTCGGCGCCGGCGAGCCGGCCGGCGAGCGCCGGGAACCCGGCCAGCGCCTCGTCGTACGAGCCACCCGGGCCGGCGAGGATCGCCACCCCGACCAGGTCGTCTCCGACCGGCGTGACGTAGGCCTCCGCCGTCGCCGACCAGTGCACCTCCACCAGGTCGGTCCAGGGCTGCACCCGCCAGTGGCGACGCAGGCCGTACCGGGCCGGGGCCCGGCGGTCGGGCGCGTCCAGGCCCAGCCCCCGTCTTACCGGCGAGTGCAGGCCGTCGGCGGCGACCAGCCAGCCGGCCCGCAGCCCGGCCACCCGCACCCCGCCCTCGTCCTGCTCCACGCCGTCGACCCGCCCCGCCACCCGGGCGACGCCGAGCCGGTCGGCGCGCGCGGACAGCGCGTCGTGCAGCGCCGTGCGCCGGACCCCGCGGCCCGGTCCGTGCCGGAACCGCGCCTCGGCCACCCGAGCGCCCGACAGGTAGCGGATGCCGTTGAACGGCCGGCCGGTCGGCTGCACGCCGAGCCGGGCCAGCGCGGCGACCGCGGTCGGCATCAGCCCTTCCCCGCAGGCCTTGTCGACCGGGCCCGGCCGCGGCTCCAGCAGCACGACGTCGAGGCCCGCGAGCCGCGCCTCGATCGCGGTGGCCAGCCCCACGGGGCCGCCGCCCGCGACGACGAGGTCGGTCACCGGCCCGCCGGCGCGAGGGCCGCCAGCGCCCGGTCCTCGCACCGGATGCGTACGGCGAGGACCGCCGCATTCGCCACCGTGAACGCCGTGGCCGTGACCCACGCGGTGTGCACGAGCGGCAGCGCGAGCCCCTCGACGACGACGGCGACGTAGTTCGGGTGGCGGAGGTACCGGTAGGGGCCGCCGCGCACCAACGGGACGCCGGGGACGACCACGACCCGGGTGTTCCACTGCGGCCCGAGGGTCCGGATGCACCACCAGCGCAGCGCCTGGCTCGCCAGGACGAGCGCGAGCATCGGCCAGCCCAGCCACGGCAGGAACGGCCGGTCCGCGAGCACCGGCTCGGCGAGGCAGCCGGCGAGCAGCGCCACGTGCACGGCCACCATCACCGGGTAGTGCCCGCGGCCGGACTCGACGCCGCCCCGCGCGCGGGCCCAGGCCAGGTGCCGGCGGGCGACGACCAGCTCGGCCACCCGCTCGCCACCGACCGCCAGCACCAGCCCGGCGTACGCCGTGATGCTCACCACCGCAGCAGCACCAGCTCGGAGCAGAAGCCGGGGCCCATCGCGAGCAGCAGCCCGCTGGCACCGCGTGCCGGGCGGGGACCGGCGAGGGTCGCCGCGAGCACGTGCAGCACCGAGGCCGACGAGAGGTTGCCCACCTCCGCGAGCGAGCGCCAGGTCGAAGCGAACGCGTCCTCCGCGGCGCCGAGCGCGCGCCGCATCGCGTGCAGCACCTTGGGGCCGCCGGGGTGAGCGACCCAGCGCGTCAGGTCGGCGGTCTTCAGGTCGTGCTCCTCGAGGAAGCCCCGGACGTCGTCGCCGAGGTGCTCCTCGACGACGTCGGCCACGCTCGCCGCGAGCACGATCCGAAAACCGCTGCCCCCGACGTCCCAGCCCATGACCCGCTCGGTGTCCGGATAGAGGCGGCTGCGGCTGGCGACCACCTGCACCCGATCGGTGAGCCCCAGGGCCTCCGCCCGCCGCTCCCCGACCATGACCACCGCGGCCGCGCCGTCCCCGAACAGCCCGCTGGCGACGAGGTTGGGCAGGGAGTCGTCGTCGCGCTGCACGGTCAGCGAGCACAGCTCGACCGAGAGCAGCACCGCCACGCCGTCCGGGTCACCCCGCAGGTGGTCGTGCACCCGGGCGATGCCCGCGGCGCCGGCCACGCAGCCGAGGCCGAAGACGGGCACCCGCTTGACGTCGGGGCGCAGGCCCAGCACCGGCACCAGGCGGGCGTCCAGGCTGGGCGCAGCGATGCCGGTGATCGACGTGACCATGAGCAGGTCGACGTCGTCCGGGCGCAGTCCGACCTGGGTCAGGGCGTCCGTGACCGCCTGGCCGCCCAGCCGGGTTGCGACCTCGATGAAGGCGTCGTTGGCGGCACCGAAGCCGCCCAGGTCCCGGTAGGCCTCCAGCGGCAGGGCGAGGTGCCGGGTCCGCACCCCGGTGGCCGCGTGCAGTCGCCGCAGCACCCGCTCGTCGGACCCGCCCGGGAGCACCAGCGCGGCGAACGCGTCGGTGATCGTCGCCTGGTCGTAGCGGTGCTCCGGCACCGCCGGGGCGACGGCCGCAATCCGGCTCATCCAGGAGTTCCGGTGCATTCGGACATGCAGCCCATGTCACCACCCGATCGGGTCATATCAACAACGGTTCGGTCTCACCATTTCAGTTGTCCGTGTAGGAGCCGACACTACGTGGAAGAACAGTGGTGACCCAGATCACACGAGAGCTTCGAGTCATGTGCCCCCACGTACCTGCTTGTCCCCCTGCCGATGCGCCCGACCGCGAGGCGGCGCACACGATCGCCTGCCACTACGAGCAGGGCTGGAGCCTGCTCTGTAACGGCATCGTCCTGTTCGAGGACACCGGCGAGCTGCTGCCCGACGGCAGCGTGATCAGCCCGCACCGGCCGACGGACCACACCGCGCCGGCAGCCTGACCGTCCCGCGGCCGGCCCCGCGCCGCCGCTCCCCTTCGCCTACCCCGCCCCCGAGCCCGGTGCGCCCGGCCCGGCTCAGTCGCCCGACCCGGCGTACTCGCTGACCGGCGGGCAGCTGCAGACCAGGTGCCGGTCACCGTAGGCCCCGTCGATCCGACGGACCGGCGGCCAGTACTTCGTCGACGCCTCCACCCCACCGGGGAAGACCGCCTCCGCGCGGCTGTACGGGTGGGCCCACTCCCCCGCGATCGACGCCGCGGTGTGCGGTGCCATGCGCAGCGGGTTGTCGGACCGGTCGAGCTCGCCGGAGCCGACCCGGTCGATCTCCTCGCGGATCGCGATCATCGCGTCGCAGAAGCGGTCGAGCTCGCGCAGGTCCTCGGACTCGGTGGGCTCGATCATCAGCGTCCCCGCCACCGGGAAGGACATCGTCGGGGCGTGGAAGCCGTAGTCGATGAG
>DASVBJ010000363.1:0-4309 GCA_036375895.1 Actinomycetes bacterium | reverse complement strand
CTGGGGCTGCCCAGCAGCTCGACGATGATGTACGGCCACGTCGACCACCCGCGGCACTGGGTCGCGCACCTGCGGCTGCTCGCCCGGCTGCAGGACGACACCGGCGGCTTCACGGAGTTCGTGCCGCTGCCGTTCGTGCACACCAACGCCCCGGTCTACCTCGCCGGCGTCGCCCGCCCCGGGCCGACCGTTCGGGACAACCGTGCCGTGCACGCGATGGCCCGGCTGATGCTGCACGGTCGCATCGACCACGTGCAGACGTCGTGGGTCAAGCTCGGCGTCGACGGGAGCCGGCTGATGCTGCGGGGCGGCGCCGACGACCTGGGTGGCACGCTGATGGAGGAGACCATCTCCCGGATGGCGGGGTCACAGCACGGGTCCGCCAAGACCGTCGCCGAGCTGCGCCAGCTGGCTGCGGGGATCGGGCGGCCGACCCGGGAGCGCACCACGACGTACGGCGTGGTGCACCGCGGCGAGCCCGGAGCCCTGTCGTCGGGCACGCCGGGTCACCCGTCGCGCTGACCGGGCGCTACACCCAGTACGTGTCGTGCCGGACGAAGAACTCCGCTCGCTGCCCGTCGTCCATCGCCTCGCGGCGGGCCGCGTCGGCCAGCGTCTCGAAGTAGTCCTCGCGTGGGGCGCCGGGCGCGAACAGGATGAGCATCGACGCCGGCGCTCCCGACTCGTTGCGGAATGCGTGGATCCCGCCTTCGGGGACGAACAGGAAGTCGCCGGGCGCCGCATCGACCCAGCGCTCGCCGTCATAGAGACGCACGGTGCCGGACAGGACGAAGAAGGACTCCGAGATCGTCCGGTGGAAGTGGGCATCCGGCCCGCCCGGCCCCGGCCCCATGTCCCAGCGGTACAGGCCGAACTCTCCGCCGGTCGACGCCCCGGTGGCGAGGTAGTGCGCGCCGCCGCCGGACGCGTTCGTCAGCTCCGGGGGGTGGCCCACGGGGCGGAAGCTGGCGCTGACCTCTCCGGTGTCGCCGTGATATCGGGGTGGGGGATAGGACATGTCGGGCTCCGCTTCGAAAGGTGCCGTCGACGCCCATGCTCGCATCGGGGGAATCCGGTCGATCCCTTTTGGCGGAGCCGATCCGGTCATACGATCACCGCGTGACGTCCTCCCCGGCGCGTGGCGCCGCCGCGCAGCCGGCCGAGCGGGCCGGGGTGACGGGCGCGCGCGCACGGGCCTCGTACGACGCCGCCCGTGAGCAGCTGCTCCGCGACTACGCGGCGATCCCGCCGGGCCAGCCGGTGCGACTCGCCAAGCGGACGTCCAACCTGTTCCGGCCGCGCGGCGCGACCGGCACACCGGGCCTCGACGTGTCCGCGCTCGACGGCGTGATCGCGGTCGACCCCGTGGCGCGCACCGCTGACGTGCAGGGCATGACGACGTACGAGCACCTCGTCGACGCGACCCTCGCCCACGGCCTGATGCCGTTCGTCGTCCCGCAGCTGAAGACCATCACCCTCGGCGGCGCGGTGACGGGTCTCGGCATCGAGTCGAGCTCGTTCCGCAACGGCCTGCCACACGAGTCGGTGCGCGAGATCGAGGTGCTCACCGGGGCCGGGGAGGTCGTCGTCGCCCGGCCCGACGGGCCGCACGCCGACCTGTTCCGCGCCTTCCCGAACTCCTACGGCAGCCTGGGCTACGCGCTGCGGCTGCTGATCGACCTCGAGCCGGTTCACCCGTTCGTGCGGCTGCGGCACGTGCGGTTCGGTGACCTCGCAGCGCTCACCGACGCGATCGCCGAGATCGTCGGGAGCCGCGAGTACGACGGGGAGCCGGTCGACTTCCTCGACGGCACCGTGTTCACCGCCGACGAGTCCTACCTCACGCTCGGCAGCTGGGCCGACGTGGCGCCGTACACGTCGGACTACACCGGCCGGCAGATCTACTACCGGTCGATCCGCGAGCGCACCGAGGACCACCTGTCGGTCCGCGACTACCTGTGGCGCTGGGACACCGACTGGTTCTGGTGCTCGCGGGCGTTCGGCGCGCAGAACCCGCGCCTGCGCCGGCTGTGGCCGAAGCGATGGCTGCGCAGCGACGTCTACTGGAAGATCGTCCGGCTGGAGAACCGCTACCACGTGGCCGGCCGTATCGACCGGTGGAAGGGCAGGCCAGCCCGCGAGCGGGTCGTTCAGGACGTCGAGATCCCGGTGGAGCGCACTGCCGACTTCCTCGCGTGGTTCCTGCGTGAGGTGCCGATCGAGCCGGTGTGGCTCTGCCCGCTGCGCCTGCGCGACGAGGGCCCGACCGCGCAGCTCGCCGCACGGCACGACGGGCCGCCCTGGCCGCTCTACCCGCTGCGGCAGGACATGACCTACGTCAACGTCGGGTTCTGGTCGACCGTGCCGATCGCCGACGGCGACGCCGACGGCGACGTCAACCGCCGCATCGAGCGCGTCGTCGCAGAGCACGGCGGACACAAGTCCCTCTACTCCGACGCGTACTACGACGAAGCGGAGTTCTGGGCGCTCTACGGCGGCGCGGAGTACCGCGCCACCAAGCAGGTCTACGACCCGCGGGACCGACTGTTAGACCTCTACGCGAAGGCGGTGAAGCGACGGTGACGCTGCATCTTGAACCCACCCGCACGACGACGACGGGGGTGACCCTCGGCGAGATCTTCGAGCGGCTCTTCGGCCCTGCCGTGCCCGTGCGCTTCTCCGCCTACGACGGCAGCGAGGCGGGTGACCCGTCCTCCCCGATCGGGCTCCGGCTGCTCAACCCGCGGGGCACCTCCTACCTCGCCACGGCGCCCGGCTCGCTCGGCCTGGCCCGCGCGTACGTCCGCGGTGACCTCGAGGTCGACGGGGTGCACCCGGGCAACCCGTACGAGGCGCTGCGGCTGATCGAGGACGCGCTCGTGATGCGGCGTCCCTCGCCGTCAGAGGCGCTGGCCTGGCTGCGCGGACTCGGCGCGGCGACGCTGATCCCGCCGCAGCCGCCGCCGCAGGAGGTCCGGCCGCTGTCCCGCGTCGGCATCCGGCACGGCCGCAGCCGCGACGCGTCGGCGATCAGCCACCACTACGACGTGTCGAACCGCTTCTACGAGCTCGTGCTCGGGCCGAGCATGACCTACACCTGCGCGTGCTACCCCGCCGAGGACGCATCTCTGGAGCAGGCGCAGGAGCACAAGTACGACCTCGTCGCGCGCAAGCTCGGGCTGCAGCCGGGCATGCGGCTGCTCGACGTGGGCTGCGGTTGGGGCGGCATGGTGCGGCACGCGGCGCAGCGCTACGGCGTGCAGGTGCTCGGTGTCACGCTGTCGCGGGAGCAGGCCACGTGGGCACAGCAGCGGATCAAGGCCGACGGGCTCGACGGCCTCGCCGAGGTGCGCCACCTGGACTACCGCGACGTGGTCGAGTCCGGCTTCGACGCGGTCAGCTCGATCGGGCTGATCGAGCACATCGGCGTGCACAACTACCCGTCGTACTTCCGGTTCCTGCGTGCGAAGCTGCGGCCGGGCGGCCGGCTGCTCAACCACGGCATCACCCGCCCGGACAACCGGCACCCGGGCCTGCGCCGCCGCGGCTTCATCGGGCGCTACGTGTTCCCCGACGGCGAGCTGACCGGGTCGGGTGACATCGTCCGGGCGATGGAGGACGCCGGGTTCGAGGTGCAGCACCACGAGAACCTGCGGGTGCACTACGCCCGCACCCTCACCGGCTGGTGCGACAACCTCGTCGCCAACTGGGACGAGTGCGTTGCGGAGGCGGGTCTCCCCACGGCCAAGGTGTGGGGTCTCTACATGGCCGGCTCGCGGCTCGGCTTCGAGCGCAACCAGATCCAGCTGCACCAGGTGCTCGCGACCCGCACCGAGAACGGCGACTCCGGCGACTACCCGCTGCGCCACGACTTCGGCGTCTGACGCCGCGACGCCGGCCGGGACCAGGGCGTCCGGGCCGGTTGCCCGTCAGGCGCGGCGGCGGTGGATGCTGACCGCGTAGCCGCCCCCGGCGTACGGCTCGCCGTTCCAGGTGGCGAGGCGGCGCTCGAGCGTGAGTCCCGCCGCCGTGCACCAGCCGTCGTAGTCGGCCAGCCGGTGCCGGGCCGCCGCCGACGGCAGGTGGGCGTCGTCGAGGCCGAAGCCGCAGACCAGCAGGCCGCCCTCGGCCAGGTGTGCCGCCAGCCGAGCGACGACGTCCGGCTCAGTGCCCTCCGCGAGGAACGGGATGACGTTGCCGGCCGCGACGACCAGGTCGAAGGGGCCGTGCCCGTCGGCCGCAAGGTCGAGCCCGGCGAGGTCCGCCTGCAGCCAGACCTGCGTCGGCGCGCGCTCCCGCGCGACCGCCA
>DASVBJ010000245.1:0-3761 GCA_036375895.1 Actinomycetes bacterium | reverse complement strand
GACGCCGAGGGGGTCGCCGACCTGCTCCGCCTGCTCGGCCCGCTGACCACCGCCGAGGCCGTCGAGCGCGGCGCCCGACCCGACTGGCTGGCCGCCCTGGAGGAGGCCCGCCGCGCGGTCCGCGTCCGGGTGGCCGGGGAGGAGCGCTGGGCCGCGGTCGAGGACGCCGGCCGCCTGCGCGACGCCCTCGGTGTGCCCATGCCGGTGGGTGTGCCCGACGTGTTCCTGGAGCCGGTCCGGGACCCGCTCGGCGACCTGGTCGCGCGTTACGCCCGCACCCACGCGCCGTTCCCCCTGGCGGCGCCCGCCGCCCGGCTCGGCCTCGGCGCCGCCGTGGTCGCACAGGCGCTGGAGCGGCTGGCCGTCGCCGGGCGGGTCGTACAAGGCGAGTTCCTGCCCGGTGGCCAGGGCACCGAGTGGTGCGACGCGGAGGTGCTGCGGACCCTGCGGCGCAGGTCGCTCGCGGCGCTGCGCAAGGAGGTCGAGCCGGTGCCGGCCGAGGCGCTCGCCGCGTTCCTGCCGACCTGGCAACAGGTGGGCGGGCGGCTGCGTGGCGTCGAGGGCGTGCTCCGCGTCGTCGAGCAGCTGCAGGGCGCGGCGGTGCCGGCCTCCGCCCTCGAGTCGCTCGTGCTGCCCGCCCGGGTCGTGGGTTACGCCCCGGCGATGCTCGACGAGCTCTGCGCGGCCGGCGAGGTGCTCTGGTCGGGCCAGGGCGCGCTGCCCGGCGCCGACGGCTGGGTCTCGCTGCATCTCGCCGACTCGGCGCCGCTCACCCTGCCGGCTGCGGACGCCGAGGCGGTGGCCACCCCCCTGCACGAGGCCGTCCTCACCGCGCTGGCGGGCGGCGGCGGGTTCTTCTTCCGCGGGCTGTCCGACGCAACCGGGTCGACCGACGACCAGGCCCTGGTGGCGGCCCTCTGGGATCTCGTCTGGTCCGGCCACGTCACCAACGACACCCTCGCGCCCTTGCGCACCCTGACAGGGGCCGGCGGCGCCCATCGCCCGCGACGCGCCGCACCCCGTGCCCGCTACGGCCGTGCGCGACCCGCGATGCCGTCACGCACCGGCCCGCCCACGGTGGCCGGCCGCTGGTCCCTGCTGCCGGAGCGCGACACCGACCCCACCCGTCGGGCCCATTCCCTGGCCGAGACGCTGCTCGATCGGCACGGCGTGGTCATCAGGGGCGCGGTGATGTCAGAGCGCGCCCCCGGTGGGTTCGCCGCGGTCTACCGGGTGCTCGCCGCCTTCGAGGAGACCGGGCGGTGCCGTCGCGGCTACTTCGTCGAGGGCCTGGGGGCGGCGCAGTTCGCCCTGCCCGGCGCGGTCGACCGGATGCGCGCGACGGCCAACGCCGCCGACCGCGACGACCGACCTCAGGAGACGGCCCGCGCGCTCGTGCTGGCCGCCACCGACCCGGCCAACCCGTTCGGTGCGGCGCTGCCCTGGCCCGGGCGCGGCGAGGATGCCGGCCACAAGCCGGGCCGCAAGGCCGGGGCGCTGGTCGTGCAGGTCGACGGACGGCTCGTGCTGTACGTCGAGCGCGGTGGGCGCACCCTGCTCACGTGGACCGACGAGCCGGCCGTCCTGCAGCCCGCCGTCGACGCGCTCGCGCTGGCCGTCCGCGAGGGCCATCTCGGTCGCCTCACCGTGGAGCGGGCCGACGGCGCCCGGGTGCTCGACTCGCCGCTGGGCAGCGCGCTCGAGGCCGCGGGCTTCCACGCGACGCCGCGGGGCCTGCGGCTGCGCGCCTGACCGATAATCATCCGGTGCCCGTGCAGCAGACCTCGACGACACCGCCCAGGGCGGCGGTCCGCACCTTCAAGGCCCGGCGTGGACGCATGTCCGCGAGCCAGGCCGACGCGATCGAGCGGCTCTGGCCGAGCCTCGGCGTGGCCGTCGACGGCACGCCGCTGGACCTGCCGTCGCTGTTCGGCCGCACCGCACCCGTCGCCCTGGAGATCGGTTTCGGCATGGGCGAGGCCACGGTCGAGATGGCGGCCGCGCAGCCCGACCACGACGTACTCGCGGTGGACGTCCACACCCCCGGCGTCGGCACGCTGCTGCGCACGATCGAGGAGCGCGGGCTGGGCAACGTGCGGGTCGCCGAGGGCGACGCGTTGGTCCTGCTGCGCGACATGCTCCCCTCCGGCACGCTCGACCTGGTGCGGGTGCTCTTCCCGGACCCCTGGCCCAAGACCCGCCACCACAAGCGCCGCCTCGTCACCGCGGCGTTCTGCGACCTGGTCGCCCAGCGGCTGCGGCCCGGGGGCAGGCTGCACGTGGCCACGGACTGGCCCGAGTACGCCGACCAGGTCCGCGAGGTCCTTGCCGGCCACCCCGACCTCACCCTCGACGACACCGCGCCGTGGCGGGCCCGTACCCGGTTCGAGGGCCAGGGGGTCGACGCCGGCCGGCCGCCGGTCGACATCTCGGCGACCCGGCGCTGACGGCGCGGCCCAGAAGCCTTCGCGTCGCCGACATCACCGACGACGACGGCGACACGGTCTCCGTCAGTCCTTGCAAGACATCCGGGAGGCGGTGTCGGATCGGGGCAGAGGTGTTCGTAGCAGGGGTGAGCGGCCGCCCACGAGGGGCGCCTCGAACCACAGGAGATGATCCGAGATGCAGTACCTGGTTTCCGTGATCGACGACGGCACCGGCCCGGACACACCGACCGAGGAGGCCGCCATCGACGCGTTCAACGACCGGCTCCGGGACGAGGGCTATTGGGTCTTCGCCGGCGGCCTCGGGTCGCCCGACCCGGCCACCGTCATCGACAACAGAGGCGACGAGGCGGTGTTCACCGACGGGCCCTTCGTGGAGTCGAAGGAGTACCTCGCCGGCTTCTGGATCATCGAGGCGCCCGACCTGGACGTGGCGCTCAAGCTTGCCGCCGAGGGATCGAAGGCCTGCAACCGGAAGATCGAGGTGCGGCCCTTCCTGTGAGCGTGACCGACGTCCGGGAGGCGATCACCCAGGCCCACCACGAGGAGTGGGCGCGGGTGGTCGCCGCCCTGACCAGGCGTTTCGGTGACCTCGACATCGCCGAGGAGGCGGCGGCCGAGGCGTTCGCGACCGCCGTCGAGCGGTGGCCGGCCGACGGCGTACCCCCCAACCCCGGCGCCTGGCTGACCACCACCGCCACCCGCAAGGCCATCGACCGGATCCGGCGCGAGAGCAAGCGCGACGGCAAGCAGAAGGAGGCTCAGGTGGCGTACGACGACGACCCACCCGAGCCTCTCGGACCCATCGACGACGAGCGGCTCCGGCTGATCTTCACCTGCTGTCACCCTGCGCTCGCGATGGAGACCCGGGTGGCGCTGACACTGCGGATGGTCGGCGGTCTGACCGTGCCCGAGATCGCCCGTGCCTTCCTGGTGCAGGAGACCACCATGGGACAGCGGATTACCCGCGCGAAGGCGAAGATCAAGGCAGCTCGGATCCCCTATCGGGTGCCGTCCGCGGAGCAACTCCCGGCACGACTGTCCGGCGTACTCGCCGTCCTCTTCCTCGTCTTCAACGAGGGCTACCTGGCGAGCGGCCCCGACACCGATCCCGTCCGTCACGACCTGACCGCCGAGGCGATCCGGCTCACGCGCCTGGTCCGTGCTCTCATGCCTGAGGACGGTGAGGTGGCCGGGCTGCTGGCGTTGATGCTCCTCACCGAGGCCCGCCGCACCGCCCGGGTGTCGGCGAGCGGCGAACTGGTCACCCTCGACGAGCAGGACCGCGGGGCCTGGGACGCGGCGCTGATCGCCGAG
>DASVBJ010000242.1:0-4394 GCA_036375895.1 Actinomycetes bacterium | reverse complement strand
GGGCCCCTGATCAGACCCCGGTAAACTGGTGCCACTTGTTCGTTTTCAATCTCGCCGCCCGGCGGGATCACATTCGGGAGCTTCGCAGTGGCCAGCACGAACGATCTCAAGAACGGCTTGGTGCTCAACCTCGACAACGAGCTGTGGACCGTCGTCGAGTTCCAGCACGTGAAGCCGGGCAAGGGCCCCGCCTTCGTCCGCACCAAGCTCAAGGCGGTGCTGTCCGGCAAGGTCGTCGACCGTACCTTCAACGCCGGTGTCCGGGTCGAGACGGCCAACGTCGACAAGCGCCAGATGCAGTACCTGTACCGCGAGGGCGACTCGTTCGTGTTCATGGACATGGAGACCTACGACCAGGTCCACGTCCCGGCGGCCACCGTCGGCGACGCCGCGAACTACCTGCTCGAGAACCAGAACGCCATCGTCGCCACGCACGAGGGTGCGCCGCTCTACGTCGAGCTGCCGGCGTCCGTGGTCCTCGAGATCACGCATACCGAGCCCGGCCTGCAGGGCGACCGCTCGACCGGCGGCACCAAGCCCGCGACGCTGGAGACCGGCGCGACGATCCAGGTCCCGCTGTTCATCACCACCGGCGAGAAGGTCAAGGTCGACACCCGCGACGGCAGCTACCTCGGCCGCGTGACGGGCTCCTGACGGTGACCGCCCGCACGAAGGCCCGCAAGCGCGCGCTCGACATCCTCTTCGAGTCCGACCAGCGCGGCACCGACGTGCTCGAGACGCTGGCCCGCCGGGTCGCCGAGGCGGAGCCCGCGGTCAACCCCTACACGGTCGAGCTGGTCGAGGGCGTGGTGGCGCAGCGCGACCGCATCGACGAGCTGCTCACGACGTACAGCCAGGGGTGGAGCCTCGACCGCATGCCGGCGGTGGACCGGACGATCCTGCGGATCGGCACGTACGAGCTGCTGTGGCGCGACGAGATCCCCGACGCCGTCGCGATCAACGAGGCGGTGCAGCTCGCGCGGGACCTGTCGACCGAGGAGTCGCCGGGGTTCGTCAACGGCCTGCTCGGCCGGCTGCTCGACCTCAAGCCGATGCTGACCAGCTGACCCGAGCCCGTCACTCGATGGCGCGGCGGGCTTCCGGGTTGAGGACGCCCCACGTGATGAGCTGCTCGGTGAGCGCGCTGGGCGACTCGTCGTAGATCACGGCGAGGGTGCGCAGGTCGTCCTGGCGGATGGAGAGCACCCGGCCGTTGTAGTCCCCGCGCTGGGCCTGGATGGTGGCGGCGTAGCGGGCCAGCGGACCGGCCTTCTCCGCCGGCACGATCTGCAGCTTCTCCAGGTCGATGATGAGCCGCGGCGGGGGCTCCGCGGCGCCGTTCGGGGCGCTGTCCGGGAGCAGCTCGGACACCGGGACGCCGTAGAAGTCGGCGAGCTCGGCGAGCCGCTGGACGGTGACCGCCCGGTCGCCCCGCTCGTAGGAGCCCACCACGACTGCCTTCCAGCGACCCTTGGACTTCTCCTCGACGCCGTGCAGCGAAAGACCCTGCTGGGTGCGGATCGCTCGCAGACGGGTCCCGAGGGCACGTGCGTAGTCGGACGGCATGCTGCCCTTCCTTCCCCCCTGGTCACGGTTCGTGACGCGATGCTGGGCATTCCACCGAGCCCGGCCCGGTCATGACCATATCGCGGTGACGCAGCGTTACGTTACGGAGTGTGACACGAAGATTTCAAGCCCCCCGATGTCAGCATCCGGGGCGGCCCGCTGCTAGCGTGACGGCGACAGCGTGACGTCCTTTAACGACCCGTCCGGAGAGGCGGGGAAGGAGGTCGGTCGGCGGATGACGCCTACCCCAGAACAGTCCGGTCCCGCGCCCACCACGGCCCGCAGCGGACCCTCCGGCGGCGCCGGACCCGAGACCGGCGCCCGCGCCGTGCTCGACGGCCCTGACATCGCCCGCGCCCTGACCCGCATCGCGCACGAGATCCTCGAGCGCAACAAGGGGGCCGCGGGCGTCGTGCTGCTCGGCATCCCCTCCCGCGGGGTCCCGCTGGCCCACCGGCTGGCCGAGCGGATCGCCGCCGTCGAGGGCACCGACGTGCCGGTCGGCTCGCTCGACGTGACCATGTACCGCGACGACCTGCGGCTGCGGCCGGCCCGCGCCCTCGAGCACACCGATCTGCCGGCTGACGGCATCGAGGGGCGCACCGTCGTGCTCGTCGACGACGTGCTGTTCTCGGGGCGCACCATCCGCGCCGCCCTGGACGCGCTGAACGACCTGGGCCGGCCGGCCCTGGTCCAGCTGGCCGTCCTCGTCGACCGCGGCCACCGCGAGCTGCCGATCCGCGCCGACTACGTCGGCAAGAACCTGCCCACCTCGATGAGCGAGCGGGTGTCCGTGCTGCTGCAGGAGCACGACGGCCGCGACGCGGTCCTTCTCGGAGGTGCCTCGTGAACCGCCACCTGCTCTCGGCCGCGGACCTCGACCGCGACGACGCCCTGCTCGTGCTCGACACCGCCGAGGAGCTCGCCCAGGTCGCCGACCGGCCGATCAAGAAGCTGCCGACGCTGCGCGGGCGCACCGTGGTCAACCTCTTCTTCGAGGACTCCACCCGGACCCGGATCTCCTTCGAGGCCGCGGCCAAGCGGCTCTCCGCGGACGTCATCAACTTCTCCGCGAAGGGGTCCAGCGTGTCCAAGGGGGAGAGCCTCAAGGACACCGCACTGACCCTGGAGGCCATGGGCGCGGACGCGGTCGTGGTCCGCCACTCCGCCTCCGGAGCACCGCACCGGCTCGCCCACTCGGGGTGGATCCGCGGCTCGGTCGTCAACGCCGGGGACGGCACCCACGAGCACCCCACCCAGGCCCTGCTCGACGCCTTCACGATGAGGCGCCGGCTCACCGGTGGGCCGGCCGTCGGCGCCGACCTCTCCGGGCGCCGCGTCACGATCGTCGGTGACGTGCTGCACTCCCGCGTGGCCCGCTCGAACGTGCTGCTGCTGCGCACCCTCGGGGCCGAGGTCACGCTGGTCGCCCCGCCCACGCTGCTCCCCGTCGGTGTCGAGTCCTGGCCGTGCGCCACGTCGTACGACCTGGACGGCGAGCTCGCCAAGAGCGACGTGGTGATGATGCTGCGGGTGCAGCGCGAGCGGATGAACGCCGCGTTCTTCCCGAGCGCGCGCGAGTACTCCCGCCGGTACGGGCTCGACGCGCGGCGGATGGCGCTGCTGCCCGAGCACGCCATCGTCATGCACCCGGGCCCGATGAACCGCGGCATGGAGATCGCGGCCGAGGTGGCCGACTCGCCGCGGTCGACGATCGTCGAGCAGGTCACCAACGGCGTGAGCGTCCGGATGGCCGTGCTCTACCTGCTCCTGTCCGGCAGCAACGAGACGGAGGTCACGCAGTGAGCCCGAGCACGTACGTCGTGAAGGGCGCCCGCCTGCTCGGCGGCGACCCGACGGACCTGGTCCTGGAGGGGGCCGTGGTCACCGAGGTCGGTGCCGGGCTCAGCCGGGCCGGCGCCGAGGTGGTCGACGCCGACGGCCTGGTCGCGCTGCCCGGGCTGGTCGACCTGCACACCCACCTGCGGGAGCCGGGCCGCGAGGACGCCGAGACCGTGGAGACGGGCACGGCCGCCGCCGCGCTCGGCGGCTTCACCGCGGTGCACGCGATGGCCAACACCGACCCGGTGGCCGACACGGCCGGGGTCACCGAGCAGATCTGGCGGCTCGGCCGCGCAGCCGGCCACTGCGACGTGCAGCCCGTCGGCGCGGTCACCGTGGGCCTGGCCGGGTCCCGGCTCGCCGAGTTCGGCGCGATGGCCGACTCGGCGGCCCGGGTGCGGGTGTTCTCCGACGACGGCCACTGCGTCAGCGACGCGGTGCTGATGCGGCGGGCGCTGGAGTACGTCAAGGCCTTCGACGGCGTCGTGGCCCAGCACGCCGAGGAGCCGCGCCTGACACTCGGCGCGCAGATGCACGAGGGCGACCGCTCGGCCCGGCTCGGCCTGGGCGGCTGGCCCGCCGCGGCGGAGGAGTCGATCATCGCCCGGGACGTGCTGCTCGCCGGGCACGTCGGAGCACGGCTGCACGTCTGCCACGTTTCCACGGCGGGATCGGTGGAGATCCTGCGCTGGGCCAAGTCCCGCGGCGTGCAGGTCACCGCCGAGGTGACGCCGCACCACCTGCTGCTCACCGACGAGCTGGCCCGCACCTACGACCCGCTCTACAAGGTGAACCCGCCGCTGCGCACCGCCGACGACGTCACCGCGCTGCGCGCGGCGCTCGCCGACGGGACGATCGACGTCGTGGCCACCGACCACGCCCCCCACCCGGTCGAGGACAAGGACTGCGAGTGGGGCGTCGCGGCGATGGGCATGACCGGCCTCGAGACGGCGCTGTCCGTCGTCCAGGAGGCGATGGTCGACACC
>DASVBJ010000234.1:0-3194 GCA_036375895.1 Actinomycetes bacterium | reverse complement strand
CGGACCGCCGGCAGCGTGCCGGCGTGCACGAGTCGGTAGACGGTCATCTTGGACACGCGCATCACCGCGGCCACCTCGGCCACGGTGAGGAAGGCGACTTCGGACAGCGGCCTGTCGACAGGACCCATGACGCACCGGACCTCCAGCACGTGACGGGCGCCGGCTTCCCCTCCGGCAGCCTCCAGTCGCACGTGCTCCAGATGAAGGGTAGGTGCGGATGAGCCTGGTGGGAAAGGGGAGGCGAAATGTCACCCACCCGGCCGCCTTCCTGCCGGCCCGGCCCTACGGGTCGCACGCGGCTCAGGACGCTTGGGCCAGAGCCTTTGCCTTGAGCGCCTGGAACTCCTCCTCGGAGATGACGTTGGCGTCGCGCAGCTCCTTGGCCTTGGCGATCTCCTCGGTAGGCGACTTGCTGCCGGCGACCTCCCGGATGTACTCCGACTGCGCCTCGCGCGCGGCCTCCATCGACCGTGCCGACCGCTCGGCCATACCCGAGCCGCGGACGATCAGGTAGACGAGCGAGGTAAGCAGCGGCAGGAAGATCAGGGCGATGATCCAGAGGGCCTTCACCCAACCACTGGTAGCTCGGTCACGGAACAGGTCGCTGATGATCGTGAACATGATCATCAGGTAGGCGACGAATGCGAAGGAGATGATGATGAACCAGACGATGTCCCAGAACGACATGGCACTGCTCCTCACTGGCTCGGTGCTGACGGGGGAAGTCGGAGCCGGAGGTTGACGTCGGCCTTCCCGCGGGCACGGCGTACGGGACGAACGCAATAGGACCGGCCAGGGACCCTCCGCTCCTTCACTGCCTGGCCGTCGCTGGACATGCCCTCCACCCCACGGGAACTTCGGCACTCGCCGTCGCTCGTCGCGGGCCTCCTGTGCCCAAGTTGCCGCGGGACCGCCCTGGCCGCCTCCCCCGCGCAGGGTGAGGCGCCCGCCCACCCCTCCTGGAACCGTTTCGAGCGGCGCGAGGGGACGAGCATCGCGGGAGGCGCCGCAGGGGGCGGACATGAGCCACACCACGTCCAGGGTCGAGGCCGACACCCACGAGGCGCAGCCGGACCACCGGGGGATCAGTCGGCGGACCGTGCTGGGGGGCGGCCTGGTGCTTGGCGCGGCGAAGCTGCTGCACCTGCCCCAGGCGGCGTACGCGCAGGTGACCTACGACCCGCGGCAGCGCTTCGTCCGACTTGTCGGCGGCGGCAACGGCACCATCTACGCAGTCCAGGCAGACGGCCGCCTCCTCTGGTACCGCAACATGGGGTGGGCGACGGTGACCGCGTCCTGGGCCAACAGCGGCAGGGGACGGCAGATCGGGACCGGCTGGGCCCAGTTCCGTACGGTCATGGCCGACGCGGACGGCACGATCTTCGCGCTGCGCAGCGACGGCGACCTGCTGTGGTACCGCTACGTCTGCACCAACCTGGAGACCGGAGCCGGATACTGGGCAGCGCACAGCGGGTCGAGGATCGGCCACGGCTTCGACACGTTTCCGCGGGTGTTCGGCGGCTACGACGGCGTCATCTGGGGCATCGACGGCGCCGGGGACCTCTTCTGGAACCGCTACCTCCGCAAGGACGGTCTCATGACCGGGGCCGCGTGGGCCGGTGGCACCAAGGTCGGCACGGGCTGGTACGGCATCGGCGACGTCGTCGCGGACACCGGCGGCGTCCTGTATGCCATGGCCGGCTCGCTGCGGTGGTACCGCTACATCGACGGAGGGCCGGGGCACCGCTACTGGGCCGCCGGCGGCGGCCGGATCATTGGCTCGGGCTGGAGGGTGAACACCCAGAAGGCCGCCGTCTGCGCCGGATCAGGGGCGATCTACCGGGTCGCGCTCGACACCGGCCCAGTGCCGGACCGCGACGACAGGCTGATCGGCTACCGCCTGACCAACTGGAAGACCGCCGGCAGCCAAGGCCCCAACTGGTCCAGCCGGAACGGCACCGTGGTCGGGACCGGCTTCACCGTCGAGGCCACCGCCGCCCTGCAGGGCTACTCGACGACGCTGGACGTGCGCCGTGGTAGCCGGGCGACCTTCGCCACCTCCTCGACCTTCGCCAGCTTCACGGCGTCCGTGCAACGCCTGGGGCCAGGGGCGGGTGTGGTGCAGGTGCGCGACCCGGTGACGGTGTCGGGCAGACTCCGTCTGCTGCCGTCGGACTACCGCTCAGCCGGGTGCCGATGGCCTGACTCGTTCGCCGTCGACGTGCCGGCCGACTGGCCCTCGGGCCTGTACGCGGTCCGCCTCGAGGGCCCGCACGGCCTGCAGCACCTCATCCCGTTCACCGTGCGCCCGGTCCAGCCCTCGACGCCGATAGCCGTGCTGTTCCCGACCAACACCTATCGTGCGTACGAGTTCTGGGGCGGCCACAACCAGTACACCGTCGGCGAGGTGGGCAGGCAGCGCACGATGTCGCTCCTCCAGCCGTACGCGAACGTGCCGACCACTGCCTACGGTCTTCGCGACCACACCTGGTACAGCGACCAGCTGCTGCTGCGCTGGATGGCCGGCCAGGGCATCGACTTCGACGCGTACGAGGACCAGGACCTGCACCTCTCGGCGGACTGGCTGCTCGGATACCGGGCGCTGGTCCTGACCACGCACCCCGAGTACTGGACCGAGACGATGCGGTCCAACCTCATCGGGTGGCTGGCCACCGGCGGCCGCCTCATCTACACCGGCGGCAACGGCATCTACGAGCGCGTCAGCTACGACCCCGACCGCAAGGCGCTCACCTTCCGCCGCTCGGACGGGGCCCGGGACGTGTACCGGGAGGCCGGATTGCCGGAGTCGCAGATCCTGGGAGTCGCCTACGACTCCAGCACCTACGGAACTCTCGCGCCGTTCAAGGTCACGCGCGACCACCCGTTGTTCGAGGGCACCGGGTTGAGCGTCGGGGACACGTTCGGCGCGAGCGGGTACAACGGGCCGGCCAGCGGGTTGGAGGTGGACGCGCGGCTCGGTCTCGCGGGGGACGCCAGCGACGAGGAGGTCATCGCGGAGGGCCTGCACTCCCGCCCGTCGGCGATGGTCTTCATGGAGCGGCCCAACGGCGGCTTCGTCTTCAGCGCGGGGTCGCTGAGCTTCAACGGCGCCCTCAGCGACGACGCGCGGATGTCGAGGCTGCTGCGTAACGTCTTCGACCGTGCGGTCGCCCCGAACCCGCAGCAGCTGGCTG
>DASVBJ010000226.1:0-3907 GCA_036375895.1 Actinomycetes bacterium | reverse complement strand
GACATCCTGCTCACCGACGGGGCGGTGGCCAACGCCCAGCAGGGCTACCACCTGCGCGTCGACGTGGACCTCTACGACGCGGACGGCAGTCGCGTTCCTGGCGCGGGCAAGCACAAGGTCTTCTGGGTGGAGCCGTGCGCGGCTGACACCGGCGGCGGAGGCGGCACCGGCGGGGGCGGCGGCGGCACCGGCGGGGGCGGTGGAGGCACGAGCGGTGGTGGCGGCACCGGCGGGGGTGGCGGCACCGGCGGTGGAGGCACCGGCGGTGGAGGCACCGGCGGCGCGGTTGGCGGCACCAACGCCGGCACTTCCGACTCCGCAGGTGGCGGCACGGCCGTGCTGGGGACCAAGTTCGGCAGCTCGCCGGACACCGCGCAGGTGGCGGCTGCCGGCGCCGAGCTGGCCCAGACCGGCGCTGTCGGGACGGGTGCGATCGGCGCGGCCGGGGGACTCCTGCTGGCCGGCGGGACCCTGCTCACCGCGGTGGCGCGCCGGCGTACCGCTCTGGACAGGTGACCACGACCGGCAGGCCCGCCGACGCGGGTCAGACGTGCAGCTTGGCCCGGGTCGTGCGGGAGGCCAGCCGAGCCTCCCGGCGCGCGGCCCGGCGCGACCGGCGGGTGGTCGCGGCGACATGGTGGCCGGCGTGCCGGGCTCGCCAGGCGAGTCCCGGCCGCCCCTCCGTGTCGACGGCGGCGAGGATCAGCCCGCCGAGCAGACCGAGGTTCTTGAAGAAGTGGGTCCGTTGCTGCGCCCGGGTCTGCTGGTCGGTCTCCTCCCAGAACCGGTGACCTGCCGCGGTCGTCGGGATGATGCTGCCCGCGAGCAGCGTCGACGACAGGCGGGGGAACCGCCCCAGGGCGAGCAGGATGCCCGCGCCCAGCTGAACCGCCCCGTTCACCCGCACGAGCGTCTCGGTGTCCTCCGGCAGGTACGGCACCCGCTCGGCGATCGGGTCGGCGACCGGCTCCGCGGCCGGGACCTTGGGTGCGGGATTGCGGAGGGCGTCCAGGCCGCCGGAGATGAAGATCGAGGCGAGCATGGGTCGGGCCATCCGGCGTACGAGCATCATGGCGTCGTCCTGCCCGGGAGGGTTCTGCGAAAACGTCGTTCGCGCCTGGCAGGCTGACGGCATGTGCGGGCGATACGCGGCGAGCCGGCGGCCGGACGACCTCGTCGAGGAGTTCGAGGTGGCCGAGCAGCCCGAACAGGTGCTGCCGGCCAGCTACAACGTGGCGCCCACCCAGACCGTCTACGCGGTGCTCGAGCGCCCGCCCCGCGACGAGCCGGACGCGCCTCCGGTGCGCCAGCTGCACACCGTGCGCTGGGGTCTGGTGCCGTCCTGGGCCAAGGACGCGTCCATCGGCAACCGGCTCATCAACGCCCGCATGGAGACCGTCGCCGACAAGCCGGCTTTCCGGCGAGCCTTCGCCAGGCGACGCTGCCTGCTGCCCGCCGACGGCTACTTCGAGTGGTACGGCGAGGAGCGGGGCAAGAAGCAGCCCTTCTTCATCCGCCCTTCCGACGGAGGGGTGCTCGCGATGGCCGGCCTCTACGAGCTCTGGCGCGACCCGACGAAGGCCGACCACGACCCCGACGCCTGGCTGTGGACGTGCACAGTGCTGACCACCTCGGCTCCGGACAACCTCGGGCGCATCCACGACCGGATGCCGCTGCTCGTCGAACGGTCCCGCTACGCGGCCTGGCTGGACCCCTCCATCGACGACCCCGACGAGCTGCGGGAGCTGCTCGTCCCGGCGGCGCCGGGCCGGCTCACGGCCTACCCCGTGTCGAAGGAGGTCAACAACGTCCGCAACGACTCGCCGCACCTGATCGACCCCATCGCCCTCGAGGGCGAGCCGGACGGAGAGGCCGGCGACCGTCCCGATGACGCGACGCTCTTCTAGCGTGCGCACGATCGCGACGCCGGTCGGCGACGCACGGGTGGACGTCGCCGCAGCGCAGGCGCCAACGGCCACGCTCGTGCTCGGGCACGGTGCAGGGGGCGGCATCGGGGCTGCCGACCTCGTCGCCCTGGCCGAGGCGCTGCCGCCGCGAGGCGTCACGGTCGTGCGGGTCGAGCAGCCCTGGCGGGTCGCCGGACGCAAGGTCGCGACCGCCCCGCCGACCCTCGACCGCGCGTGGCTGGCCGTCGTCGAGGCGCTGGCGGTCGCCGGGCCGCTCGTCGTGGGCGGCCGGTCGGCGGGGGCTCGGGTCGCCTGCCGTACGGCGGCCCGGCTGGGCGCCGTCGGCTGCATGGCCCTCTCCTTCCCGCTGCACCCGCCCGGCCGGCCGGAGAAGTCGCGCCTGGACGAGCTGGCGGCGGCCGGCGTGCCGACGGTGGTGGTGCAGGGGGAGCGGGACGCGTTCGGCGGGCCGGGCGAGTTCCCCACGTCGTACGACGTGCGGTGGGTGCCGTTCGCCGACCACTCCTTCAAGGTGGCGAAGTCGGCCCCGGTCGGGCCGGCCGAGGCCCTCGACGCGGTCGTGGAGGCCGCCGCCGACTGGCTCGACGCGCTCCTGGCCGCCTCGCCCGGGCGAGGGAATCCTCGCGCCGGAGGCGTGGTTTGACGAGAGGCAAGCCGACCCGGCCCCGGAGGATCCCTGCATGCATGCCTTTGCGCCCGCCGTGCGTCCAAGCGACGCGGCGTTCCTCAGCTATCCCGAGTGGCCGGGAGTTGGCGGGGGCGGTCAGCGGCTAGGCTCACTGCCGATGAGCGAGAACAGGGTGGCCGGCACCCCCGAGACGGTCGATGAGCGCAACGCGCGGTTCGAGCGCGACGCGCTGCAGTACATCGACCAGCTCTACTCCGCGGCGCTGCGGATGACGCGCAACCCGTCGGACGCCGAGGATCTCGTCCAGGAGGCCTACGCCAAGGCCTACGGTTCGTTCCACCAGTTCCAGGAAGGCACGAACCTCAAGGCCTGGCTGTACCGCATCCTCACCAACACGTTCATCAACACCTATCGCAAGAAGCAGCGCGAGCCCAAGCAGTCCGGCACCGAGACCGTCGAGGACTGGCAGCTCGCGCAGGCCGAGTCGCACATGTCGACCGGCCTGAAGTCCGCCGAGGCGGAGGCGCTCGAGCACCTGCCGGACTCGGACGTGAAGGAGGCGCTCCAGGCGATCCCCGAGGACTTCCGCATCGCGGTCTACCTGGCCGACGTGGAGGGGTTCGCCTACAAGGAGATAGCCGAGATCATGGGCACTCCGATCGGCACCGTGATGTCCCGGCTGCACCGCGGCCGCCGTCAGCTGCGCGAGCTGCTCGAGGACTACGCCCGGGAACGCGGGCTGGTGCCGGCCGGCACGAGAGACGAGGAGGCCTCGTCGTGAGCTGTGGCAAGCCGCACGAGACGCCGTGCTCAGACGTGCTCAACCGCGTCTACGACTATCTCGACGGGGAGCTCGACCACGAGGGCGTCCAGTCGATCAAGCAGCATCTCGACGAGTGCGCTCCCTGCCTGCGCGAGTACGGCCTGGAGGACGCCGTCAAGGCGCTGGTGAAGCGTTCGTGCGGGCGCGACCCGGTGCCGGCCGACCTGCGCAGCAAGGTGATGCTGCGCATCGAGACCCTGCGCATCGAGCTGCAGAGCGAGGGCTGACCCGACCGCCTGACGACGAAGGCCCCGATCCGGACGGATCGGGGCCTCGTGCGTGTCTCAGGAGTTGGGGCGCTTGCCGTGGTTGGCCTTGCTCTTCGCCCGGGCCTTGCGCTTGCGCGACTTCTTCGCCATCTGTGCTCCTCGTCGGGCTCTCGACCGTGTCGCGTCATCCTTTCACGGCGTACGACGTGGGAGGTCAGCCGGTCAGCTGGCGGTTCAGGGCGTCGAGGACCGAGCGGGCGACGGCGTCGGCCTCGTCGCCGCGCACCACGGCGCAGCCGGTGAGCACCTGTTCGCCGGT
>DASVBJ010000193.1:0-2306 GCA_036375895.1 Actinomycetes bacterium | reverse complement strand
GGAGACGCCGCCGAGGCTGCTCTCGCGCACGGCGTAGGTGTCGGTGACCCGGCCCGAGCTGTCAAGGGCGTAGACGGTGTCCGCGGACGAGTCGGCCGCGTACAGCCGGCCGTCGGCCGGGTTGAACGCCAGCGCGCCGAGCCGACCGGCCTCGACCCCGGTCAGCTGCGTCGAGGTCTTCCTGCCCGGCTCGCCGGCCGGAGCTGTCACCACAGAGGCGTCGGCGACGTCGAGGACGTAGACGGTGCCGTCCGGAGCCCGGGTGGCGCCCCGGGCCTTCTCGACCCCGAGGAGCCGCAGGTCGGCCCGGCTGAGCGCTGGCTGCCGCCTGGCCGGGATCACCGCGGACTCGTCGGCGGCCAGCACGCGGACCTCGACGGCCTTGTGCCGCCGCGGCGCCGACGGGCCGGCCTGCGCGGCGGTCCCGCCGACGACGACCAGGCCGGACGCTGCCAGCCCCATCGCGACGGCGACGGCGAGCAGCTTTGGACGACGTGAACTACGACTCATCCGGACCCCCCCAGATCGCTACGCGGCGTTCCCCCTGCCGGTACGCCGCGCGACCGTCCCGAGGCTAGGCAACGTCGCGCGGGGCACGGCCCCGCAGCATGCCGAGACGTCCTACGTCTTCTGCATCAGACGCGGCGGTCGCCGTCGACCAAGTGCCGGAGCGGAGCACCCGGGGAAGGGTCGGGCACCTGGGCCGCGTTGAATGGCGCCATGGACCGAGTGCGGGTGCGGGCTCCGGAGCTGACCGGGCGCGGGTGGCTGAACACCGGGGACGCCGACCTCCGGCTGAGGGACCTGCGCGGCAAGGTCGTTTTGCTCGACTTTTGGACCTTCTGCTGCGTCAACTGCCTGCACGTGCTCGACGAGCTGCGGCCCCTCGAGGAGAAGTACGCCGACGTGCTCGTTACCGTCGGCGTCCACTCGCCCAAGTTCGTGCACGAGGCCGACAGGGACGCGCTGGCGGCCGCCGTCGAGCGGTACGGCGTGCAGCACCCGGTGCTCGACGACCCCGACCTCGAGACGTGGCGCCAGTACGCCGTGCGGGCCTGGCCGACCCTGGTGGTCGTCGACCCGGAGGGGTACGTCGTCGCGCAGATGTCGGGCGAGGGGCACGCCCACTCGTTGGACGCCCTGGTCGCCGAGCTCGTCGAGACCCACCAGGCGAAGGGCACGCTGCACCGTGGCGACGGGCCGTACGTCGCCCCGCCGCCACCGGACACCGCGCTGCGCTTCCCGGGCAAGGTCGCCGCCCTTCCGGGCGGCACCTTCCTCGTCTCCGACAGCGGGCGGCACTCGCTGGTGGAGCTGGCCGCCGACGGCGAGACGGTGCTGCGTCGCATCGGCTCGGGCGAACGCGGGCTCGTCGACGGCGACTCGGGCGAGGCGCGGTTCAACGAGCCGCAGGGCGTGCTGCTGCTGCCGCCCGACGTGCGCGGCCACACGTCGTACGACGTGCTCGTGGCCGACACCGTCAACCATGCCCTGCGCGGTGTCCGCCTCGAGACCGGGGAGGTCGCCACGGTGGCGGGCACCGGCCGGCAGTGGATGCAGGGGTCGGGCACCGCGGACCTGTCCTCGCCGTGGGACCTGGCCTGGTGGGACGGCCGCGTCGTCGTGGCGATGGCGGGGATCCACCAGCTGTGGTCCTTCGACCCCGTGACCGGCACGGTCGAGGTGCTGGCAGGCACGACCAACGAAGGGCTGCTCGACGGTCCCCTCGCGCAGGCGTGGTTCGCGCAGACCTCCGGCCTGGCATCGTCCGGGGACAGGCTGTGGCTGGCCGACTCGGAGACCTCGTCGCTGCGCTGGCTGGCCGGCGGCCAGGTAGGGACGGCCGTGGGCACCGGACTGTTCGACTTCGGCCACGTCGACGGCCCGGCGGAGAAGGCCTTGCTGCAGCACCCGCTCGGGGTGACGGCGCTCCCCGACGGGTCGGTGGCCGTCAGCGACACCTACAACGGTGCGATCCGCCGGTACGACCCGGTGACCCAGGAGGTCTCGACGCTCGCCACCGGGCTGGCCGAGCCCAGCGACGCCGTCGTGGCCGACGGCGACCTCGTGGTCGTGGAGTCGGCGGCCCACCGGCTGACCCGGATCCGCCTGCCCGACAAGGCTCTCGTCCTCGACGGCGTCGCGCACCGGACCCATCGTCCGCCGACAGAGATCGCGCCGGGAGAGGTCACGCTCGAGGTTGTGTTCGTGCCGCCCGCCGGCCAGAAGCTGGACGAGCGCTACGGGCCGGCGACCCGTCTCGTCGTCTCGTCGACGCCGCCGGGCCTGCTGCGCGAGGGAGAGGG
>DASVBJ010000173.1:0-4327 GCA_036375895.1 Actinomycetes bacterium | reverse complement strand
GGCGGCGACGGCGACCTTGGTGCCGACGCCGTCCGTCGAGGTGGCGAGCAGCGGACGGCGGTACGTCGTCAGGGCGCTGGCGTCGAAGAGGCCGGCAAAGCCCCCGATCCCGCCGACGACCTCGGGCCGCGTCGCCTTCGCCACCCACTCCCTCATCAGCTCGACCGCGCGGTCGCCCGCCTCGATGCTGACGCCGGCCGCCTCGTAGCTGGTCACACGCGCACGCCCTTCTCCTGGTCGTGAGGGATCTCGGGGGTCACTCAGGCCTCCGGCTCCGCCCGGTCAGACGGGTCGTGACGGTCGGCCGTCATGGGCGCTGGAGGGCGTCCTCCGCGCCGCCGCCGCCCAGCAGCGAGACCGGGTCCGCCTCCAGCAGGTGCTTGCCGAGCAGCTCGGGCTCCGGCAGCGGCACCGGGTAGACGCCGTCGAAGCAGGCCCGGCAGAGGCGGTCCATCGGCTGCTCGGTCGCCGCGACCAGCCCCTCCAGCGAGATGTAGGCCAGCGAGTCGGCGTCGATCGACTGGCGGATCTCCTCGACGGCGAGGCCGTTGGCGATCAGCTCGGCCGGTGAGGCGAAGTCGATGCCGTAGAAGCACGGCCACTTCACCGGCGGCGACGAGATGCGCACGTGCACCTCGGCGGCCCCGGCCTCGCGCAGCATGCGCACGAGCGCCCGCTGCGTGTTGCCCCGCACGATCGAGTCGTCGACCACGACCAGCCGCTGGCCGGCGATGACCTCGCGCAGCGGGTTGAGCTTGAGCCGGATGCCGAGCTGGCGGATGGTCTGTGACGGCTGGATGAAGGTGCGCCCGACGTAGGAGTTCTTGACCAGGCCGAGTCCGTAGGGGATGCCGCTGCCCTGCGAGTAGCCGACGGCCGCCGGGGTGCCGGACTCGGGGACCGGGATGACCAGGTCCGCCTCCACGGGCGCCTCGATGGCGAGCCGGCGGCCCACCTCGACGCGGGTGGCGTGCACGCTGCGTCCGGCGATCTTGGTGTCGGGGCGGGCGAGGTAGACGTACTCGAAGAGGCAGCCCTTCGGCGCCGCCTCGGCGAACCGCTGGGTGCGCAGCCCCTGCTCGTCGACCGCGATCAGCTCGCCCGGCTCGACCTCGCGGACCAGGCTCGCGCCCACGATGTCGAGCGCGGCCGTCTCGCTGGCCACCACCCAGCCACGCTCGAGCCGGCCCAGCACCAGCGGGCGGATGCCCTGCGGGTCGCGGGCGGCGTAGAGCGTCGACTCGTCCATGAAGACGAGCGAGAACGCGCCGCGCAGCTGCGGCAGCACCTCCAGCGCGGCGGACTCCAGGGGGCGGTCGGGGTACGACGCGAGCAGGGCGGTGATGATCTCGGTGTCGGTGGTGCTGTGCAGCACGGGGCTGGTGTGGCGCATCTCCTCCCGCCACGCGCGGGTCTCGTCGACGGCGAGGCCCTCGTAGGGCAGCGCGCCGCTGTCTGCGGCCCGCTTCTCCACCAGGTCCAGCAGCTCGCGGGTGTTGGTGAGGTTGCCGTTGTGCCCCAGCGCGATCGAGCCCGAGGCGGTGGAGCGGAAGGTCGGCTGGGCGTTCTCCCAGACGCTGGAGCCGGTGGTGCTGTAGCGCGTGTGCCCGATCGCCAGGTGGCCCCGCAGCGCGCTCAGGTGCGCCTCGTCGAAGACCTGCGCTACCAGGCCCATGTCCTTGTAGACGAGGATCTGGGAGCCGTTGCTGACCGCGATGCCGGCCGACTCCTGGCCGCGGTGCTGCAGCGCATAGAGCCCGAAGTAGGTGAGCTTGGCGACCTCCTCGCCGTCCGGGCCCTGCGCCCAGACGCCGAAGACGCCGCAGGCGTCTTGCGGGCCCTTCTCGCCGGGGTGGAGGTCATGGCTGAGCCGACCGTCTCCGCGTGGCACGCTCCGGAGTCTACGGGGCGTCGGCGTCCCCGCCCGGCCCGCCACGGCGTACGTCGTGCCCGGACCGCCCACCGCGGTCGAGCAGCACGGCCGTCAGGCCGCCGAGCAGAGCCCCGAGACCGACCAGCAGGACGGCGAGGTACAAGAACAGGCGACCGCGGTTGTCCACACCGTTGCCGGGGCCCAGGACCAGCACGACCGTGACGATCAGCCCGACCGCCCCGCCGGTGCCCAGGAAGCTGACGTAGCGGGGGTTGCGGCGGGTCGCGGGCACGCCTCGACCCTAGACGACCCGCCCGCCCCTGCCGACGGCACGCCAACTCAAGAGAAGGGGTGATGGGGGTCAGAGACGGCCGCCGGCGGTGTCGGAGGACAGCCGCTGGGCGAGCCAGACCGGCACCACCGAGAGGACGATGAGCAGGGCCGCCACGACGTTCACGACCGGGGCCTGGTTCGGGCGGGCCAGGTTCGTGAAGATCCAGATCGGCAGGGTCTGCACGTTGGCGCCCGCGGTGAACGTGGTCACGATGATCTCGTCGAAGGACAGCGCGAACGCGAGCAGGCCACCGGCGAGCAACGCCGACCGCAGCGCCGGGAAGGTGACGTAGCGGAAGGTCTGGAACACGTCGGCACCGAGGTCCATCGACGCCTCCTCCATCGAGCCGCCCAGGCGGCGCAGCCGGGCCAGCACGTTGTTGAAGACGATGACGACGCAGAACGTCGCGTGGCCCACGATGACCGTGAAGAGGCCGAACTGCACGCCGAGCGGCTCCAGGGTCGTCGTGACCGCGCTGTTGAGCGCGATGCCGGACACGATCCCGGGCAGGGCGATCGGCAGCACGAGCAGGATCGAGATCGTCTCCCTGCCGAAGAACCGGTAGCGCGCGACGGCGAACGAGGCCATCGTGCCGAGGACCAGGGCGATCGCCGTCGCCCCGAGCCCGGCCTTCACCGACGTCCAGAGCGCGTCCCTGGCGCCCGGGTTGTCCCAGGCCCGCGACCACCACTCCAGCGTGAAGCCGCTGGGCGGCCAGCTGAACGTCCGGTCGACGTTGAAGGACGACACGAGCACGACCAGCAGCGGGACGTAGATCACCGCGAGCCCGAGCCCCATCGCGGCGGCCAGGGCGACCCGTGCGCCTCGGGAGAGCCTCACAGGTTGTCCAGAGCTCCCGTCCGGCGCACCGCGAGCAGGTAGATCATCATGATGACGACCGGGACCGTCGCGAGGGCGGCCGCGAGTGGCAGGTTGTTCGCCGCCCCGACGTTGGTCTGGATCAGGTTGCCGATCAGCTGGGTCTTGCCGCCGACGATCTGCACGGCGATGTAGTCGCCGAGGCTCAGCGAGAACGTGAAGATCGAGCCGGCGACGACGGATGGGAACACCAGGGGCAGGATCACGGAGCGGAACGTCCGGCCGTCCCGCGCTCCGAGGTCGCCCGACGCCTCCAGCAGCGAGTCGGGCAGCCGCTCCAGCCCGGCGTAGATCGGGAGGATCATGAACGGCAGCCACAGGTAGGCGAGCACGATCACCGTCGCGCTGAGACCGAACCCCGGCCCCCGCAGGCCGACCGGGTCGAGCGCCCAGTTGACGACCCCGTCGCCGGCCAGCATGGCCCGCCACGCGTACGCCTTCACGAGATAGCTCGCCCAGAGCGGGGTGAGCACGGCCACCACCAGCAGCCGCCGCGTCCGCGGTCGCGCGACCTTGGCCATGTAGAAGGCCATGGGGAAGGCGACGACCGCGCAGATCAGCGTGACCGAGCTCGCGACGAGCACGCTGCGCACGGTCACCGTGCGGTAGACGCTGTTGCTCAGGAGCTCACGGAAGTTCTCGGTGCTGAACTGCCGCACCACGTCGCCGGTGAAGACGTCCGTGGTCCAGAAGGCCGACAGCAGCAGGACGCTGAGCGCGCCGAGATACGCGCCGACGAGCCACACCAGCGGCGCCGAGAGCAGGCCGGCGAGCCGCAGCCGGGGATGCCGGTGCAGCACGCCCGACAGCCGGGCGCCGGCGGTCCGGCGGCCGGCGGCCTCCGTGGAGCTCACGGTGCGTCCTCTCTTGCCGAGCGGGTCAGCCCGACGCAGGGCCGCCGGTCGTCGGGCGCGACAGGGGCGCACCCGACGACCGGCCGGCGACGTCAGCCCTTTATCTCCTGCCAGGCGGTGGTCCAGTCGCCGTAGTCCTTGCACTTGACGTCCTTGCGGCCGTCGAGGCACTGGGTGATGGGGGTCGTCCAGTACCAGACCTGGTCGAAGTACGCCTCGTCGTCGGCGTGGAACGTCTTGCAGTGATTCTTCTCGACCGTCTCCGCACACGCCTTCCTGTTGGACGGCGCCTCGCCGAACCACTCGGCCACCGCAGCGTTGACGGTCGGGCTGATGATGTGGTTCAGCCACTTGTAGGCACAGGTCTTGTGCTTGCTCTTGGTCGCC
>DASVBJ010000131.1:0-3456 GCA_036375895.1 Actinomycetes bacterium | reverse complement strand
GTCGAGACGTTCGAGACCGCGATCACCTGGGACCGGTTCGACGCCTTCGTCGCCGGCGTCACCGCGGCGACGACGAAAGCGCTGCACGCGGTGTGCGGTGGCGGCACTGTGACCTGCCGGCTCACCCACGTCTATCCCGACGGCGCGGCGCCGTACTTCACGGTGATGGCGCCCGCGCGACGCGGCGGCGAGATCGCGCAGTGGGACGAGGTCAAAGCCGCGGCGAGCGACGCCGTGATCGCCGCCGGCGGCACGATCACCCATCACCACGCCGTCGGCCGCGACCACCACCGGTGGTACGCCGAGCAGCGCCCGGCGCCGTTCGCAGCTGCACTCGCCGCGGCGAAAAAGGCGGTCGACCCTTGCGGAGTGCTCAATCCGGGCGTAATTGTGGGCGACTGACCCGCCGCCTCCCGGCCGGCGGCGCTACGGGGAGGACCTGGCATGAGCGGATTCCGCAAGTTCCTGCTGCGCGGCAACGTCGTCGACCTGGCGGTCGCGTTCGTGATCGGGACCGCGTTCGCCGCCGTGGTGGGGCAGTTCACGAAGTCGTTCATCGAGCCGCTCATCAAGCTGATCGGGGGCGGCGGCCTCAAGGGCGGCACCTTCACGATCAACGACGTCACCTTCAACTGGGCGGCGTTCGTCAACGCGGTCATCAACTTCGTGATCGTCGCCGCGGCGATCTACTTCTTCGTCGTCGTGCCGGTCAACGCGTTGATGGAGCGCCGCCGGCGCGGCCAGGAGCCCGAGGTCGCCGCGCCGTCCGAGGACATCCTGCTGCTGCAGGAGATCCGGGACCTGCTCCGTCAGCGCACCCTCTGACTCAAGCCGGAGGCCGGCCGGCGCGTCACCAGTGCGGGGGCTTCTCGCGCGTGATGCGCTCGTCGTCGTCCCGGTCGTCGGGGTGCTCTCCCCAGCCACGGTCGGTGTCGTCGGAGGTCTGCTCGGGCAGCAGCTCCGGGTCGTCGTACCCGCCTGGCTCGCTCATCGGCACCAAGGTTAACCGCCCGAGCACGGGGGGCCGCCGCAGCCAGAGCAGACAGACTGGCTCGCCGCCCCGCCGATCGCACCGCCACACGAGCGGCGAGGGCGGTGCCACCAAGGCACCGCCCTCGCCGTCGGCCTGACCCACCGGCAGGTGTCCGGACTAGACCCCGGCCAGCTCCCGCACCTGCGTGAGCCGGAGGTGGTTGCCGGACGGGTCGCGGAGCCCCGCGTCGATGCCGTACGGCCGGTCCTCGGGCGGCTCGACGAACTCGACGCCGCGGGCGACGAGCTCCTCGTACTCCCGGCGGCAGTCCTCGGTGGTGAGGAAGACGGTCCCCGCGAAGCCCTTGCCCATCAGGGTGCGGACCTGCTCGGCCGTCTCGTCGTCCATCACCGGCTCACCCGGGATGGCCATCAGCACGATGGCGACGTCGGGCTGCCCCGCCGGCCCGACGGTGAGCCAGCGGAAGTCGCCCATCTCGGGCAGGGTGACGTCGCTGCGCACCTCGAACCCGAGCTTCTTCGTGTAGAACGCGAGCGCCGCGTCCTGGTCGTGCACCCACAGCTGGGCGGTGGCGATCCTGATCATCAGGTCTCCTCGGTGGTCGGAACTGTCACGGATGACGCTAGGTTCCGCGCCGGGTGGACGTCTTCTCCAAACGTGCGGTTCTGCGGGCGGTCGTACACACGCCGCACGCAGGTCGGGATCAGTGCGTGCGAGGACGCCGGCGGGAAGGCCGCCCGGTAGGTCGTGGGCGACATGCCGTAGACGCGAGTGAAGCTCGACGTGAACGAGCCGACGCTCTGCAGGCCGACGGCCATGCAGACGTAGGCGACCGAGTGATCGGTGTTCCGCAGCAGCGCCGCGGCCCGCTCCAGCCGACGCGTCAGCAGGTAGACGTGGGGCGACTCCCCGAAGGCCCGGCGGAACTCCCGGCTGAAGTGCGCGCGGGACAGCCCGGCGGCGCGGGCCAGGTCGTCCACCCCGAGCGGCTCGAAGTACCGGGCGTCGGCCAGGTCCTTGGCGCGGACGAGGTGGCGCACGGGCGGCACGGACCCCATGGGCAGCAAGTATGTCTCCCGGGGCGCCGTGCCGTCGCGCAGATTCCGGCCCGGGCGTGATGTGGTGGGCCGTAGCATCCGCTCGGGCTCGGGGGCACCTGCAGGTCCGGAGGTCGGCGTGGACGATCGGGAGCAGGCACGGGTGGCGGAGGCGGTCGAGGCCGCCTGGATGTGGAGCCTCGCCGCCCACGGCGACGCGGCTCAGGACATCGGGCTGAGCTGCCTGCGGGTCGGCGGCGGGGTCGTCTGGGCGCTGCGGGACGACCCCACCGGCGGCTTCTTCTGCCGCGCGGTCGGGCAGGGCATCCGGGAGCCACTGACCGATGCCGTCCTCGACGAGCTGGTCGAGGTGGCGACCGCCGCGGGGGCGCCGTGCGTCGTGCTCCAGCCCTCGCCGTACGCCGTGGGCAACGGAGTCGCCCGGCTCCTTGCGGAGCACGGGTTCTCGGCCGGCCGCACGTGGGAGAAGCTCGTGCGCGACACCTCCCCGCCGCCGGCGGCGGAGACGGATCTGCGGGTGGAGGCCATCGGCCCCGAGCTGGCCGAGGAGTACGCCGTGGTGACCCGCGCCGGGTTCGGCCTGCCGGACCTGCTCCAGCCGCTGGTGGTCGCCGAGGTGTCGACGCCCGGCTGGACGGCGTACGGCGCCTTCGACGGAGACCGGCTCGTCGGCGCCGCGGCGCTGTTCGTCGACGGGGCGTCCGGCGCGCTGTCCGGGGCCGCCACCGTGGAGTCGCACCGGGGCCGTGGAGCGCAGCGGGCGCTGATGGCGCGACGGATCGAGGACGCGGCGCGCGTCGGGGTGCTGACGCTGGGCACCGAGACCGGGTCGGAGACCGTGGACGCCCCGAACCCGAGCCTGCACAACATGCGCTGGGCCGGCTTCCGCACGCTCTACTCGCGCCAGAACTGGATCCGGACGCTGCCCTGAGTCATCCGTCGGCCCGGCGCGTCCCTGCCAGGCGCGCGGGCCGACGTGGCAGGGGGATTTCCTGCGGCAGAAGATCCAAACCTGGTGCCCGTCGGTGGCCCGGATCGTTACGTTTCGCTCCGCTCGCGAGTGGCGGCCGCCGGCCCAGGTCGACAGGTGCCGTCGAGCGGCCCCAGACTCGGCGGTGAGGTGGGTCAGGGTGCGGGACGTCGATCGGGTCGAGGTCGCGGGGCTGCGGCTGGCCTACCGGCGGGCCGGGCAGGGGCCGCCGCTGCTGCTGCTGCACGGCGCCTACGAGGACGGCCGTGCGTGGAAGCGCCAGTTCGAGGCGCTGTCGGACGAGTTCACCGTCGTCGCCTGGGACGCTCCGGGGTGCGGTGCGTCCGACGACCCGCCGTCGACGTTCTCGGCGGCCGACTACGCGGACTGCGTGCACGGGTTCATCGAGGCCCTGGGGTTGTCGAAGGCCCATG
>DASVBJ010000017.1:0-2093 GCA_036375895.1 Actinomycetes bacterium | reverse complement strand
ACGTCGAGGTGGGTGGCCCGCGCCACGCGACGGATGTCGTCCACCACCACCTCGGGCTCTGCGTCCGGCGCCTGCCCCACCACGACGACCACCGACTCGTGCGTGCCCCAGCCGAGCGCCGCCGCCCGCGAGCGCAGCGAGTCGTCGGCCTCGCCGCGGAGCAGGGCGTCCACCACGAGGGACTCGAGGCGGGCGTCCCAGGCTCCCCGGGCCTCGGCGGCCTGGGCGTAGACCTGGGCGGCCGCGAAGGCGATCTCCCGCGAGTAGCGCAGCACCGCCTCGCGCAGGACGGCCTCGTCGCCGGGCGCGACGATGTCCTCGATCTGCTCCTCGACGACAGCGATCACGACCCGCACCAGCTCGACCGTCTGCTGCAGGGTGACCGCGCGGGTCAGCTCGCGGGGGGCCGTGCCGAACACGTCGGCGCTGATCGCCTGCGGCGCGTCCGGCCGGCGGAACCACTCGACGAAGGCGGCCACGCCGGCCTGCGCCACGAGGTTGACCCACGAGCGGTTCTCCGGCGGCATCGCGCGGTACCAGGGCAACGCCTCGTCCATCCGGGCGATGGCGGCCGTCGCCAGGGTGCCCATACTGCGCTCCAGGCGGCGCACGGTGGCGGCTGAGCGGGTGGCCATGGAGTGAGGGTAGTTGTTGCACTGTCACAACTGGGCTCCGGAGCGTCCCCGACGACGCACGATCATGGACCGGCAGCTCCGGCTCACGCTCCGACTCGGCCGCTACGGTCGGGCGGGTGGAACCCGTCGAGGCGCTGCGCCGGATCGCCTTCCTGCTCGAGCGGCGGCAGGAGCCGACCTTCCGGGTCAAGGCGTTCCGCACCGCGGCGGCCGCCGTCGCGGGTCTGCCGGCTGCCGAGCTGACGCAACGCATCGCCGCGGGGACGCTGACCGAGCTCCGGGGCGTCGGGAAGGTCACGGCCGCCGTGGTGGCCGAGGCGGCCGACGGCCAGGTCCCGGCGTACCTCGACCGGCTCGAGCAGGAGGCCCGCGGCCCGGTGACGGCGGGTGGCGCCGCCCTGCGGGCGGCCCTGCGCGGTGACCTGCACACCCACTCGGACTGGTCGGACGGCGGCAGCCCGATCGAGGAGATGGCGCTCGCTGCCCGCGAGCTCGGTCACGAGTACGTCGTGCTGACCGACCACTCGCCGCGGCTCACGGTGGCCCGCGGCCTGTCACCCGAGCGGCTGCGCGAGCAGCTCGACGTGGTAGCCGGGCTGAACGAGAAGCTCGCGCCGTTCCGCATCCTCACCGGCATCGAGGTCGACATCCTCGAGGACGGGTCGCTCGACCAGGAGGACGACCTGCTCGCGCGGCTCGACCTCGTCGTGGCCAGTGTCCACTCCAAGCTGCGGATGCCGAGCGAGGAGATGACGCCGCGGATGGTCGCCGCCGTGGCCAACCCGCACACCGACGTCCTCGGCCACTGCACCGGGCGGCTGGTCACGGGCGGTCGCGGGCAGCGACCGGAGAGCGCGTTCGACGCCGAGATCGTGTTCGAGGCGTGCCGGCAGTTCGACGTCGCGGTCGAGATCAACTCCCGGCCGGAGCGGCTGGACCCGCCGCGCCGGCTGCTGCGGCTCGCGGTCGAGACCGGGTGCCGGTTCGCGATCGACACCGACGCGCACGCCCCGGGCCAGCTGGACTGGCAGCCCTACGGCTGTGCGCGGGCGGAGGAGTGCGGGGTCACGGCCGACCGGGTGGTCAACACGCTGCCCGCCGACGAGCTGCTCGCCTGGGCGGGCCGGCGCCGCTGAGTCGCGGTGACCCGACCGAGCGGCCGGAATGCGCCACCCCGGCCATCTTGTTGTGTCAGCAACTATCCAGCCCACCCCGAGGACCTACCGTGGACACCGTGCTGCAGCCCGACCTCGACGTACGCCGTGCCGCCGACCGCTTCGCGACCCGGATCGACTGGCTGGACTCGAGGCACTCGTTCTCGTTCGGCCACCACTACGACCCCCGCAACACCCACTTCGGGCTGCTGCTCGTCTCCAACGACGACGTGGTGGCGCCCGGCACCGGCTTCGAGACGCACCCGCACCGGGACATGGAGATCGTGACGTGGGTGCTCGACGG
>DASVBJ010000396.1:0-2685 GCA_036375895.1 Actinomycetes bacterium | reverse complement strand
GTTGGCTGACTGGCGGCAGGGCCATCTCGAGGACACCGGAGACGTGCGTGTGGTGGGGCACCGCTGGTCCGAGCGCAGCTACGAGGTCAAGACGTTCCTGGCTCGGAACCACGTGCCCTACCGCTGGCTCGACATCGACCGTGACGACGAGGCGCAGCGGCTCCAGGACCTCGCGCAGGCCCGGGTTGACGACCTGCCGCTGGTGCTCGTGCCCGACGGCGAGCCCCTTCGGGCGCCGTCGGCGCGCGACCTCGCCGATGCGCTCGGCCTGCGCACGCGCGCGGAACAGCCTCTCTACGACCTGTGCATCGTCGGCGCCGGGCCCGCAGGACTCGCTGCCGCCGTGTACGCCGCGTCCGAAGGGCTGCGGGCGGTCGTGGTGGAACGAGAAGCACCGGGTGGCCAGGCCGGCCAGAGCGCGTCGATCGAGAACTATCTCGGCTTCCCCAAGGGGCTGTCGGGTGCTGACCTGACGCACCGTGCGGTCGCTCAGGCGGCGCGTTTCGGTGCCGAGATGGTGCTGGCCCGCGACGTCGTGTCCCTCGAGGCCCGGGGACCGGTCCGAGCTGTGCGGTTCGACGACTCGGGAGAGATCGAGGCACGTGCGGTGCTCGTCGCGACCGGGGTGTCCTACCGACGACTCGAGGCGCCGGGCATGGCACAGCTCTCGGGTCGCGGCGTCTACTACGGCGCGAGCGCGAGCGATGCGGCTCAGTGCCAAGGCGACGAGGTGTACGTCGTGGGCGCCGCGAACTCCGCCGGCCAGGCAGCCCTCAACCTTGCTCGTTACGCGAAGCGCGTCGTCATGGTTGTGCGTGCTGGGGCTCTCGAGAGCACCATGTCGCTCTACCTCAACGCGCGGATCCGCGCGATCCAGAACATCGAGGTGCGGCTGCGCAGCGAGGTGGTGGCAGCCCGCGGTGACGGTCACCTGGAGGCGATCACGCTGGCCGACCGCGACACCGGCGGTCGGGAAGAGGTGCCGACCAGCTGGCTCTTCGTGTTCATCGGCGCATCGCCCCGGACCGACTGGCTCGGCTCGGAGGTCGCCCGCGACGACAAAGGGTTCGTCATCACCGGACAGGACCTCTTCGCTTCTTCGCAGACTCCGTCGTGGCCGTTGACCCGTGCACCTTTCGCCCTGGAGAGCAGCGTGCCTGGGGTCTTCGCGGCCGGCGACGTGCGGCTCGACTCCATGAAGCGCGTGGCGTCGGCCGTCGGTGAAGGCGCGATGTCGGTCTACCTCGTGCACCGCTACCTGGCGACGATGTGATGCACGTCAAGGACCTGCGCCCGCTTGGGCTTTTCGACGGGCTGAGCGACGACCAGCTGCAGGAGCTCATCGACGTGGGCGCCGACGTCCGGATCGTCGAGGGGGAGGTGCTGTTCCGGGAGGGTGAGCCCGCCGACTTCTGGTGGGTCCTCGTGGAGGGCAGCATCGACCTGGTGCGCCGCGTCGGTCGTGAGGAGACCAAGCTCGGCGCGATGGATGCGCCCGGCCGGTGGGCCGGTGGCTTCCGCGCGTGGGACGAGCACGGCATGTACCTGGCGACCGGTCGAGGGTCTGGGGCCGGCCGGGTCCTGCGCGTCCCGGCGCAGGCACTGCGTGACCGGTCGAGCGCGTGGTTCCCGTTCGGTGCGCACCTGATCGACGGCCTGTTCCACACGGCCCGCAACATCGAGACAACCACCCGGCAGCGGCAGGCCCTGGTCGCGCTCGGAACGCTCGCCGCCGGGCTCGCGCACGAGATCAACAACCCGGCCGCAGCGGCAACGCGAGCAGTGGACGCCCTCGAGGGCACATGCGCGACCCTCTTGTCCTCGCTCCGACGCCTCGCGGTGGGCTCGATCTCGGCGGACCAGTTCGTCGCGCTCGACGCACTTCGTCGCGAGATCGAGCCGCGAGCCGGCATCGTGGATCCGATGGCCGCCGCTGATCGCGAGGAGGCCCTGTCGGACTGGATGTCCGCGCACGGCATCCAGCGGGACTGGCTCATCGCCCCGGCGCTCGCCGGGGCAGGCGTCGACATCGCCTGGTGCGAGCGGGCGGCCCAGGTGCTCGAAGGCGGCGCACTCGAGCCCGGGCTGGAGTGGGTGGCGAGCACGCTGTCGACGGCGACGTTGCTGGCCGAGGTGAAGGAGTCGACCCGGCGCATCTCGGAGCTGGTGGCCGCGGTGAAGTCCTACTCGCAGCTCGACCGTGCTTCCATGCAGCTGACCGATGTCGCCGAGGGGCTCGAGAGCACTCTCGTGATGCTGGCGCCGAGGATTCCGGAGCGAGTCACCGTCGTGCGCGACTACGGCGCCGACGTGCCTCGGATCGAGGCGTTCGCCGGGGAGCTCAACCAGGTCTGGACGAACCTCATCGACAACGCAGTCGACGCGATGGCGGCGGAGGGCACGCTCCGGGTCTCGACCCGCGGCGACGGGGACGGCGTGGTCGTGGAGATCGGTGACACCGGCACCGGGATGTCCCACGAGGTACAGGACCACGCGTTCGAGCCGTTCTTCACGACCAAGGGCGTGGGGAAGGGCACCGGTCTCGGCCTCGACATCTCGCGTCGCATCATCGTCGACCGGCACAGTGGTGAGATCACCATCGACGCGCAACCGGGCGAGACGGTGCTGCGCGTACGGCTGCCGCGGCGTCCCAGGCCGGCACACTCGTGACGCACGCTCGGGCCA
>DASVBJ010000395.1:0-8827 GCA_036375895.1 Actinomycetes bacterium | reverse complement strand
GACGCGCGGTCCTGGATGGCCTGGGTGATGAGCAGGTTGACGTACTTGACGATCGGCGCGTCCTCGACGATCTCCTTGACCTTGGCGAGGTCGTCCTCCTCGTCGGCCAGGTCCATGACGCTGGTGAGGTCGTCGAGGTCGGAGTCGGCGCGGTAGTAGCGGTCGATCGCGGCGGCCACGTCGGCGCGAGTGGCCACGACCGGCTTGACGTCCATGCTGGTGATCGAGCGGATGTCGTCGATCGCGAAGACGTTGGCCGGGTCGGCCATCGCGACGAGCAGCTTGCCGTCCTCGAAGCCGATCGGCATAGCCGCGTGCCGTCGACACACCACGCCCGGCACCCGTCCGATCGCCGAGCCGTCGACGGCGAACTCGGACAGGTCGACGAACCGCAGGCCGATCTGGGTGGCCAGCGCGGCGACGAGCTGCGACTCGGTGAGCACGCCCTGCTCGATCAGGACACGCCCCAGCGCCCGCCCGACGCGCTGCTGCTCGTCGTAGGCCGCCTGGAGCTGGTCCGAGTTGACCAGACCGCCCTCGAGCAGGATGTCCCCGAGCTGCTTCACCAGCACCCCTTCACACGTGGCGCCGACCCAGGTCGGCGAGATCGGTCCCTAGCGACATCGGGCGGCACCGCCCCGACCTGAAGGCTCGCGGTTACCTGCCGGCGAGCAACGCGGCGACGTGCCCCATCGAGCGTGCCAGCGCCGAGTCCGCCGGCAGCACCGCCTCGCTCAGGTCGGCGAAGACGAGGTGCACCGTGGACGGCGGGTCGGGCCGACGGCGCCGCCCGCCGGGGCGCCAGAGACCCCACAGCGGGCGCTCCCCCATCGCGGCCTCAGGCGCGGACAGCCTCGGCCTCGACCTCGTCGAGGACGGCGTACAGCAGCGCGAGCAGCACGTTCTTGACCGAGTCCTTGTCGGTGGCGTCGCAGGCGAGGATCGCCACGTCGGACGGTACGTCGAGGCGCTCGCGCACCTGGTGCACCAACGCGTGGTCGTCGCCGGAGGCGCGGTTCAGCGCCACGACGTACGGCACCCGCGCCATCCGCCGGAAGGCGTCCAGGATCCCGGCCGCCTCCCCGATCGACTCCTCCCGGTCCGCGTCGACGAGCAGCAGGTAGCCGATCATCCCCTCGCCGAGGATCTCCCACATGAAGTCAAAGCGGTCCTGCCCCGGCGTGCCGAACAGGTAGAGCACGAGGTCCTGGTCGATCGTGATCCGGCCGAAGTCCATGGCGACGGTCGTCTCCGCCTTGCGGCGGCGGGTGCCGTCGGTGATGCCGCGCTCGGTCGAGAGCACGGTGATCTCGCTGATGGTCCGGATCAGCGTCGTCTTGCCCGCGGCGAACGGGCCGGTGACGACCACCTTCACCGCCTGGCCGCCGCGGCGGCGGGTACGGGCTGCTGCCATGGTTCAGAGCCCCCTGACGCCGGCGATGAGCCGCAGCATCAGGCTGCGGTTGACACTCGGGTCGCGTTCGATGACCGACGCCTGCTCGGGGTCGACCGCCACGGCGGTCGCGCCGACGACGTCGCCGAGGCCGCCGGCAGACACCTGCACCGGCCGGGCAGCCGGGGCCGGCGGGCTGTCCTCGAAGTCGGCCTGCCGCTTCGGCAGGAACGGCTCCGCCCGCGGGGGCACCACGTCTCCGGGCACGTGAGCGCCGCCGAGCATCGTCGCCCCGGCCGGCGCTGACGCGCTGGTCACCAGCTCCTTCTCCGGCGACTCGGCGGGCTCGGCGGACTCGGGTGCCGACGGTGCCGACGGCTCCGACGGTGCGGGCTGGCCAGGCTGCTCGTCCTCGGGCACCGTTGCCGGCGCCTCGACGCGCCCGGAGACCCGCTCCGCCTCGTCGGTGGTGATCGGTGCCGGCTCGGCCGCCTGCACGACCGGCGTGAACGGCTCACCCTCGAGGGGCGCCAGCAGCTGCTGGAGGCGGAGGACGGCACCCACGTGGTCAGCGCCGTCGTCGCGCACCTCGAGCAGCCCGCGCTGGACCAGGGCGGCCAGCGTCGACACCACGGCGTACTGGCCGTTCCCGGTGAGGTCCACCAGCTCGGCCACCGTGCGGCGGCCATCGACGAGAGCGAGCAGCACCCACTCCTCGCGTGAGACGACGGGGTCACCCGCGAGGCCGAGCGGCATGCCGAGCACCGTCTGCGGCGACGGCACGACCTTGGAGTCGTTCTCCCAGCTCTCCCGGCGCGACTCGGCGTCCGCGAGCACGGCCTCGACGCCGAGCGTGACGCCGACGTCGTCCGGGTTGGCCTCGTCGACGACGAAGGCGAAGTCACCCTGCCGCCAGCGCAGCAGGTCGAACACCGCGTCGACACACTGGTCCGTGGCCGCCCGGCGGAGCAGGTCCGCGTCGACGGCACCGCCCTCCAGCAGGGCCCGCGCCACGCCGATCCCGTTCTCGCCGGCGGCCCGCTCCACCGCCAGCGCGAGCGCCTCCTCGGCGACCGCGCCGCTGCCGATCAGCCGTCGGGCCAGGGGCTGCCGCGCGCTGTCGGAGGAGGCGCCGGTGACCTGGCCGCCGGCGAAGAACACGGCACCGTCCGAGCCGTCGCTCGCCAGGTGCAGGCCGCCCGTCTTCTTGGTGAAGCTCAGCAGCTGGAAGATGTCCGGCAGGCTGAACGCGTCGAGCGATCCCTCGAGCTTCACGTCAGGTCCAGCTCGGCGTCTCGGGCGAGGCGCCCTGGTGGCCCGCCCAGCCGTTCTGCGTCACGACCTGCAGCGGTGCCGGCTCCGGCGGCGTCTCGGGGAGGTCCCGGACCGGGGCGACCGGCGCCGCGGGCACCACCTCGACGCGCAACGCCTCCGCGAGGGCGGCGGCCGCCCGGCGTACCTCGAACAGCATCAGGCCGACCTTGGCGCCGCGGGCGGCCACGGCGACCAGCACCGCCTCGTCGTCCGCGGAGACGAGGAACACGGTCCCGTCCTCGCCCTCGACGTAGACCTGGGAGAGCTCACCGCGCCCGAGCCCCTCGGCCGCCCGCTCGCCGAGCGAGAGCAGGGCGGCGCTCATGGCCGCGACCCGGTCCTCGTCCATCCCGGCCGGGAGCGCAGAGGCCATGGGCAGGCCGTCGAACGACACGACCGAGGCCGCCTCGATCTCGGGGACCTGCCCGACCAGCTCGGCCAGGATCCGGTCCAGCCGGGCCGACCGGCTCATGCCGGCCCCGACGTACGGTTCGCTCATCGACCCACCTCGCGTGCACCGCGCGGCCCTCAGCCGCCTCCCTAGGGCCATCGGCGGCGGGCCGCCCGGCCTTGAGCCGCGATCAGTGGCGGCGCAGCGCGGCCTCGCCCGCCGCCCGCAGCACGGCCACCAGGGCCGGCTCGTCGACCCGTCGCCGGGTCATCAGGGCCACCTGCAGCACCGCCTGGTGCACCAGCAGGTCCAGGCCGCCCAGCACCGCGCCACCTGCCGCCGCCCAGGCCCGGGCGAGCGGGGTCGGCCACGGGTCGTAGACGACGTCGAAGAGCGTCGCGGCCACCCGCGCCGGCAGGTCGGCCGCCAGCGCGTCGGTGCCGCCCCGGGGTGTCGTGGCGACGACGAGGTCGCCTTCGCCGGCGTCCGCGAGCGCAGCGGCCGACCAGGGGCGCAGCACGGGACGTACGCCGAGGCGGGCCGCCGCGGCCAGCAGAGGCTGCGCCCGGGCGGCATCGCGTACGACGACGACCGGGTCCGCGACACCCAGCTCGCGCAGCGCGGCCAGCGCCGAGGTCGCGGTCGCGCCGCCGCCCAGCACCCACGCCCGGTGCGGCCGCCCGACGCCGTGCTCGCGCAGCGCGGCCACCAGGCCGGGGACGTCGGTGTTCTCCCCCGACCGCCCGTCCGGCCCGAGCAGCACGGTGTTGACCGCGCCGACGTCGCGGGCCAGGTCGCTGCGCCGGTCGAGCAGCGGCAGCACGGCCGTCTTCAGCGGCATGGTCAGCGACAGCCCGGCCCACTCGTCGCCCAGCCCGTCGAGGAAGCCGGGCAGCGCGGCCGCGTCCACGTCGTACGCGTCGTAGGTCCAGTCCTGCAGGCCGAGCTCGGCGTAGGCCGCGCGGTGCAGCACGGGTGACAGCGAGTGGGCCACCGGGGAGCCGAGGACGGCCGCCCGGTGTGTCACTGGTTGGACTTCAGCTCCTGCTTGAAGCGCAGGAACTCCTGGTAGTCGCCGGTGAACTTGGTCTCGCCCGTCTTCGGGTTGACCGTCACGAAGTACAGCCAGTCGCCCGCGGGCGGGTTGACCGCCGCCTCGAGCGCCTTCTCCCCCGGCGAGCTGATCGGACCCGGCGGCAGCCCGGCGTGCTTGTAGGTGTTGTACGGCGAGTCCACGCCCAGGTCGGCGTTCGTGACGATCTGCTTGTCGGCCTTGAGCGCGTAGTTGACCGTCGAGTCGAACTGCAGCGGCATGCCCTTGGCCAGCCGGTTGTAGACGACCCGCGCGACCTTGCCGAAGTCCTGGCTGTGGCGGGCCTCCCCCTCGACGAGCGAGGCGACGGTCACGATCTCGTACGCCGGGCGGTCGGTGCGCTCCACCCCGACCGCGTCGGCGGCCTTGGCGTAGCTCGCGAACAGCTGCTTGAGGACGTCGGGCGCCTTGGCGTCCGGCCCCACGTCGTAGGTCGCCGGGTAGAGGAAGCCCTCGGCGTTGGCCTTCGCGTACGCCGGCAGGCCGAGCGTCCTCGCGTCCTTCAGGGCCTTCTCGAACTCGGCGAGCGGGATCTTGGAGCCGGCGGCGAGCTTCTTCAGGGTCTCGTCGAGACGCAGCCCCTCCGGCAGCGCGACCCGGGCCTGGATGCGGGAGCGCGGGTCCAGGAGGAGGGCCAGCGCCTCGCTGGCCTTCATGTGCAGGCGCAGCTTGTAGAAGCCGGGCTGCAGGCCGGCCGCCTCGGGCTCGGCGTTGGCCGCCTCGACGAACGCGTCGACGCTCTTGACGACCCGCTTGGCCTTGAGCGTGCGGCCGACCTGGGTGACCGTCTCCCCCTCCGCCACCTTGATCTGGACCGCACCGGTGCCCGCCCCCGAGTAGTCCGGGGCCGAGCCGCTGAACGCCTCCTTCAGCCGGGAGGTCGCCCCGAAGGCGATCGCGACGCCCCCTGCGAGCATGGCGAGGACGACGAGCATGGCGAGCGTGACGGCGAAGCCGCTCTTGCGGCGTCGGTTGCGCCGGTCGTGGCGCCCATGCCGGCCGCGGCGGCCGCGGCTCGCGGAGGGGTGCTCCTCGTCCGTCCACACGGACAGGTCGTTCATTCCTTCACCTTCTCGTCATGGCCGGCTCCCCCACCATCGACGATGCGGCCCGGCGCGACGTCCGTCGCCCGCTCCGCGTCGAGTGCGCTCTGCAGGATGATGACAGCAGCGGCCTGGTCTACTACTGCCCGCCCCCTGCGAGTGTCACGCCCCGAGGCGCGCAGGTTCCTGGTCGCGGTGACCGTGCTGAACCGCTCGTCGACGAGCCGGACCGGCACCGGGACCACCCGCGCCAGCCCCTCGGCGTACCGCTCGGCCGCCTCCGCCGCCGGTCCCGGCCGGCCGGAGAGCGAGGTCGGCAGCCCCACGACGACCTCCACGGCCTCATGCTCGGCAACCAGGCCGGCCAGCGCGTCGAGGTCGCCGCGACCGCGGCGCAGCGTGGTCACGGGGGACGCGATCAGCCCGGCCGGGTCGCAGACGGCGACACCGACCCGCACCGAGCCGACGTCGACCCCGATGCGCACCCCGGTCCGCACCGACCTCACCACCCTCTTCTCGCCCCTCTTCTCGCCCCTCTTCTCGCAGCGATCATGCACGTTCCGTCGGTCCCGTGGGGCGACGGAACCTGCATGATCGCTGCCTGGGGGGTGGGGGTAGGTGGCGGGCCGTCAGGAGCCGCCGGTGACGCGCTGGCCGACGACGTGCTCGACCTGGCGCAGCGCCTCGTCCACCTTGCTCGCATCGGACCCGCCGCCCTGCGCCACGTCGTCCCTGCCCCCGCCGCCACCGCCGAGGGTCTGGGCCATCGCCCGGACCAGGTCGCCCGCCTTGACCCCCCACTCGCGGCCCTTGTCGTTGACGGCCACGACCACGGCCGGCCGCCCGCCGGTGACGGCCACGCCCGCGACCACCGCCGGGCGGTCGGCGGGGATGCGACCGCGCACGTCGAGGACGAGGCGGCGCAGGTCGTCCGCTCCCGTCCCGTCGGGTGCCCGATGCGTGACGACGCCGACGCCGAACACGTCGGCCGGGTTCGCGGCGAGCCCCGCCGCGGCCTCCAGCACCTGGGCGGAACGGATCCGCTCCAGGTCCTTCTCCACCTCGCGGAGCCGGGCGGTCATCGCGGCGACCCGGTCGGGCAGCTCCTCCGGACGGGTCTTGAGCGCCTCGGTGAGCTGGTGGACCAGCAGGTGCTCGCGGGCGAGGAACGCGTAGGCGTCGACGCCGACGAGGGCCTCCACCCGGCGTACGCCCGCACCGATCGACGACTCGCCGAGGATCTTGACCAGCCCCAGCTGGCTGGACCGTCGGGCGTGGGTGCCGCCGCACAGCTCGCGCGCCCAGTCGCCGACCGAGACGACCCGCACCCGCTCGCCGTACTTCTCCCCGAACAGCGCCATCGCGCCGATCTGGCGGGCCTGGTCCTGGGACATGACCTCGGCGTGCACGTCGAGGTCGGCCGCCAGGACTTCGTTGACCTCCTGCTCGACATCGCGCAGCACCGACGGCGGCACGGCGGTCGGCGAGGTGAAGTCGAATCGGAACCGCCCCGGGGCGTTCTCGGAGCCGGCCTGCGTGGCGGTCTCGCCGAGGGCCTCGCGGAACGCCTTGTGCACGACGTGGGTGGCGGTGTGCGCGCGGCTGACCGCGCGGCGGCGGTCGACGTCGACCTCAGCGACGACCTGGTCGCCGCGGGTCACCTCGCCCCTGGTCACCCGGCCGCGGTGCACGATCAGCCCGGTGAGCGGCGACTGCACGTCGCTGACCTCGACCTCGGCGCCGGTCGCGAACCGCAGCCGCCCGTGGTCGGCCAGCTGGCCGCCGCCCTCGGCGTACAGCGGGGTGCGGTCGAGAACGATCTCGACGTCGGTGCCCTGACCGGCGGCAGGAACCGTGGCCCCACCCACGAGCACGCCGACGACGCGCGCCTCGGAGACCACCTCGTCGTAACCGGTGAACCTGCTGGGGCCGCCGATGTCGAGCACCTCGCGGTAGGCGGAGACGTCGGCGTGGCCGAGCTTCTTCTCGCGGGCGTCGGCCTTGGCGCGCTCGCGCTGCTCGCGCATCAGCGCCCGGAAGCCCTCCTGGTCGACCGCGACGCCCTGTTCGGCGGCCATCTCGAGGGTCAGGTCGATCGGGAAGCCGTAGGTGTCGTGGAGCTGGAAGGCCTGCGCGCCGGTGATGACGCCGGCGGGCGTGGGCCCGCCCGCGGTCTCGGCCATCTGCTCGTCGTGCAGCGCCCGGCGGACGTACTGGTCGAGGATCGTCGTCCCCGCCCGCAAGGTCTGCCGGAACGCCTCCTCCTCGGCGCCGGCGACGGCCGAGATGCGACCGAACTCGCTAGCGATCTCGGGGTACGACGGCGCCATCGCGTCCTTGGACAGGCTGATCAGCTCAGGGATCACCGGCTCGTCGACCCCGAGCAGCCGCATCGACCGCACGACCCGGCGCAGCAGCCGGCGCAGCACGTAGCCGCGCGCCTCGTTGCCCGGCGTGACCCCGTCGCTGATGAGCATCAGTGCGCTGCGAACGTGGTCGCCCACGACACGCAGCCGAACGTCGTCGTCGTGGTCGGCGCCGTACCGCTTGCCGGCCATCTCCGCGGCGCGCTCGAGGACCGGGTAGACCTCGTCGATCTCGTAGAGGTTGTCGACCCCCTGCAGGAGGTAGGCCACCCGCTCGAGGCCCATGCCGGTGTCGATGTTCTTCTTCGGCAGCGGCCCGGTCACGTCGAAGTCCGTCTTGCTGCGGACCGCCGACAGGCTCTCCTGCATGAAGACGAGGTTCCAGATCTCGAGGAACCGGTCCTCGTCGACGATCGGGCCACCGTCCGGGCCGTGCTCGGGGCCGCGGTCGATGTAGATCTCGCTGCACGGGCCGCCCGGGCCGGGGACGCCCATGTGCCAGTAGTTGTCGGCCAGCCCACGGCGCTGGATGCGGTGCTCGGGCAATCCGGCGACCTTGCGCCACAGGTCGTACGCCTCGTCGTCGCCCTCGAGGACGGTGACCCAGACGGTGTCCGGGTCGAAGCCGAGGAAACCGTCGGCCTGCGAGCCGGTGACGAACTCCCAGGCCAGCTCGATGGCGCCTTCCTTGAAGTAGTCGCCGAAGGAGAAGTTGCCGTTCATCTGGAAGAACGTGCCGTGCCGGGTGGTGCGCCCGACCTCCTCGATGTCGAGGGTACGCACGCACTTCTGCACGCTGGTGGCCCGCTGGTACGGCGGGGTCTGCTGGCCGAGAAGGTACGGCTTGAACGGCACCATGCCGGCGTTGACGAACAGCAGGTTCGGGTCATCGAGCAGCAGCGACGCGCTGGGGACGACGGTGTGCCCGCGCTCCTTGAAGAACTCCAACCACCGACGCTTGATCTCGGCGGTCTCCATCAGCGCTTGCCTCTCCAGTCGCTCGCCGGGTGCTCGATCAGCTGCGCGGCCACGTCCGGCGGCAGCGACTCCCTGGACGCGGCGCCCTCCTCGACCCCCAGCGCGTCGCGCAGCTCGGCCTCGCGCTCGACCATGCCGGCACGCACCTGGTCGGCGAAGTAGCGCAGCGAGTCGCCGAGGCCGGCGGCGCTCGCGGCCAGGCCGGACGGGGTGTAGGCCTGCGCGGCCTTGCTCACCTTGCGCACGACG
>DASVBJ010000388.1:0-4257 GCA_036375895.1 Actinomycetes bacterium | reverse complement strand
TACTACATCACCAGCGCCAACATCCCGGTGTTCTCGGCGCTGCAGAACTGGAACCTTCTCGTCGGCTTCGGCCTGATCTGCATCGGGTTCGGGCTGTCGACACAGTGGCGATGACGCCACCTGACCGGCGTAGTTCCTCCTGCGCAATTACACCGGTGTGGTTTGTCCACACGAGTTGTCCCCATTGGGGACAACCGGCCGGTCGGGCCTGATGCCGGTCTACGCGTTCCGCTGCGCTGGCTGCGGCGCCGAGCGCGAGCTGCTGCTTCCGCTCGGCGAGACCGGTGCCCGTCCCTGCGACGCATGCGGCGATGAGCTTCGGCACCGCTTCGCCAGAGTTGCGGTCAAGTACGGCGCGTGGGGCTTCACGGCGACCGACCGGCTCGTGGCCGACCGGCCGGGCGGGCGGCCGGACATGAAGGCGCTGCGGGAGCGGGCCGAGCGCATCAGCGACGAATAGCCCGGGCAGCGGCGGAGCTCAGACCCGCTCGAGGATGGTGGCGTTCGCCATCCCGCCGCCCTCGCACATCGTCTGCAGGCCGTACCGGATGCCCTCGGCCCGCATGTGGTGGACCAGCGTCGTCATCAGCCGGGCACCGGAGCCGCCGAGGGGGTGGCCGAGGGCGATGGCGCCGCCGTGCGGGTTGACCTTCTTCGGGTCGGCCCCGGTCTCGGCGAGCCACGCCCCGATCACCGAGGCGAACGCCTCGTTGACCTCGAACGCGCCGATGTCGTCGAGCTGCAGGCCGGCCCGCTGGAGGACCCGCCGGGTGGCCGGGATCGGGCCGGTCAGCATCGTGATGGGGTCGACGCCCGCGGTGGCGAACGCGTGCAGGCGCGCCATCGGCGTCCAGCCCATCTCAGCGGCCTTCTCCGAGGTCGTGACGAGCAGCGCGGCCGCGCCGTCGGAGATCTGCGAGGAGTTCCCGGCGGTCACCACGCCGTCCTCCTTGAAGGCCGGCCGCAGCCCGGCCAGGGTCTCCACCGAGCTCTCGCGGCGGATGCCCTCGTCGGCCGTGACCTCGCCGAGCGGCGCGAGCTGGCCCGCGAACGAGCCGGCGTCGGTGGCCGCCGCGGCCCGTTCGTGCGACGCCGCCGCGATCTCGTCCAGCGCGGTGCGGCCGAGCCCCCAGCGCTCGGCGATGAGCTCGGCGCTGATGCCCTGCGGGACCAGGTTGTTGTCGTAGCGCGCCGCCATCTTCGGTCCGAACGGCAGGCCGGGACCCTGGGTGACCGTGCACAGCATCGGCACCCGGCTCATGACCTCGACGCCGCCGGCCACCGCCACGTCGTACTGCCCGGCGATCACCCCGGCCGCGGCGAAGTGCGCGGCCTGCTGCGAGGAGCCGCACTGCCGGTCGATGGTCACCCCGACGACGTCCTCCGGCCAGCCCGCCGCGAGCGCCGCGTTGCGGGCCACGTTGACCGCCTGCTCACCGGTCTGCGAGACACAGCCCCAGATCACGTCGTCGACGAGCGCCGGGTCGAGACCGGTGCGCGCGGCGAGCGCCTCGAGGACGTGTGCGGACAGGTCCACCGGGTGGATGCCGGCCAGCCCCCCGTTGCGCTTGCCGACCGGGGTCCGGACGGCATCGACGATGACTGCGTCCCGCATGGGGCACCTCACAAGTTACTGACGAGTAGGTGCCGTTGATACTACGTCAGGGCCGCCGTGCGCCACACCACGACCACCACCACCGCCGCCAGGACGCCGAGGACCCCGCCGGTCTGCACCGCCGTGCGGCCCACCTTCGGCGCGTAGGCGAAGGCGACGGCCGTGAGCACACCGGTGATGAGCCCGCCCAGGTGGGCATGCCAGTCGATCCGGGGCACGAGCAGGCCGTAGACGAAGTTGATGGCCAGCAGGATGAGCACGCCGGTCGTGTCCCGCCCCATCCGGCGGCTCACGACGAGGAACGCCCCGAGCAGTCCGAAGATCGCCCCGGACGCCCCCACCGAGGGCTGCGCCGGGTTGCTGAAGGCGTAGGAGACCGCGCTGCCACCGAGGGCCGAGATGAAGTACAGGGCGATGAACCGCACCCGGCCCAGCGCCCCTTCGAGCGGCGGGCCGAAGAGGTACAGCGCGTACATGTTCAGCGCGAGGTGCAGCAGGCCGCCGTGCAGGAAGGCCGCCGTGAGCAGGCGGTACGACTCGCCGTCGGCGACGCCCACCTGCTCCATCAGCACCGGGTCGAAGACGGGCCCACCGATCAGCCACAGCCGGCGCTCGAACGAGCTCCCGGCGCCGATCTGGACAAGCCACATCAGCGCGTTGACGGCGATGAGCACCTTGGTGACGTAGCCGGGGTCGCCCGTGACGGCGCCGCCGAACACGGTGCGGCCCCGGCGTACGCCCTTGTTGCCCTGCCGGACGCACTCGGGGCACTGGAAGCCGACCGACGCAGCCACCATGCAGTCGGGGCAGATCCGCCGGTTGCAGCGCGTGCACCGGATGTGCGCCTCGCGCTCGGGATGGCGGTAGCAGGTGGCGGTGTCCTCCGCCTCGGACGGCTGCTCCGTCATGGGAGGCCGGTCAGGCCTCTCGCCGGTCGATCTCGATGGTCTCGATCACGACGTCGTCGACGGGCCGGTCCATGCCACCGGTCGGGGTGTTGGCGATCTTGTCCACGACCTCGCGGCTGGCCCCGTCGGCCACCTCACCGAAGATCGTGTGCCGCCGGTTCAGGTGCGGCGTCGGGCCGACGGTGATGAAGAACTGCGAGCCGTTGGTGCCGGGACCCGCGTTGGCCATCGCAAGGAGGTACGGCCGGTCGAACTGCAGCTCGGGGTGGAACTCGTCGGCGAACCGGTAGCCGGGACCGCCGGTGCCGGTGCCGAGCGGGTCGCCGCCCTGGATCATGAAGCCGGCGATGACACGGTGGAAGACGGTGCCGTCGTACAGCCGGTCCGAGGTCTTCTGCCCGGACCGGGGGTCGACCCACTCCCGCTTGCCCTCGGCGAGCTCGGTGAAGTTGGCGACGGTCTTCGGCGCGTGGTTCGGGAACAGCTTGACCGCGATGTCGCCGTGGTTGGTCTTGAGGGTGGCGTACAGCTCCTCGGCCACGATCTTCCCCTTCGTCGGTGGGCAGGTCAGGTCATCCTCGCACGCTTGCCCTTCGGTTTCGTCCACAGGATGCTGGGCAGGAGCCAAACACACCGATCTTGACCGGGAGGTCTTCCGTGTCCCGAATGACGACTCTGCGCAAGGACTCGCGCAAGAGGGTGCGTCGCGCGAACAAGAAGATCGCGCCCGTCGCCTCGGATGCCCGCGAGAGCGCCGTGAAGTACGCCGAGGAGGCCCGCGAGTGGGCCGCACCGAGGGTCGAGGCTGCCCGGGACTGGGCCGCTCCGCGGGTCGAGCCCGCCGTGACCAAGGTGAAGTCCGACGTGCTGCCCAAGGTCGCCACGGCCGTCACCGCCGCGCTGGCCGCGAGCGAGCCCGCCCGTGAGGAGGCCAAGACCCGCGGGACCGCGGCCATCGCCGCACTCAAGGGCGAGGTCGAGGCGCCCGCGCCGAAGAAGCACCGGCTCCGCAAGCTGTTCCTGCTGGCGGGGGTCGTCGGCGCCGCCGTGGCCGGCTGGAAGGCGTGGGCTGCCCAGGGCCGCGAGGAGCAGCCGTGGGCGACACCGCTGCCGAGCACGGGCAACGTCACCCCGGCGCCGGCCCACCCGGTCACCGACGACGTCGCGGGCTCGAGCCCCGACGAGGCGCTGGCCGACGCGGCGGAGGAGTCCGCCGTCGAGAGTGAGACGCTGGCCGCCACCGCGGAGAGCCCGGCGGTCGAGACCGAGAAGGTCGCCCCCAAGCAGGCCAAGAAGGCCAAGAAGGAGACCGAGGCAGCGCGCGCCGAGGAGAAGAGCACGCCGTGACCTGATCCACGGTTTGGTGGAAGGGGCACGCATTCCCGCAGGAGGGGACGTGCCCCTTCCGCCTTTCCGGGGAGTTCTCACGCGCCGAGATCAGGGACTGTACGGCGGGCCGAGCTGCCGGTAGCCGTCCCGGACGGCCGCGGCCATGCCCTCGGCCGGAAGCGGCCAGCGGTCGCCGCCCGCCGCGACGGCCGCGTCGGGTGGGACGGCCGCGGCGTGCAGCTCACGGACCAGGTCGGCGACGCCCTGCAGGTCCCGCTGCTGGCGCCCGGCGAACCCCGCGTCGACCGGGCGGCCATGGCCGGGGACCAGGGTCGCGCCGGGCTCGAGGCTCGCGCACAGCCGGCCGACGGTCGCGGGCCAGTCGAGCGGGAAGCTCCCGGAGCC
>DASVBJ010000122.1:0-8946 GCA_036375895.1 Actinomycetes bacterium | reverse complement strand
CTTCTGCTACCACCGCGACCGCCCCGGGTCGACGCCGCTGCGGAGCCAGATGGTGGAGCAGCATTGGTCGTACATGGATCGGTTCGCCGCGACGATGATCGCCCGCTGCCCTACCTTCACCAGCGACGGAACTCTGACCGGCAGCGTGCACATCCTCGATCTGCCAGATCCCACCGCTGCCCGCACTTTTGCCTTCGAGGAGCCCTGTTACCAGGCTGGCGCCTACCGCGACGTGCTGCTGCGACGGTGGCACAACTCCCTGGGTCGCACGATGTGGGACTTCAGTGGTGGCCACCCTGACAACAACCGCTACCTCGTCCTCGGGTTCACCTTGCAGCCAGCAGCGGACACCACCGAACTGCCGCTCCGCGACGAGCTGATCGCCTGTGGGCCGCTCTTGTCCGACGACGGTTCCTTGGTGCTGGGGGCGGCGGTTCTGCTGGAGGCGCCCGACGCAGACGGGGCGCGGCAAGTCCTCTCCGCTGATCGCTACGCCGGCATCGAGGTGCATCAGTGGCGGTTCGGTGGGCGACCGACCTGAGAGGGCGTGGACGCAGTGGAGCATTTGATCGGCGACGTACCGATGCATTACATCGAGCAAGGTGACGGCTCACCGGTGCTCGCTCTGCACGGTGCCGGGGTCGACCACCGCGAGATGATGGCCTGCCTGGACCCCGTGTTCGATGCGTTCACCGGATACCGGCGGATCTACCCGGACCTACCGGGCATGGGGCGAACTCCCGCTCCCGAGACGATCAGAAGCGCGGACGACGTCCTCGAAGTACTGCTGGCGTTCATCGACGGAGTGATCGGCGACCAGCCGCTGCTGGTCGCCGGACACTCGGCCGGCGGGTACTACGCGCAGGCGGTCGCGGACCGAAGACCCGAGCAGGTGGTGGGGCTGGCGATGCTGTGCCCGCTGCTGGCGGGGATCCACGACGTGCCCGCACACGAGGTCGTACACCGCTCGGGCACGATCGGCAACGCCGAGTTCCGCGACTACTTCACGGTGCAGACAAACGAGACTCTTGATCGATACCAGATGTACGTCGAACCGGCTGCCCTGCTGGCCGACCAGTCCGCGCTCGCACGGATCGGTGAGCGGTGGGAGCTCAGCACGCGACCCCAGGAGACGGCTCCATACCGATGCCCGACCCTGCTTGTGACCGGACGCCAGGACTCCACCGTCGGTTACGCCAGCGCCTGGGACCTGCTCGAGCACTATCCACGCGCCACCTTCGCCGTGCTGGACCGGGCCGGTCATGCGCTCCCCCACGAGCAGCCCGACCTGCTTCGCGCTCTGGTCACCGAGTGGCTCGGCCGGGTCCAGGAGCATCCGTCCTCGTGAGACGAGGCACATGCGGCGGATGCCAACACGGCCCGTGACGGATCAGGGCAGCGGCACCGCGGTGGTGACCGTCGCCAGCGGTTCGGTCAGCTCGGTGACCAGGTCTTGGTCGCTCGTCGGGCTGGGGCTCGAGCTGGACGTCGGCTTGGTGCTGCCGCGACGCGCGGTGCTGGGCGTGCTCGCGGCCTTGGTGGCCACGGACTTCGGGGAGGCGCTCCCGGACGCGCTCCCGGACGCCGACGTGGACGCCGAGCCGGCGGCGCTGCCGGGCGCCGCGCCGAGGCCCGTCTGCGGGGCCACCGACGACCGGGCCGCGCTGCGCGAGGCCGCGGCCAGCGTGTCGGGCCGCGCGGCGGCCGACTTCACGCTCGACCCGGGCATGACGAGCAGGGTGCTCGGGTCGCTCGACCCGCTGCCGGTCCGGCCCGACCCTCCCGGGCCGCCCTGTCCGTCACTGACCACCAGGGCGCCGGCGCCGACGACTGCGGCCAGCATCGCTGCCCCCGCGCCGCCCACCGCGGCGGGCACGGCGACACCGCCCAGGCGGCGCTTGCGGTGACGGCCTCGGTTGCGCCGCATCACGGAGGGCTCCTTCGACGATGGCAGGGACCGATGTAACCGTAACCAGATGCCCCGTTTGAACACCAATTACGCCGTTGAGACCCGTGACCCAGGTCACGGGGGCGCCGCGGACCGTCCCACCGCTGGGCGGCACACCGGCCGCCGGGTAGGTTCGGCACCGGTCGGGGCCGGGGCAGGGCGACAGGCGAGGCGGGCGGCGGGCCGGTGAGAGCGCGATTCTTCGAGGGGATGCCGCGCGAGGTGGCGGTGCTCACCGCGATCGCGTTCAGCGTGGCGGTGGGCTTCGGGGTGGTCGCGCCGGCGATCCCGGTCTACGCCCGCGAGTTCGGCGTCGGGCGCACGGCCGCCGGCGCCGTCATCTCGGCCTTCGCGTTCATGCGGTTCGTGTCGGCCCTCGGCAGCGGGCGGCTCGTCGACCGCATCGGCGAGCGTGTCGTCCTCGCCACCGGCATCGGCATCGTCGCGGTCAGCAGCGCGCTGGCCGGGGCGGCCCAGAGCTACGACCAGCTCCTGGTCCTGCGCGGCCTGGGTGGCGTCGGCTCGGCGATGTTCACGGTCTCCGCCGTCTCCCTGCTGCTGCGCGTCGCGGACGCGAGCCAACGGGGCCGGGCCACCGGGCTGTGGCAGTCGGGCTTCCTGCTCGGCTCGATCGCGGGTCCGGCTCTCGGCGGGCCGCTCACCCAGATCTCGGTGCGCGCGCCGTTCTTCGTGTACGCCGGGACGCTGGCCGTCGCAGGGGCGATCGGCATGTTGTTCCTGACCCGCGCGCACCTGCACGCCAAGGACCCCGCCGCACTCGACCACCCGACCCGGCACACCACGCTGCCTGAGGCGCTGCGCGTGTCCGGCTACCGGGCGGCGCTCACGACCAACCTCGGCACCGGCTGGGCCCTCTTCGGTGTGCGCAGCTCGCTCATCCCGCTGTTCGTCACCGAGGGCCTCGGTCTCGGCAACATCTGGACCGGCATCGGCTTCTTCGTGTCCGCCGCCTGCCAGGGGTTGCTGCTGCTGCCGGCCGGACGCCTCACCGACTCGACGGGCCGACGACCGGCCATGCTCATCGGCAGCGCGCTCGCCACCGCGAGCATGCTGCTGCTCGCGCTGGTCGAGTCGCTGCCCGTGTACGTCGTGGCGATGGCCGTGTTCGGCGTGGGCGCGGCCTTCCTCAGCGTCGCCCCCAGCGCCACCGTGGGCGACGTCGTGTCCGGGCGCGGCGGCACGGTGGTGGCGGCGTTCGGGATGTCCGCCGACCTCGGCGCCGTCGTCGGGCCGCTGCTCGCCGGCTGGCTGGCCGACGACTACTCCTTCGGCGCGGCCTTCGGCGCCACCGCCGGCGTGCTGCTGCTCGGTCTGTTCTCGACGATCGCATCCAAAGAGACCCGCCAGCGGCCACGACCCGAGGAGCCCACCGTGCCCTCAGTCGCTGGTTAGGCTGCCGCGCATGACTGCTCCACCGGGGGACCCGGCGACCGCGGACAACGTCGCTTTCTGGGATGCGATGGCATCCGTGCACGGCGAGGGTGCGGACCGCTACTACGACATCGACGCCCTCGCCGAGGGCGCCTCGTCGATGAGCTCCGTCGAGGAGGCAGCGGTGCGCGAGGCGGTCGGCGAGGTCGCCGGTCTCCGCGTGCTGCATGTGCAGTGCCATCTCGGCATGGACAGCGTCACGATGACCCGACGGGGTGCCCAGGTCACCGGCGTGGACTTCTCCCCCGTCTCGATCGCCAAGGCGCGCGCCGTGGCCGACCGCTGCGGGGCCCGCGTCGACTACCTGCTGGCCGACTCCACCGCGCTGCCGGAGACGCTGCACGGCCGTTTCGACCTCGCCTACGCCACCGTCGGCATCCTCGGCTGGATCGCCGACGTGGACGCCTGGATGCGCTCGGTCGCCGGCACGCTGCGCCCCGGCGGCCGGCTCGTGCTCGTCGACCTGCACCCGCTGTTCCAGATGTTCGCCACCCTCGAACCGCTGGTCGCCGACCTGCCCTACGCCTTCGACGGGCCGCACGTGTTCGACGAGGACGGCTCCTACGCCGATCCCGACGCCCGGCTGGCAGCCACCCGCAGCGTCAACTTCGCCCACTCCCTGGGCGAGATCGTCACGGCCGCCGTGGCAGCCGGGCTGCGCGTGGACGTGCTGCGCGAGCACCTGGACTCGGACTTCGACCCGCGAGGCGACGTGCTGGCCCGGGAGGACGACGGTCGCTTCCGCATGCGGATCGGCGGGCTGCCCGCGCCGGTGCTGTTCACGCTGGTCGCGACCCGGCCGGACGAGCAGGCCTAGGCGGGCACCGGCGCGGTCCGCGGCCAGGGCATCAGCTGCTCGATCAGCGCGGCCACCGAGAGCAGCAGCGCCTCGCCGCCGTCCGGCGCCACCAGCTGCACCGACAGCGGCGTGCCCTCCGGGTGCATGCCCGCCGGAACGACGATGGCGGGGAAGCCGGCGAGGTTCCACGCCGCCTCGAACGGTGCGTAGCGCGCGTTCGCGACGACGTTCGCCAGCCATCCCCGCTCCCCCCAGCGCTCGGCGGGGATCGGCCGCTGGGCGAGGGCGGGGGTGAGCAGCACGTCGTACGGCGTGAAGAACCCCCGCATCCTCGCCCGCAGGCGCGCGCGCTGGCGCGGTCGGACGAGGGGCCGCGTCAGCCGGCCCATCGACGCGTGCACCCGGGTCCGGCGTTCGAGCGATCTCCGGTCGACGTGCTCGGCGTCGTCCAGAGTGCCGGCGAACCATCTCGCGAACACGGCCAGCGCCGCCGCCGTGGACGCGGGAGGGTCCGCCATCACGACGTGGTGCCCCGATCCCTCCAGCGCCGCGGCCACCCGCTCGGTCGCCTCCCGGTAGGCCGGGTCGACGGGAAGCCCCTTCACCGGCGGCGCGGTCGAGACGGCCACCCGCAGCGGCCGGTCGACCGGCGCGACCGCGGCGAGGGCGGGCCGCCCGGCCAGCACGGACAGCAGCAGCCCGGCGTCCCCCGCGGTGGTCGCGAGCGCGCCGTTCTCGGTCATGCCGTACCAGTTGGTGGGGCCGACGTCGCACGGCACGACGCCGGTGCCGGGCTTGATGCCGACGACACCGCAGCAGGCGGCCGGGATGCGGATCGAGCCCAGCCCGTCGTTGCCGTGCGCCGCCGGCACCATCCCGGCGGAGACCGCTGCCGCGCTGCCCCCGGACGACCCGCCCGGCGTCCGGGCCAGGTCCCAGGGGTTGCGGGTGACGCCGAAGGCGCTGTCGGTCGTGCCCCACACGCCCAGCTCGGGCAGCCGGGTCAGCCCGACGACCACCCCGCCGGCGGCCCGGATCCGCCGGACCACCGCGTGGTCGGCCTCGCGCGGGTCCGGTGGGGTGGCGGCCGACCCGTGCCGCATCGGCTCGCCCACGACCGGGACGTTGTCCTTGACCGCGACCGGCACCCCGGCGAGCGGCAGGTCGGCCAGGTCGGGGCGCCCGGCCACCGCGTCCGCCTCGGCCAGGGCGCGTTCTCCGCGGACGACCTGGAAGGCGCCGACGGCCGGGTCCAGGGCGGCGATCGCGTCGAGGCTGGCCTGCACGGCCTCGCGGGGCGACACCTCTCCGGCCCGGACCCGGGCCGCGACCTCCAGCGCGGTGTGCGTCACAGCTCACACAGTAGGCGGGCCGCGGCCTCCGGATGCTCGGGGGCCAGCAGCCCGGCCGCGGCCAGCACGTAGTGCTCGTCGACGACCGACCGGGCCTTGTCCGGCACCGGCCAGCCACCTGCGTGGTCGTGGGTGGCCGGGGCCAGGATCCGCCGCCGGCGGCCGCCGGCGGCGTGCCGCAGCACCCCGCCGGACCCGACGACGAGCGTCACCTCGCGCAGGTTCTTGCCGCCGCGCCCGTGCCGGCGCAGGGCCACCGTCAACGCGAGCTCGGCCAGCCGGGCGTCGACGTCACGCTCGGCCGCGGTGGCGGGCAGGTACGCCGGGTCGGCGGCCCGGGCCGCGGCCGCCGGCGCGAGCGCCGCAGCCTCGTCGGCGGCGACCAGCCGCTCGGCCAGGGCCGCCTCGACCACTCCGGTGGCACCCCAGCGCACGCCGAGGTCACCCTCGACCGTCCGGCTGCGCCACATCACCTCGACGACCTCCCGGCGCAGCGCGGCGTCCTCGCCCTGCGGCGTGACGACCGAGTAGACGTCGGTCGTGGCGCCCCCGACGTCGACGACCAGCACGTCGCCCGCGCCCGGCACGGCGCCCGCCCCGTCGGCCAGCAGCTCGACACCGGCCAGCACCGCGTCGGGGGTGGCCGCACGCACCATCGCGACGAACTCGGGCCGGCGGGACAGGTGCTTGCCGCCGATGACGTGCCGGATGAACATCTCCCGGATCGCCCGGCGGGCCGGCAGCGGGTCGAGCCGGCCGATGGCCGGCAGCACGTTGGCGGTCGCCACCGCCGTCTTGCCACGACCCTCGAGGACGCCCAGCACCTCGTCGCGGGCGTCGACGTTGCCGGCCACCACCGTCGGGACCTTGAGGCGACTCGCCGCGATGACACCGGCGTTGTGCATCAAGATCTCGGAGTTGCCGCCGTCCGTGCCGCCGACGAGCAGCACGACGTCGGGGCGGGACGCGACGACGGCACCCAGGTCGGCTCTCGACATCGGCCCCGCCGAGACGTGCACCACCCGGGCACCGGCCGACAGCCCGACCCGGAAGCCGGCCTCCGCGGTGATCTCCCGCTCGTAGCCGACGACGACCAGCCGCAGCCCTCCCCCGGCGCTGGAGCAGGCCACGGCGGGGGCCGCGAGGGGCGCGTCGAGCCTCGCGCGGCACACGTCGTACCCGTCCATCACGTCCGTGCCGATCGTCGTCGGGGTCGACGCCGTGGCGAGCAGCGCGCCCTCGTCGACGTCGACGAGAGCGGCCTTGGTGAAGGTGGACCCGAAGTCGACGCAGACGACCTGCCGGCCCACCCCGTCAGCCCAGGGCCGAGGCGAGGTCCTCGAGCAGGTCGTCGACGGTCTCGATGCCGACCGAGAGGCGGACCAGGTCGCCGGGCACCTCCAGCGGCGAGCCGGCGACCGACGCGTGCGTCATGCGGCCCGGGTGCTCGATGAGCGACTCGACGCCACCCAGCGACTCGCCGAGGGTGAACAGGCGGGCCCGGTCGCAGATCGCGACGGCCTCCTCCTCGCCGCCGGCGACGCGGAAGGAGACCATGCCGCCGAAGGCCTTCATCTGCTTGGCCGCGATCTCGTGACCGGGGTGCTCGGCCAGGCCGGGGTAGAGCACCTGGGTGACCTTCGGGTGCGAGGCGAGCATCTCGACCACCCGCTCGGCGTTGGCGCAGTGCCGGTCCATCCGGACGCCCAGGGTCTTGATGCCGCGCAGCACCAGCCACGAGTCGAACGGGCCGGCGACCGCCCCCATGGCGTTCTGGTGGTAGGCGACCCGCTCGGCGAGCCCCTCGTCGGCCAGCACGAGCGCGCCACCGACCACGTCGGAGTGGCCGCCCATGTACTTCGTGGTCGAGTGCACGACGACGTCGGCGCCCAGCGCCAGCGGCTGCTGGAGGTACGGCGAGGCGAACGTGTTGTCGACCACGAGCAGCGCGCCGGCGTCGTGCGCGACCTCGGCGACGGCCGCGATGTCGGTGATGCCGAGCAGCGGGTTGGTCGGGGTCTCGACCCAGACGACCTTGGTGCGGCCGGGCACGATCGCGGCGCGGAACGCGTCCACGTCGGGACCGCCGGCCGGGGTGAAGTCCAGCCCCCAGCGCTCCTCCACCTTGGCGAACAGCCGGTACGTGCCGCCGTACGCGTCGCCCGGGACGACCGCGTGGTCACCGGGCGCGCAGACCGTGCGGAGCAGGGTGTCCTCGGCCGCCAGGCCCGAGGCGAAGGCCAGCCCGCGACGGCCGCCCTCGACCGCGGCCAGGCACTCCTCCAGCGCCGTGCGGGTCGGGTTGGCGCTGCGGCTGTACTCGTACCCGCCACGCAGGCCGCCGACGCCGTCCTGCTTGTACGTCGAGGTCTGGTAGATCGGCGGCACCACGGCGCCGGTGGTGGGGTCCGGCTCCTGGCCGGCGTGGATCGCGAGGGTCTCGAAGTGCATGGGCCGAATGTTACGGCTGCTTCCGCAGGCGGAACGAGGACTCCGCGCGTGCAAGGATCGGTGCTCGTGACCGACCTGCCCCGTTTCGGGGTCCGCTCGATGGTCGCGCCGCTGCGCCGGGCCCTCGTCGTACGGCCGGTGCTGCGCGGCGACTTCACCGCGGCCGGCTGGCGGCAGCCCGACCCGGTGGGGCTGGCGCGCCAGCACGACGCGTTCGTCGAGCTGCTCGACGGGCTGGGCGTCGAGGTGGTCGTCGGCGAGCCGGTCGACGGCATGGTCGACGCCTGCTTCGCCTACGACCCGGTGTTCGTCACCGGCCACGGGGCCATCGGCCTGCGGATGGCCAAGCCGGCGCGGCGGGGCGAGCCGGACGTCCTGGCCGCCCGGGTCGAGGCGGCAGGGGTGCCGATGCTCGGCCGGCTGACCGCGCCGGCGACGGCCGACGGCGGCGACATGTGCTGGCTCGACGACACGACGCTGGCCGTGGGCCGCGGCTACCGCACCAACGCGCCGGCCCACGCCCAGCTGGCCGAGCTGCTGCGACCCGAGGGGGTGACCGTCGAGCGGGCGGACCTGCCGCACCACCGGGGGGCGAGCCACGTGATGCACCTCATGAGCGTCGTCTCGCCGGTCACGGAGGACCTCGCCGTGGTGTTCGAGCCGCTGGCCCCGGTGCCCCTGCTCGAGCTGCTCGCCGACCGGGGCTACCGGACCGTGCCGTGCGACCCGGACGAGCTCGACCTGCAGGGGTGCAACGTGCTGGCCGTGCGGCCCGGCGTCGCGGTCATGGCCGACAGCGCACCGCGCACTCGGGCCGCGCTCGAGCGCCACGGGGTGGAGGTGCACACCTACGCCGCGTCGGAGATCAACAAGGGGGACGGCGGCCCGACCTGCCTGACCCGCCCCCTGTGGCGGGCGGCCGACGTGTAACGGTTCGACGGAAT
>DASVBJ010000108.1:0-6104 GCA_036375895.1 Actinomycetes bacterium | reverse complement strand
GATCCGCAGGGGCAGCTCGATGTTCTCCGCGGCCGTCAGGGTCGGCAGGAGGTTGAACGACTGGAAGATGAAGCCGATCTGGTCCCGCCGGAGCATGGTCAGCTTGCGGTCGTTGAGCGAGGTGATCTCGGTGTCGCCGAGATAGACCTCGCCGCTGGACGGTCTGTCGAGACCGGCCAGCACATGGAGCAGGGTGGACTTGCCGGACCCGGACGGGCCCATGATCGCGGTGAACTCGCCGGCCTGCAGCGAGGCGCTCACGCCATCGAGGGCACGGACGGCCGCGTCCCCCTCGCCGTACAGCTTGCTGACGCCAACGGCGCGGGCCGCGGTGCTGGCGGAGATCTGGGTGGTGATGGTCATGGTGGGGACTCCTCGGAATCTCGGTTCGAGCGGAGCCGCCCGGTAGCGGCCCAGTCCCCAGGGAAGTCCTGAACGCCGCTGCGGCAGATGGGGCCGAGCGCTCGCCTGGCAGCGCCCAGCCGCCGGACACCGGCCGGGCGATCGTGCGGCCAGCCCCACCATGGGGTTCGGGTTGGGCCCCTCCGCGCTCCCCTATGCGGGAGCAGACTGCAGGCATGCGGCGGTGGCGGGTGGCGGGCAGGTCCAAGCGTGACCGTCGTGCCCGCTTGGTCGTCCTGGGCGGCCTGTGCGCCTTCGTCGTCGGCGTCTACGTCCTCGTCGTGCTCGGCGGTGGCGCCCTCATCGGGCAGACCGACTCGCCGAACCTGGCGCTGTCCGTCCTGGCGACGGCGATCGTCGCGCTGGGCTTCGAGCCGGTGCAGGCCCGCCTCGAGCTCGCCGCGACGCGGCTCGTGCACGGGGGCACCCCGTCGCCGTACGACGTGTTGAGCCGCTTCTCGGAGACCGTGACCGGCGGCTACACCACCGAGGAGCTACCGGGCCGCATGGCCATGCTGCTCGCGGAGGGAACCGGGGCGCAGTGGGCACAGGTCTGGCTGAGGGTCCAGGACCGGCTGACGCCGGCGGCGACCTGGCCGCCGGACGCCGACGCTGACCTCACGCAGCCGGAGCCGGTGGCCGACGCGCGGGACGCCACGGGTGCGGGCCGGCGGGCGCTGCCGGTGCGGCACGGCGGCCAGGTGTTCGGCGTGTTCCGGCTGCAGGAGCACCCCGACCGGCCCCTCACGTCCGTGGAGGAGCGACTCTTCACCGGGCTCGCCGCCCAGGCCGGCCTGGTGCTGCGCCTGGTCGGGCTGCGGGCCGACCTCGCGGCCCGGCACGACGAGCTGCTCGCCCGAGCCGAGGAGGTGCGGGCGTCGCGGGAACGACTGATCGAGACACAGGACGCCGAGCGCCGGCGCTTGGAGCGCGACATCCACGACGGTGCTCAGCAGCACCTGGTGGCCCTGGCCGTGAACCTGCGGCTGGCCGAGACCGTGGCCGCGCGTTCCCCCGAGCGCGCCGCCCGCGTGCTCGCCGAGCAGGCCGAGGCCGCCCGCGAGGCGATCGACACCCTCTCCCAGCTGTCCCGCGGCATCTACCCGCGGCTGCTGGCCGACGAGGGGCTGGCGTCCGCGCTGCGGTCGTCGGTGGCGACGAGCCCGGTGCCGGTGACCGTCGACGCCGATGCCCGGATCGGCCGGCTGCCGTCGGCGGCCGAGGCCGCCCTGTACTTCGTCGCGATGGAGGCAGTGCAGAACGCCGCGAAGCACGCCGATGCGCGCACGGTCGCCGTGCGCCTGTGCCTCGACGGCGACCGCGTACGGCTCATCGTCAGCGACGACGGGGCTGGCTTCGACACCGCTCGCGCCGAGGAGGTCCGCAGCGGGGCGGGACTGGTCAACATGCGCGACCGGCTCGACGCTGTCCGCGGCTCGGTGACGCTGGAGTCCAGCCCAGGGAGCGGTACGACGGTCACGGCGGAGGTCCCGGTCGAGCCGCCCGCTGGTCCCGACGTCCCCGTCCCCCGGCAGGGCGCAGCGCCGTGAGAGCCCGCCTGGCCTGGGCGGTCGTCGTGGTGGCCGCACTGCTCGCGGTCGCCGACACGGCGTTCACCGCGCAGTACCGCGCGCTGTTCTCGGCCGAGAACTTCACCGAGCACGCCTGGCCGTCGGTGATGGGCGCGGCCCTGGGCAGCACGGTGATGGGCGCTCTGATCGTGTCGCGCTACCCGCGCCACCCGATCGGCTGGCTGCTCAGCATCGGCGGGATCTTCACGGCGTTCTCGCTGGCCAGCGAGGCGTACAGCCTCTGGGTCACCGAGCACGGCGGCCCCGGGTCCGTGTCCGTCGGAGGCGTCGTGGGCTGGCTCTCCGTGCTCACCCAGGCGCCGATCACGCTCGCGACCTTGGCCGCGATCTTCCTGCTTGCCCCGGACGGCCACCTGCCGTCTCGTCGGTGGCGAGCGGTGCTCTGGACCACCGCGGTCGGCCTGCTGCTGTTCTTCGCCGCGGTGTTCACGGTGAAGCCCACGGAGGTGGTCCTCACCTCCGACCAGAAGCTCGGGGTCGTGACCCAGGTGCTGTGGGCCGCCAGCATCCTCGTCATCAGCAGCGCCCTGGTCGCGTCCGTGGTCGCCCTGGTCCGGCGCCTTCGCCGGGCCGCCGGCGTGGAGCGCCAGCAGCTGCGCTGGGTCGCCTCGTCGGCGACCGCGTTGGCCGCTGGGCTCGCCTTCGCGTTGTTCGCGCCACTCGTCTGGGGCGAGACGAACTACTTCCTCAGCCTGCCGATGTTCCTCGCGTACTTCGCGTTCCCGGTCTGCACGGCCGTCGCCGTCCTCCGGTACCGGCTGTTCGACCTGGACCTGATCATCAGTCGGGCGCTGCTGCTGACCATCGCCACGGCGGTGGTGGCGGTCGGCTACGTGCTGGTCGTCATCGTGATCGGCTCGGCGGTCGGCAAGGGCGCCGGTGGCTTCTGGCCGTCCCTGCTCGCGACCGCCGTGGTCGCGATGGCCTTCCAGCCGGTGCGCCGCCGCGTCGTCCGGCTGGCCGACCGAGTCGCGTACGGCGAGTCCGCCACGCCGTACGAAGCACTCGCCGACTTCAGCCGGCGGCTGGGCGAGAGCCCGGACCCGTCCCGGCTGCTCCCGGCGGTCGCCGAGGCAGCCGGCGGCGCGGTCAACGCGCGACGTGCGACGGTCCGGTTGCCGGTGCCCGGTGGGTCCGACCACGTCGGGCGCTGGCCCGCGGACGAGGCTGAGGCCGCTGGTGGAGCGCCGGTCGTGATCCCCGTCGTCGACCGTGGCGAGACCCTGGGGACCGTCACCGTCGAGATGCCGGCCGGGCGGGCGTTGCGGGCCGGCGACACAAAGCTGCTGCGCGACCTGGCCGACCAGGCCGCGATCGCGTTCCGCAACGCGCGGCTGTCCGCCGAGCTGGCCCTCCAGGTAGAGCAGCTGGACCGGCGCACCGACGACCTGGTCGAGTCGCGACGTCGCCTCATCACCGCGGGCGACGCCGAGCGGAGCCGCCTCGAGCGGTCCATCGACCGCGAGGTTGTCCCGCACCTGGAGCCGCTCCCCTCGCGGCTGGAGGAGCTGGCCCGCTCCACGGAAGGCAGCCTCGACGTGGGCCGGCTGCAGCCGCTGGTCGCCGCGGCCAACGCCGCGCTCGAGGCGCTGCGCGAGATCACCCGCGGGGTCTTCCCGGCCCAGCTCTCGCGAGCCGGCCTCGAGCCGGCCCTCAGCTCGCTGCTCGCCCGCAACGGCGCCGGCCGGCTGGTCGTCGCAGGACCGCAGCGCCGACGGCATGACGAGCGGGTGGAGGCGGCGGCGTACTTTTGCGTCGCCGAGGCGGTGCGCGACGTCACCCCTCCGCTGGAGGTCGTGCTCAGCGACGACGGCGACGAGCTGCGGCTCGTGGTCCGCGGGTGCGACAGCGGCCACCTGTCCGTCGCCCACATCCGCGACCGGGTCGAGTCCGTCGGTGGCACGGTGACGAGCCGAACCGCCGACGGGTCGACGGTGCTCGACGTGTGCCTGCCGGCCCGGTCGCCCGCGGCGGTGACGGCATGAGCAGGTCGGCCGGGATGACCGGGCCGGCGCGGCTCGCGTGGGCGCTGTTCGGGCTCACCCTGCTGCTCGCCGTCGTACAGACCTGGCTGTTCGTGGGCTGGTCGGTCGTCCGCGAGGACGCGAGCAGCTGGCCCGTCCTCACCTTCGGCCTGACCCTCTGGGCGGGTCTGGGCGCGGTCATCATCTCCAGGCACCCCCGCCACCGCGTGGGGTGGCTGTTCGTGGTCGGAGCACTGCTCGCGCAGGTGGGCAACTGTCTGTTCGACTACGACTCGATCACCACCAGTGGACCATCCCCCGACCCGGCGGCCATCTGGCCGTGGGCGGTCTGGGTCGCGATCCTGCTGGACGCGCCGGTCCCACTGCTCTTCCTCAGCCTGCTGTTCCTGCTGTTCCCGACCGGGCACCTGCCGTCCCGGCGCTGGCGGCCGCTGCTCTGGGCCACCTGGGTGTCCTTCGCCGGCATCGTCCTGGCCTTCGCCTTCGTGGTCCCGCCCTGGCAGATCGAGCTCGACAACCGGGACGAGATCTTCGAGGAGGGATGGGGCGCGGCCCCGATCGCCATCACGTTGTTCGTGTCGCTGCTCGTGGAGCTCCTCGCGGCCGCTGCGTCCGTGGTGGTCCGCATGCGGCACGCCCGGGGGGTGGAGCGGCAGCAGCTGCGATGGCTGGCCGTCTCCGCCTCCATGGTCGCGGTGTGCTTCGTCTTCGCCGCGTTCCTGCCGTGGCAGTCCGGGCTGCTCGGCTGGGTGCGGGTGCTGCCGCTGCAGCTGTCGGTGGTCGCCGTGGTGGCCGGTGCGGCCCTGGCGATCCTGCGCTACCGGCTCTACGACCTCGACGTGGTCGTCAGCCGGGCGATCCTGCTGACCACCTCGACGCTGGTCGTGGCGGCCGGCTACACCGTGCTGGTGGTCCTGGTCGGCAACCTGCTGCCGGCCCGGGTTCGCGAGGCGTTCTGGCCGTCGTTGCTCGCCACAGCGGCGGTTGCGCTCGCGTTCCAGCCGCTGCGCAGCCGGATCGTCCGCTTCGCCGATCGGATGGCGTTCGGGCCACGGGCGGTGCCGTACGAGGCGCTGGCCGACTTCGGCCGCAGCCTGGCGCAGGCCCCGGGCGCGGCCGACCTGCTGCGCAACGTGGCGGAGGCGGTGGTGGAGGCGACCGGCGCCCGGCGGGCCACCGCCGTGCTGGAGATGCCCGACGGCAGCGAGGTCGCGCGGTCCTGGCCGACACCCGACGACACGGGCAAGGGGTCCGACCGCGCCGCGTTCGCCGTGACCGACCGGGGCGAGCGACTCGGCCGGGTCGAGGTCGTGATGCCGCCGGGGCGGCCGCTGCGCCCGGACGAGGCCGACCTGGTCGAGCGGCTGCTCGCGCAGAGCGCCCTCGCCGTGCGCAACCTCTGGCTCGAGACCGAGCTCGCCGCCGACGTGGCCGAGCTGGACCGGAGCACCACGGCACTCGAGGAGTCACGCCGTCGTCTGGTCCTGGCACGCGACGAGGAGAAGTCCCGTTTCGCCGAGGCCCTGCGCGACACGGTGCTGCCGCACCTCGCGCCGCTTCCCGAGCGCCTCCTCGCAGCGGCCGGGGAGACCGGTCGGGACGGCGGTCGGCACGTGGATCTCGAGGCCGAGCGCGATGCCGCCATGGCCGCCCTCGACGAGCTGCGCCGGCTGGTCCGAGGGACCCGGCCGGCGGCGCGTCAGGAGACCGCCGAGGACCAGGCTGCCGCGAGCCGGTCCGGTCCGAACGCGGACTTGGTGACGTAGCCGGCGGCTCCCGACTCGGCGACGAAGCCCTCCCCGGCGTCCTCGTCGTACGTCGATAGCAGAAGCACCACCGGCGGCGAGTCACTCGCCCGCATCCGCCGAGCGGCCTCGAGGCCGTCGATGTCGGGCAGGTTCACGTCCATCAGCACGAGGTCGGGCCGCAGCCGGTCGGCCGCCTCCAGCGACTCCTCGCCCGAGGTGCTCTCGGCGACCATCTCGAAGCCGTCGGTCTCAGCGACCACGGCGGCCAGGGCGCGGCGGTAGGCCGGCTGATCGTCGACCACCAGGACACGGACGTCGGGCACGGGAGCACCTCCTCAGCGACATCGTGCCCTTTCCGGGCATCTCGCCGACATGGG
>DASVBJ010000010.1:0-23542 GCA_036375895.1 Actinomycetes bacterium | reverse complement strand
CGCGGCGACCGCGATCGACGCCAGCAACCAGAAGGTCGAGACGAGCAGGGGCGTCGAGGAGTACGACTACCTCGTCGTGGCAACCGGCTACCGCAACGACATGTCGGTCGTCCCGGGCCTGGCCGAGAACAGCGTGACCATCACGACGCTGCCGGACGCGCTGCGCGCGAAGGAGGCGTGGCGGCGCTTCCTCGACGAGCCCGGCGACGTGGTGGTCGGGGCGACGCAGGGCGCGGGGTGCTTCGGAGCGGCGTACGAGTTCCTCTTCAACACGGCGTACCGGCTGAAGAAGGCGGGCCTGCGGAAGCGGGTGCGGCTGCACTACGTGTCGAGCGAGCCGTTCCTCGGCCACTTCGGCATCGGCGGCCTGCGTGGCGGCGAGCCGCTGCTCAAGATGTTCCTGAAGAAGGAGGGCATCGAGGCGCACATGAGCGTCGCGATGGAATCGGTCGAGCCCGGGATGGTGCGGCTGGCGGACGGCACCGAGATCCGCAGCTCGTTCGCGATGATCGTCCCGCCGTTCCTCGGCCAGGACTTCCTGACGCGGGCGGACGGCATGGCCAACCCCAAGGGCTACGTGCACGTGCGCGACACGTACCAGAGCCGCGACCACGACAACGTCTACGCCGTGGGGATCGCGGCCGACGTCCCGGTGCCGTGGCAGACCCAGGTGCCGACCGGCCTGCCGAAGACCGGTTTCCCGACCGAGCGGATGGCCCACGTGGCCGCCACCAACATCGCCTCCCAGGTGCGCGGCGAGGCGCCGAGCAAGAGCCAGGCCTTCGCCGACATCCCGGCCGTGTGCGTGATGGACGCCGGCAACAACGGCGTGATGATCCTGGCCGACAAGATGCTGCCGCCGCGCAAGGCCGGGGCGCTGATCCCGGGCCCGCAGAACCACCTGCTGAAGGTGGGGCTGGAGAAGTACTTCCTCTGGAAGAACCGCAAGGGCTACGTCTCCCTGCCGTGAGCCTTCTCCTGCTCCGGGCTGCTGCCCATCGCCCGTGACAGCAGTGATCGCCTCGTGCGTGCCCCCGTCCTGGCGAAGATCGACTTCAGGTGGTCCTGGACGGTGTGCTCGGACAGGAAGAGCCGGCGCGCGGCGTCCCGGGTGTCCGCGCCGGCCGCCAGCAGCCGCAGCAGCTCGCCCTCCCGCGGGGTGAGAGCGAAGCCGCGCACGAAGACGTCCAGGCGGTCCAGCGGCGAGGTCTCCTCCAGCGTCACGGCGATGGGGGGTGCGCCCGATCCCGGCCGCGCCGCCAGCCGAGCGGCGCGCAGGGTCACCCAGAAGCCGTCGGCCAGGTGGACCCGTGCGGAGGCGGGATGGCCGTCGACGCCCTGCTCGCGCGCGAGCAGCTGGCCGGCGACGTTGTAGACCGCGGCCGGCACGGTCGGCGCGCCCCCTGTCGGCGGCACGAGGCGCTCCAGCCAGTGCGCGGCGGCCGTCGTCTCGCCGACGACCGTGAGCTCGTCGTCCAGCACCAGGACGGCCGGCCCGGTGTCGGCCCGTTGCGGCACCGGCGTCTCGGCGAAGGTGGCCGCCTGGCAGCGGCGCAGCGCGTCGGTGATGGAAGCGGCGAGCCTCGACAGGTGCTCGACCTCCGGCGGCTGGAAGGCACCCCCTCGGCGCCAGAGGTCGAGGAAGCCCCACCACCCGTGCGCGTCCCGGAAGACGACCGACAGGACGTCCGCGACCTGGTAGCGGCACAGCACCGCTCGCCACAGCAGGCTGCGGGCGGGCTCCCCGCCGGTTGTCATCTGCAGCGACCGGGCCGCGGGCCCGTCCCCGTGACCGGTCCACCGGTTCACCTCGGTGAGGTACTTGGCCTTGATCAGGGTGGGGAGCTCGTGCAGGCAGGGGACGTCGGCAACCGGCGCGGCGCCGACCGCGGTCGTCGGGTCGGTCAGCAACCACACGTAGGCGTCGAACCCGACGGCTGCACGAAGCTCCTCGAGCAGCCGCAACCGCAGAGCCTTGGCGTCGTGCTCGGCGACCACGGCGCCACCGTACGCCGCGAGGACGGCGTCGCCCGGAGGTCGGGGCGATCCTCCCGAAGTCCCCAGAAACCTGGGATGTCCCCGGTGTCGGCTCAGCTCCTAGCGTGACGGCACGCCACAGGAATGCAGGACAGCAGGAGGAGCCGGCCATGCCCACGCTGCGCATCGAGCACCCGATCACCGACTACGACACCTGGAGGGCGGCGTTCGACCGCGACCCCGTCGACCGGCGTGGCTCCGGCGTGCGTCGCTACGCGATCCATCGGCCCGTCGACGACCCGCGCTACGTGCTCATCGACCTGGACTTCGACACCGCGATCGAGGCCGAGCGGATGCTGGCCAGGCTGACCGACCTCTGGCGCTCGTCGGTGGCGGCGCCGGCGCTCGACGGCGCTCCGCAGACCCGTGTCATCGAGACCACCGAGGTGGTCGACCTCTGAGCAGCCTCAAGCGGTGGCGCCGACGCGGATAGGCCCGGGTCAGCATCGTCGGCACCAGGGTCGCCCGGCCCTACCCCGAGGCTCGCGGCCGGCCGACATTGGACTGGTCGAGACCGAGTGGAGGAGACGGTCATGGCCACACGCACTCCGGAAGAGGTCTTTGCCCACCACGGGCAGGCGCTCGGCGCCGAGGACCTGGAGGACATCCTCGCCGACTACACCGAGGACGCGATCCTCATCTGCCAGAAGAAGGTCTACCGCGGCAAGGACGGCGCCCGGCAGGTCTTCACCCAGCTGCTCGGCGACGTGCCGCAGGCCCAGTGGGAGCTGGACACGGTCTTCGCCGACGACGTGCTCTACCTGGAGTGGAAGGCCACCGGCGGCGGCCGCAAGATCGAGGGCGCCATCGACACCTTCATCTTCCGGGACGGGATGATCCGCGTGCAGACGGTGGTCTACACGGTCCAGCCGGCCTGACCGCGGTCGACTGTCCCGAGGCACGCCGGATCAGGTGGTACGCCGGGTCAGGTTGGCCGCCTCGTCGCCAGCCACGCGTCCGTCGCTAGCCAGTCGAGGATCTGCTCGGCGGTCCACTCGGGCACCTCGAGCTGCGGCACGTGCCCGACGTCCTCGGCGACGGCGAACCGCCAGGACGGGTTGGCGGCCGCGGTGGCGCGCGCCGCGGCGACGGGAACCAGCCGGTCCTGTGCCCCGTGCAGCATCAGGACGGGCGCCCGGATGCCCCGCAGCATGGCGGCGTGCTGCCGCCGGAGGGCGAGGACCAGCAGCAGCGACCGGGCGGCCACGATGAGCTCGGCGTCGATGTCGGGGTACGCGCTGCGGTCCCGGGCCAGCGCGAGGTGCTGGTCGACGACGTGCTCCGGCACCCGGGACGGGTCGACGCAGCACAGCCGCAGGACGTCCATCGCCAGCTGATCGGTGGACCGCATGCTGCGGCGGCGGGACATGATCGCGTGGCCGATCGCCGGCACGCTGTAGGCGGCGAAGAGGGCGACCACCAGCGGGTGCGGGCGGGCCCGCAGCCCCACCGGCAGGGCCGGGTCGATCAGCACCAGCCCGGCCACCGAGTCCGGGTGCGCGGCCGCCTCCATCGACGAGATCAGCCCGCCCATCGAGTTGCCGACGAGCACGACCGGGCCGCCGACCACCTCGGTGAGGAAGCGGTGCAGCAGCCGCTGGTTGGCGTGCACCGACGTGGACCGACCCCCGCCGAGGGTGTGACCGAACCCGGCCAGGTCCAACGCGACCACCCGGCAGCTGTCCGTCAGCAGGGGAGCCAGCGCGGCCCAGTTGACGAGGGACCCGCCCAGCCCGTGCACGCAGACGAGCACCGGACCGTCCTCGGGGCCCCCGAAGTCGACGTAGTGCACCGGGCCGTCGATGTCCACCCAGCGGGAGGACGGCATCGGCGGTGGTGTCTGTGCCGGCTGCGCGGGGCTGGTCATGCGCCGGCGCCTCCGGCTCGACGGCGCCCGCGGGTGCGGTCGTGGTGGTCCACCAGCCGGCGGCGCAGCAGCGCCTCGAGCTGGTCGATCGCCTCCCGCAGCGTCCCCGCCTCGGCGTGCCCGTCGAGCACCGTGCCGTTGACGTCAAGGACCGCGTCGGCCCGGGCGGGGCGCTCGTGGGCGGGGTCGGCCGCGAGGGTCAGGGTGACCCGCGCCGAGAGGACCGGCCGGCTCGTGACGGAGCAGGCCCGGCGGACCTTCTCCTCGGCGTACCGACGGACGTCCGCCGGCACCTCGCCGCGCGCCGTCACCCGGACCGTCGGGTCCATGCCCGCTCCCTCGTACGCCGTGACCCCCCTGGTGCCCGTCACCGCAACCACCTCCCGAGTCCGCTCACCTCGAGAGTAGGCATCCTCGCCGAAAGTGGCGCAGGGGCGATGGTCCCGGGCCGACTGCGTACGCTCCGGTCAGACGGGAAGGTCGACGAGGGGAGTGACGTGAGCCTCCATGGCGACGGGTCGGGCCCCCGGCTGCGGGTCGGACGGGCGCGCGAGCCGTGGGAGTCGGTCGGGATGCGCCTCGGCCCGCCGCTGCTCACCGTCGGCGTCGACATCGGGGGGACCAAGGTCGCCGCCGGCGTCGTCGACAGCGAGGGCCGGGTGCTCGACAAGGTGCGTCGGGAGACCCCGCACCGTACGAAGAGCCCCCGCGTGGTCGAGGACACGATCGCCGAGGCCGTCACCACCCTCGCCGGGAGCTACAGCATCCACGCGATCGGCATCGGCGCCGCGGGGTTCGTCGACGCCGGCCGGGCGACCGTCCTGTTCTCGCCGCACCTGTCGTGGCGCAACGAGCCGTTGCGCGACGCGCTGGCCCGCCGGCTGCGGCTGCCCGTGGTCGTCGAGAACGACGCCAACGCCTCGGCCTGGGCCGAGTGGCGGTTCGGCGCCGGCCGAGGGGAGGACCAGCTGGTCGTGGTCAACCTCGGCACCGGCATCGGCGGCGCGGTCGTCAGCGGCGGCGCGATCCAGCGGGGCCGGTACGGCATGGCGGGGGAGTTCGGGCACATGCAGGTCGTGCCCGGCGGCATCCGGTGCGAGTGCGGCAACCGCGGCTGCTGGGAGCAGTACGCGAGCGGCAACGCCCTCGTGCGCGAGGCGCGCGAGCTGGCGAACGCCAACTCGCCGGTGGCGCAGGGTCTGCTGGCCCGGGTCGACGGCGACCCTGCCCGTATCACCGGGATGGTCGTGACCGAGGCGGCCCGGGACGGAGACCTGGCGGCGGTCGAGCTGTTCCAGGAGGTCGGGCACTGGCTGGGGGTCGGCATCGCCAACCTGGCGGCGGCCTACGACCCGGGCCGGTTCGTCATCGGCGGTGGCGTGTCCGAGGCGGGCGAGCTGCTGCTGGCCCCGGCGCGGGAGGCGTTCCGGCGCAGCCTGACCGGCCGGGGGTTCCGGCCCGAGGCGGACATCGTCCGCGCCCAGATGGGGAACGACGCCGGCCTCATCGGCGCTGCCGACCTGGCCCGTGCCGTCGCCCGCCGGTTCCGGCGGGCGCGCAGCCAGCGGACCCGGATGCGCTGGCACCGCCCCGCCCACTGAGAGCTGACCCGCCGCGCGTCCGCAACGGCTGACCCGGCCGCCGGTCAGCCGGTGTTGCGCAGGCCGGCCGCGATGCCGTTGACGGTCAGCAGCAGCGCCCGGCGCAGCGCCGGGTCGTCCGCCCCGTCGCCGCAGCGGTCCCGGCGCAGCAGGGCGACCTGCAGGTAGCTCAGCGGGTCGAGGTAGGCGTCGCGGATGCGCAGGGTCTGCTGCAGCACCGGCTGGGCGTCGAGCAGCTGGCGCTCGCCGGTGAGGCGCAGCACCTCGTCGACGGTGCGCGCGTGCTCCTGGACGATGCGGTCGAAGACGGGATGCAGCGCCGGGTCGACCAGCGCCTCGACGTAGTGCCGGGCGATGCGCAGGTCGGTCTTGGCCAGGGTCATCTCCACGTTGGACAGGAAGTTGGCGAAGAAGTGCCACTCGGCCCGCATCTCGTCCAGGGCCTCCTCGAGACCTGCGGCGCGCGCCGCCGCGAGACCGCTCCCCACGCCGTACCACCCCGGCACGATCTGCCGGGATTGCGTCCAGCCGAACACCCACGGGATCGCGCGCAGCCCCTCGAGGCCGCCGCCGGTGTCGGGCCGCCGTGACGGGCGCGACCCGAGGTGGAGCTCGCCGAGCTGCTCGACCGGCGTCGAGGCGGTGAAGAACTCCGGCAGCCGCGGGTCCTCGACCAGGCCCCGGTACGCCGCGTAGGCCGCGTCGGACACGACGTCCATGACCGCGTCCCACCGGTCGAGCTGCGCGGCGCTCTGCCGGGGGGTGGTGTGCAGGACCGTCGCCTCGAGGGCCGCCGCGACCGTGAGCTCGAGGTTCTCCCGCGCCAGCGCGGTCAGCGAGTACTTGTCGGAGATGACCTCGCCCTGCTCGGTCACCTTGATCTCGCCCTCGAGCGTCCCCCATGGCTGGGCCAGGATCGCGTCGTGGGTCGGCCCGCCGCCGCGGCCGACGGTGCCACCCCGGCCGTGGAAGAACCGCAGGCGTACGCCGTGCTCGCGCGCCACGTCGCGCAGCCGCCGCTGGGCCCGGTGGATCTCCCACTGGGACGTGGTGATGCCCGCCGCCTTGTTCGAGTCGCTGTAGCCGAGCATCACCTCCTGCACGTCGCCGCGCAGCGCGACGAGCCTGCGGTAGGAGGGATCCGAGAGCAGGTCACCGAGCACCTCGCCGGCGGTCCGCAGCTCCTCGGTCGTCTCGAGCAGCGGCACGAAGCCGATGCGTGCGACCCCGCTGTGCAGGTCGACGAGCCCGGCCTCGCGGGCCAGCAGCACGGCGGCGAGGACGTCGTCGGCACCACGCGTCATCGACACGATGAAGCTCTCGGCCGCCTCGGGTCCCAGCAGCTCCAGGGCCTCCCGCACCGCCACGAAGACGCCGTAGGCCTTGGCGCCGGCCTCGTCCAGGATGGGTGGGGTCGGCGCGAGCGGACGCCGCCCGGCCAGCTCGCGGGCGAGGAGGTCGCGGCGCGCGGCGCGCGGCAGCCCGTCGTACGGCCCGTCGAGCTCGGCGAGCCGGTCGAACAGCTGGCCCAACGCGTGGTGCAGCACGTCGGCGTGGTCGCGCACGTCGAGCGTGGCGAGCTGCAGGCCGAAGGCAGCGACGGTGCGGATGGCGCGCTCCAGCCGGCCGCGCGCGACGAGCTCGCCGTTGTTGGCGAGCAGCGACCGCTGCATGACCAGCAGGTCCTCGACCAGCTCGGCCGAGCCGACGTAGTCACGGCCGGGCTCGTGCGGCCGCCCCTCGGCGACCCGGCGTCGCGAGTTGAGCAGCTTGTGGCGGATGGCCGTCGCCTTCAGGCGGTAGGGCTCCTCGGCGTTGAGCCGGCGGTAGCGCGGCTCGATCTCGGGGAGCAGCTCGAGGTCGCGCTCGACGCCGGCCCACAGCTCGGCCGACGCGCCCACCACCCGCACCGACGTGGACAGGTCGTGCCGGAGGTCGTCGACGAGCGCGATGGTGTCGCGAAGGGCGTGCTCCCGCTGCAGGACGAGCACCTCCGCGGTCACGGCGGGGGTGACGTTCGGGTTGCCGTCCCGGTCGCCGCCGATCCAGGTGCCGAACGTCAGCGGCCGTGACTCGGGCGGCAGCGGCGCCCCGAGCCCGTCGAGCGCGCGGGCGAGGTCCTCGACCACGAGCGGCGCCGCGTGCGCGAACAGCTCGTCGAGGTAGTAGACGGCGTTGCGGGCCTCGTCGGTGGGGTGCGGGCGCACCGCCCGCAGCTCGTCGGTCTGCCACAGCAGCTCGACCACCTCGGCCAGCCGCCGGTCGACGCCCGGCTCGCCGGCCGGCTCGTCGAGCAGGTCGGCCACCTCGTGCAGCTTCGTGAGGGTGGTGCGGCGGGCGGCCTCGGTGGGGTGGGCCGTGAGCACGGGCCGTACGCCGAGGTGGCGCACCGCCTCGCGCAGCTCGGCCGCGGGCAGCCCGCTCGCCGTGATGCGCTCCGCCGCCTGCGCCAGCCAGCCGCCCTTGGTCAGCCGCTGCGCGTGCAGCGCGCGGCCGCGGTGCACCTGCTCGGTGACGTTGGCGAGCTGGAAGTAGGTCGAGAACGCCCGGGCCAGCCGGGTCGCGGTGTCGACGTCGACGCCGCCCAGCAGCGCCGCGGCCTCGTCGGCGTCGCTGCGGATCAGCCCGCGCACCCGCTCGACCAGATCGAGCAGCGCGCCGCCCTCCTGCCTGGCCAGGGTCTCGCCGAGCAGGGTGCCCAGCCGACGGATGTCGGCGCGCAGCGCCGCCTGCTCCGTGGTGAGCGGCGGCTCGGCCTCGGGGCGGCCGTTCTCGGCGGTCACGTGGGTCCTCCGGGGAGGGTCGGCGCTGCGGGGTGGACCGAACCGCGCTGTCCGGCCCGGCCAGGGTAGGCGCGGCCGCTGACCCGACCAAGCGCGTCTCACGCCCGTGACCGGCGACCGCCCCCACGCTCGGCGACCCCGTCCGGGTGGGCAACCCGTTCGGCGGATCCCGGCTGCGCAGGGGCCGTCCGACCTCTTGACGGGGTCGTTGGGGCAGGTGTTCTCTTGCGAGGCTGGTGTGACCACAGTGACGGGGAGGGTCACGTCGCGGGCCGGCCGGCTCGTGGGCTCCTGGGGCGGGCGAGAGGAGAGGGGCGTGGGGCGGCAGCGCCGCGTACCGCGGGTGGCGGCGAGGACCGCAGCCCTGGCGGTCGCCGGCGCGCTCTGCCTCGGTCTGCTGCCGTCCTCGGCCAGCGCGGACCCGGCGTACCCCAGCGCGCAGCAGGTCGAGCGCAGCAAGGCCCGGGTCGCCGACACGGCCGCCCGGGTCGGCCAGGTCGAGGCCAGGCTGGCGACAGCGAAGGCACGGGCCGCTGAGCTCGCGACCGGCGTGGCCCGGGCCGTCGAGGCCTACAACGGCGCGCGCTACCGCCTCGACCAGGCCGTGCAGGCGGCCGAGCTGGCGCAGCAGCGCGCGGCGGCCGCGCGCGGCGAGGTCACGGCTGCCCAGCGACGGCTCGGCCGGTTCGCAGCCGCCGCGTACCGTTCCGGCGGCGACCTGCAGGGGCTGACGGCCTTCCTGTCGGCGACCGGACCTCGCGACCTGCTCGACCGCGCATCGGCCATCGACAAGATCGGCGCCTCCCGGCAGCACGCCCTCGACGACGTCCAGGCGGCCCGGGTCGTCGCCGACGTCCTGCAGCGGCGGGCGGGGCGCACGGTCACCGCCCGGCAGCACGCGGCGGACGCGGTGGAGCAGAGCAAGCGGGCCGCCGAGTCCGCGCTCGCCGAGCAGCAGCGCGCGGTGGCCGACATCGCCGCCCAGCGCGAGCAGCTGGTCCACCTCCTCGCCGCCGCCCGCAACACCTCGGTGCGCCTCGAGCGGGCCCGGCAGGCAGGCCTCGAGCGCGAGCGCGCCGAGCGCGCCGAGCGGGCCCGGCAGGCCGAGCTCCGGCGGCAGGCGGCGGCCCGGGCAGAGGCGCGGCGCAAGGCCGAGCAGGCCGGCCGCGACAGCGGCTCCGGCTCGTCGGGCGCGGGCGCGACCGGCTCGCCCGGCGGCGGTGGCTCGTCGTCCGGCACCGCCTCGGGTGCGGCCCGGGCCATCGCCTACGCCCGCGACCAGCTCGGCAAGCCCTACGTGTGGGCCGCCGACGGACCGGACTCCTTCGACTGCTCCGGGCTGACCATGCGGGCCTGGGAGCGGGGTGGGGTGTCGCTGCCGCACTACAGCGTCGCGCAGTACGAGCAGAGCCGGCAGGTCGCGCTCGCGGACCTGCGACCCGGGGACCTGGTGTTCTTCGGCTCGGACAAGACCGACCCCGGCTCGATCTACCACGTGGGTCTCTACATCGGTGGCGGTGAGATGATCGAGGCGCCCTACACGGGGGAGAACGTGCGGATCTCCAGCATCTGGCGAGACAGCCTCTTCGGCGGCGCGCGGCCATGACGTTCGCCCGCGCCCGACGACCCGACGCCTTCGGCGGCTGGCTGCTGCTGCTCGGCGTGGGCTACGCCGTCTTCCACCACGCCGGCACCCTGTTCGCCGGGCTCGGCGAGGTCGGCGACACCCGGTGGGCCGACTGGATCGACCTGGCGACGCCGTTCGTCGTGACCGGCGCCGCGGCGGGCGCGCTGCGGGCCGGCCGGGCGGGTGGCGCCGCCTGGACGGCCTTCTGGTTCGGTGCGGTCCTCTACACGCTCGGCCAGGGCATCCACCTCGCCGCCAACTCGGTCGCCAACGTCGCCCCCGGCGAGCCGGCGCACCTGTGGGACGAGGTCGTGGGGCACTACCTCTGGTACGGCGGCTTCGCGGTGATCATGGCGACCCTGGCGGCCACCCTGAGCGATCGCCGGGTCCGGACCGGCCCGGTCGCCTACCTCGTCGCGGGGCTGGTGGGGTTCACCCACTTCACCAACTCGATCGAGGGTCAGACGGTGGCGATGGGCATCGCCACGGCGGCGGTCTTCACGCTGTGGGGCATGGCGACCCGGCACGGCGCAGGTCGGCTGCTGCTCACGGCGTACGGCCTCTCGCTCGTGCTCTTCACCGTCTTCGGCGTGTGGCAGGGCGGCTTCCCGGAATTCAGCGAGCTCGGCTGGATCTGACCGTGCACAATGGCGGGGTGACGACAGGCACCCGCACCGCCTTCTGCTGGTGGTGGCCGCGCTAGGGCGGCCCCACCGACTCTTCCTGTTCCCGTCGGCCGCCCACCCGGGCGGCCGTTCGTGTGTCACGGGCGTGCCGGCTGTCGTGGGCGACCCATCCCCGCTAGGAGCCCCACGATGACCACCCGTGTGTTCACCGGTCTGAAGCCGACCGGACGCCTGCAGCTCGGCAACTACCTGGGCGCGATCCGGCCGCTGCTGGACCACGTGACCGACCCCGCCAACGAGACCCTCGTCTGCGTCGCCGACCTGCATGCCCTCACCGTCGACCACGACCCGCGGCGGCTGCGCGCGCTGTCGCTCGAGCTCGCCACGACCCTGCTCGCCTGCGGGCTCGACCCGCGGGCGCGGCTGTTCCTGCAGTCGTCGGTGCCGGCGCACACCGAGCTGTCCTACCTGCTGGAGAGCACCGCGACGTACGGCGAGATGAGCCGCATGGTGCAGTTCAAGGAGAAGTCGACCGGGCGGGAGTCGACCCGTCTGTCGCTGCTCACCTACCCGGCCCTGATGGCCGCCGACGTGCTGGCCTACCGCACCGACGTGGTGCCCGTGGGCGACGACCAGCGTCAGCACCTCGAGCTGACCGCGACCCTGGCCCGCCGGTTCAACGCCCGCTACGGCGAGGTGTTCACGGTGCCCCGCGGCGTGCTCCCGGCCGAGAGCGCCCGGGTCAAGGACCTGCGCGACCCCACGGCGAAGATGGGCAAGTCGGGCGCCGACGGCTCCGGCGTCATCTACCTGCTGGACGACCCCGACACGGTCGCGGCGAAGGTGCGCCGGGCCGTCACCGACGGCGACCCCGCGCTGTCGTACGACGTGGACGGCCGGCCCGGCGTCGCCAACCTCGCAGTGCTGCTCGCTGCCCTGACCGGCCGCACCCCGGAGCAGGCCCTCCTCGGGCTGGGCGGCGCCGCTGCCCTCAAGGCGGCGGTCACGGAGGCCGTCGTCGCGACGCTGGAGCCGCTGCAGCGGAGGTACCGGGAGCTGGCCGCCGACCCGGCCGAGCTGCTGCGGCTGCTGCGCCGCGGCGCCGCGTCGGTCGAGGGTGACGCGCGGGCGACCGTCGCGGCGGCACGTGCGGCGATCGGCCTGCTCGGTGTCACGTGAGCCCGCGCACCGATGAGTTGACTCGCGTGCCACGGTCTTGGTCTGTGGGAGCGCGCAGCTGCCGTGACGCAGGGCGCTCGACTCGACCAGAGGGAGGTCGCCGATGTCACCGAAGGAGTCCGCAACTGCGCAGCCGCGGCCACTGCTGACCGGTCTCGTGCTCGGCGAGTCGCCTCGCTGGCACGGCGACCGGCTGTGGTTCTGCGACTGGGGCGCGCACGAGGTGGTGGCGGCCGACCTCGCGGGCCGGAGCGAGGTCGTCACTCGCGTGCCGTCGCTCCCGTTCTCCATCGACTGGCTGCCGGACGGGCGTCTGCTCGTCGTCTCCCCGAGCGATCGGCTGCTCCTGCGGAGGGAGCCCGACGGGTCCCTCGTCACCCACGCCGACCTGGGTCGCCTGTCCGGCCACCCGTGGAACGAGATCGTGGTGGACGGGCGCGGCAACGCCTACGTCAACAACATCGGTTTCGACCTGATGGCCGGTGAGCCGCCCGCCTCCGGAGTCGTCGCCCTCGTCACGCCGGACGGCTCGGCCCGGCAGGTGGCCGACGGCGTCGACTTCCCCAACGGCATGGTCGTGACCCCCGACAACTCGACGCTGATCGTCGCCGAGTCCTACGGCGGGCGGCTGACGGCGTTCGAGATCGGCACCGACGGGACCCTGTCGAACCGGCGCACCTGGGCTGACCTGCCCGGCGCCGCCCCGGACGGCATCTGCCTGGACGCGGACGGCGCCGTCTGGTTCGGCGACGTGCCCCACCAGCGCTGCGTCCGCGTTCGCGAGGGCGGCGAGCCGCTCCAGACGATCGACCTCGACCGCGGGTGCTTCGCGTGCATGCTCGGTGGCCCCGACGGCCGGACGTTGTTCATGATGGCGGCCGAGTGGCAGGGCACGCAGGGCATCGCCCACGGAGCCCGGACCGGCCAGGTCCTGACCGTTGCGGCGCCCGCGCCCGGCGCCGGCTGGCCGTAGGCGGTCAGCGCTCCACGAGGCCGCGGAGGTACGCGGCCTGGCCGGCGTGCTGCAGGTCGTCGCTGATCACGCTGACCAGGCGAACGCCGAGGGTCACGGGCGGGTCCCACGCCTCGTCGACCACCCGGGTGAGGTCGTCGTCGGTCAGCCCCTCGACGTACTCGACCGTCCTGGCGTGGACCGCGTCGTGGTAGCCGGTGAGGAGGTCGGCGCCCAGCCGGACCTTGCCCACGTCGCCCACCTCGTCGCTGCTCTGGCCGTACCCGGTCGCCGCCACGGCGAACGGCAGGCCGAGCCGGTCCGCCCAGCCGCCCACCGTCCAGACCTGCTCGGTGCCCGCGGCGTCTGCGACGTGGTCGTCCTGGACGCGGGTGAGGTGCCACACCAGCCAGGCGATGGAGTTGGCCCGGCCCTCCGGGCGGAACGCCAGCTGCTCCGCCGTCAGCCCGGCGACGGCCCGGTGGACCACCTCGCGGACCCGGCCGAAGGCATCGACCAGGATGTCGGCGCTCGTCACCTCGTTGCGCTCCCTTCGTCGCGGGTGGCTGCGGGAGCCGGCTCAGTCGTGGCCCGGCTCAGTCGTGGCCAAGCGCCCGCGCCAGCTCGGCCCGGCCCATCTTGGACCGTCCGGGGATGTCTCGTCGCTGCGCCTCGGCGTACAGCTCCTGCCGGGTCTTGGGTGAGCTGCCGTGCCGGCGTTCCCGTGCGGCCACGGCCGCGCCCTGCTTGCCCAGCGCCGTCCGGGTGCGCTTCGGCATCGAGGCGATGGTCTTCTGCGACCTGGCCGCCTGCGCGGCCTTCCGTACGTTCTTGCGGGCGGCGCTTCGCTGCTTCTGCGTTGCCATGTCCTCACCCCTTCCACCGACCCGCCTACCCCGTCGCGGGACCGGGAATCACGCGCCGACGGAAGCAGCCGCGGCTGCCCGGTGCGGAGGTACCGTCGGAGCGTGCGCGGTGACCGGGTCGAGATCGTCATCGACGCGGGTGGGCAGGTCCGCACCTACGAGGTCGTGGCCACTCGCAACGGTCGTCGGGTGGAGATCAACACCGGTCGGGGCGTGGTCGAGGTGACCGAGGTGACGCGGGGTGGGACACCGGTCCGGACCGCGCGGTTCATGGCCAACCGGGTCCTCGCCCTCGTGGAGCATCCCGCGCCCGACCGCAGCATCGCCGAGCAGGTCATCGAGCCGCCTGCGGGCTGACGCCCGGCCCGAGCAGCCGAGCCGCACTAGCCGCACCGGGCGCCCGCGTCAGTGGTGCTCGCCGGCCTCCTGGGCGTCCTTCAGCCGCTGCGTGGACGCGACGATCTCGGCCTCGGCCTCGACCCGGCCGACCCAGGTGGCGCCCTCGACCGACTTGCCGGGCTCGAGGTCCTTGTAGACCTCGAAGAAGTGCTGGATCTCCAGCCGGTCGAACTCCGAGACGTGGTGGATGTCGCGCAGGTGCTCCATCCGCGGGTCGGTCGACGGCACGCAGAGCACCTTGTCGTCGCCGCCCGCCTCGTCGGTCATGCGGAACATGCCCAGCGCCCGGCAGCGGATCAGGCAGCCGGGGAAGGTGGGCTCGTCGAGCAGCACGAGGGCGTCCAGCGGGTCGCCGTCCTCGCCGAGGGTGTTCTCGATGAACCCGTAGTCGGCGGGGTAGCGCGTCGACGTGAACAGCATGCGGTCGAGGCGGATGCGTCCGGTGGCGTGGTCGACCTCGTACTTGTTCCGCTGTCCCTTGGGGATCTCGATGAGCACGTCGAACTCCACAGAACCTCCCGGGTGGCTTGGCGGATAGTCTCCCGTACCCGTACCGGTCGAGGAAACGAGGGTGTGGTGGGTTTCGGCGGGCGTGGGGGGGCGGCGGTCGCTGCCGGGCTCTCCGTCATCGCCCTGGCAGCCGCTGGGGTCGTGGGGCTCGACGCCAGCGGGCACCTGGCCGGCGGGCTGTTCGCGGACCCGTCGCCCACGCCGAGCCCGACGCTGCACCGGGGGCCCGTCCACACCCCGGCGGGGCCGGTGCTGCCGACCGCGGACCCCTCGGTGCCCGGCGGACCGGACCGGTCGGTGGCCGGGGCGCTGGACCGGGCTGCGCTGCAGCGGCTGCTCGCCGACAAAGACCTCGGCCCCGACCCGGGGGCGGTCGTGCTCGACGGCCGCACCGGTGAGGTGCTCTTCGAGCGCGACGCCGACCGACCCCGTACGCCGGCATCGGTGGCCAAGCTGGCGACCTCCGCGGCGGCGCTCGTCAGCCTCGGCCCGGACGCCCGGCTGGCGACCCAGGTCGTGGCGGGGACGGCGCCGGACGAGGTGGTCCTCGTCGGGGGCGGCGACCCGACGCTCCGCGTCGCGCCGCAGCGGGCCGGTGCGTATCCCGTCGAGGCGGACCTCACGACCCTCGCCGCGGCCACGGCGACCGCGCTGCGCGGCCGGGGCGTCGACAGGGTCCGGCTGCGGGTCGACGACGGGCTCTTCGAGGGGCCGTCGGTGTCGCCCGACTGGCCCGCGTCGTACGTGCGCTCCGGCGTGGTCGCGCCGGTCAGCGCGCTCTCGGTCGACGAGGGCCGGGTGCGCCCGGGGAAGCGGCAGCGGCACGCCGACCCGACACTGGCGGCCGGGAACGACTTCGCCCGTCTCCTTGCCGCCCAGGGGGTCGCGGTGGCCCCGGGCATCGCCCGGGCGTCCGCCCCGACCGCCGCCACGGAGCTGGCCTCGGTGCGCTCGCCGACGGTCTCGGTGCTCGTCGAGCGGGCGCTCGCCACGAGCGACAACGACCTGGCCGAGGCGCTGTCCCGGCTGGCCGCCCACGCCAGCGGCCGGCCGGCCTCGTTCGCCGGCGGGCAGCAGACCGTGGCGCAGGTGCTCGGCGAGCTCGGGGTGCCCTCCGCGGGCCTGCACCTGCTCGACGGCAGCGGCCTGGCCCGTGGCTCCCTGGTGGCTCCGACGACCCTCGCGCACCTCCTCGTGGCGGCGCTCGGCGACGACCGGCCCGAGCTGCGTCCCCTCGTCACCGGCCTGCCGGTGGCGGCGTTCAGCGGCACGCTCGACGACCGGTTCGACGGCCGTACGACGAGCCCCGGGGCCGGAGTCGTCCGAGCCAAGACCGGCACGCTGACGGGTGTCAGCAGCCTCGCCGGGACGGCTCCCGACGCCACGGGGCGGCTGCTCGTTTTCGCAGTGCTCGCCGACCGCGTGCCGCCCGCGGGCACCCTCGGCGCCCGGGATCGGCTCGACCGCATCGCCGCCGCACTTGCGGCTCGCTAGAAAGTTTGGTCACCGCCGGGAGATTGAGCCGGTGACGCCGGGGAACCATGCGGTCCGGAAGGAGGCGGACAACATGGCATTTCTTTTGTGGCTCCTGGCGGTGATTCTGGTCGTCTGGGGGATCGTGACCCTCGTACGCGGCCAGGTCCTGATGGGCATTGCGCTCATCATCGTCGGACTGCTCGTCGGTCCCGGCGGCGTCAGCATCTTCACCTGACGCATCAGGCGTTTCACCTCTGACCCGGTGGGCCCGGGCGGTCGGCAACGACCCGCCCGGGCCCACCGGCGTCCCGGCCCCCGACGACGTACGGTGACCAGATGAACTCCTCCGCGATGGTCGACTGGGACCTCGCCGTGACCACGGCGACCCGGCTGGTGCGGCCCGGCCCCAGCGTGTCCCGGGAGGAGGCGCGCTCGGCGGTGGCCGACCTGCGGCGGTACGCCGAGCAGGCCGAGCGGCACGTCCGTGACCACACCGGACTCGAGGCGCCGTCGGCGGACGGTGCGGCCGTCGCTGTCATCGACCGGCCGGGCTGGATCCGGGCCAACGCCTCCGGCTTTCGCACCGTGCTGGAGCCGCTCGTCGAGAAGCTGGCCAGCCGGCGCGGTCCCGCGACGGGCACCGTCGGGGCGGTCGGCTCGCGCGTGACGGGAGTGCAGACCGGGTCGCTGCTGGCCTTCCTCGCCACCAAGGTGCTCGGCCAGTACGAGCTCTTCCCGCCGTACGGCAGCGACCCCGAGGCGACGCCCGGGCGGCTGCTCCTCGTCGCACCCAACATCGTCGCGACCGAGCGGGAGATGGGCGTCGACCCGAGCGACTTCCGCCTCTGGGTCTGCCTGCACGAGGAGACCCACCGGGTGCAGTTCGGCGCGGTGCCGTGGCTGCGCGGGCACGTCATGGGCCTCGTGCGCGCCTACGTCGACGCCACCGACGTCGACCCGGCGGCGATCGCGCGTCGGCTGCGCGCCGGGATCGGGGCGGCCTACGACGCCCTGCGGGGCGAGGGCGATGCCGAGGGCACCTCGCTCGTCGAGGCCGTGCAGTCTCCGGCGCAGCGCGAGATGCTCGACCACATCACCGCCCTGATGTCACTGCTCGAGGGACATGCCGACTTCGTCATGGACGGCGTCGGCCCGGGCGTCATCCCCTCCGTTGCCGAGATCCGGCGCTCGTTCCAGCGCCGACGCCAGGACGCCACCCGTCTCGAGCAGGCGGTCCGCCGACTGCTCGGCCTGGACGCCAAGCTGCGCCAGTACCGCGACGGCGAGCGGTTCGTCCGCGGTGCCGTCGACCTGGTCGGCATGACCGGGTTCAACCGCGTCTGGGAGCGCGCGGAGAACCTCCCGACCCGCGCCGAGCTCGCCGACCCGGCGGCCTGGACGCGGCGGGTCGGCGACTGAGCGGCGGCCCGCCCCGCCGTACCCTCGCCCTGTGCCGCCCGTGCCGCGCGTCCTGAACCGGGTGCGGCCGCGATCGGTCAAGGACCGGCTGACGCTGGTGATGGTGGTCGGCGCCGCGGTCGTGCTGGTCGTCGCGCTCGGAGGCCTCTACCTCGCCCTGGCCATCCAGCTGAAGGCCGCGATCGACGACGGGCTCGCCGTGCGTGCCGACGACCTGGTGGCGGGGCTGCAGGAGACCGGTCTGGAGGTGCCGGCCGAGGACCCGCTGGCCCAGGTCTACGCCACCGACGGGGCCCTGCTCGGGTCGTCGCGGTCCCTCGACCGGCCGCTGCTCACCCCGGCGCAGGTGGCCGCCGCGCGGGAGCGGCAGGCGACGCTGGACGTGCCCGACCCCCGGGAAGGCGTCGAGGACGGCCTGCGGGTGCTCGCGCGCCCGGCCCGCGTCGGCGGGCACGACGTGGTCGTCGCGGTCGCGGCCTCGCAGAGCCCGGCCGAGGACGCCCGGCGCCGGGTGCTGCTGGTGATCGGGGTCACCATCCCGCTGCTCGTGCTCGTCGTGGCGCTCGCCGGGCGGTCGGTGCTCTCGGCCGCGCTACGACCGGTGGACCTGCTCGCCGCCGAGGCCGAGGAGATCGCCGAGGCCGGGCGGCCGCGGCCGCTGCCGCACATTGCGGGACACGACGAGATCGCGCACCTGGGGCGGACCCTGGCCGGGATGCTGCACCGGCTGGAGGTGGCCTTCGACCGGGAGCGCGCGTTCGTCGACGACGCCAGCCACGAGCTGCGGACTCCGCTGGCCGTGCTCCGAGGGGAGCTCGAGCTTGCGCTGGCCGCGGTCGACGACCCTGCCGAGGTGGAGCGGTCCCTGCGGGCCGCGCTGCGCGAGTGCGAGCGGCTCTCCGTGCTCGCCGAGGACCTGCTGGTGCTCGCGCGGGAGGAGGCCGGCGGGCCGGTGGAGCGTGCGGCCGTGCCGGTGCTGGGTCTCGCGCAGGAGGTCGCGGCGCGGCTGTCGCGCGACGGCCTCGAGGTCACGGCGACCGGGCAGCCGGTGACCGCGCGGCTCGAGCGGCTCGGGATGGAACGGGCGATCGGCAACCTGGTGGCCAACAGCGCGGCCGCCGGCGCCCGGCACGTGCGGGTGGACGTGGCCGCCCCGGCCGGGCGGCTCCTCGTGCAGGTCGAGGACGACGGCCCGGGCTTCCCGCCCGACCTGCTGCCCGCCGCGTTCGAGCGCTTCACCCGCGGCGACGTGGCGCGCACCCGCCGCGGCGGAGGCGCCGGCCTGGGCCTCGCCATCGTCGCGGCGATCGTGCGTGCCCACGGCGGGTCCGCCGCGGCCGACAACGGCAGCCGGCTCGGGGGAGCGCGGGTGACCCTGTCGATCCCGGTCGTCGGCTAGACCGGCACGCCGAGACCGTTGCGGCGGCGGAGCCGGCGGGCCCGCAGGCCGACGACAGCCCCTGCGACGATCAGCACGGCCAGCAGGGCCGCGCTGCCGAGGCCCAGCCGGTGCTCGACGACCCGGTAGCTCGCGCCCGCCAGGAAGCCGAGCACGGCGACGCCGCCGGCCCAGACCAGGCCGCCGACGAAGTTGTAGAGGGTGAACTCCCGGTAGCGCACGCCGCTCATGCCGGCCAGGCTGGGCACCAGGGCCCGCAGCGCCGCGGTGAAGCGCCCGACGAGCACCGCCCGCCCGCCCAGCCGCCGCAGCAGGGCCTCGCCGCGCTCGAGGTGCTCGGGCGGGACGAGCCGTCGCGGCAGCCGACTGACCAGGCGCCGGCCGAAGCGGCGCCCCAGCAGGTAGCCGGTGTTGTCGCCGACGACGGCGCCGGCCACGGCCACGACGATCACCGCCCACAGCGGCAGGCTGCCCTGGTGGGCCGTCACCCCGGCGAGCAGGACGGCGATCTCGCCCGGCACCACGAGGCCGAAGAGCAGCGACGCCTCGAGGGCGGGCAGCAGGAACGCCAGCACCAGCACCAGGGCCGCGGGCAGGTGCAGGATCGCGGTGGCGATGGCGGTCACGGCGTCCTCCTCCCGGTGCTCCACCCGGCGTACCCATCGTGGCCCGCCGCCGGTGAGAGCGCCGTGAGAGCCGTCGCCGCCCGACCGGCCATAGGCTGGCGGCATGCGGCTGCTCGTCGTCGAGGACGACCCCGCCATGGCATCGGTGCTGCAGCGCGCGCTGCTGCGCGAGGGCTACGCCGTCGACCTCGCCGACAGCGGCTCCGAGGCGTTGTGGCACGCCCGGGCGAACCCGTACGACGGCATCGTCCTGGACGCGATGATCCCGGCCCCGGACGGCTTCGAGGTGTGCCGCCGGCTGCGCTCCGAGGGCTGCTGGGCGCCGGTGCTCATGCTCACCGCCCGCGACGCGGTGACCGACCGGGTGCGGGGCCTCGACGCGGGCGCCGACGACTACCTGACGAAGCCGTTCGCGCTGGCCGAGCTGCAGGCACGGCTGCGGGCCATCACGCGCCGCGAGCCGCGGGAGCGGCCGGTCGTGCTGCGGGTGGGCGACCTCACCCTCGACCCGGTCAACCACGAGGTGACCCGGGGCTCGGCGGCGGTCGAGCTGACCCCGAAGGAGTTCGCCCTGCTCCAGGAGCTGATGCGCCACCCGGGCGAGGTCCTGAGCCGCACCTACCTCATCGAGCACGTGTGGGACTTCGCCTACGAAGGCGGGTCCAACGTGGTCGACGTCTACGTGCGCTACCTGCGGGACAAGGTCGACCGGCCGTTCGACCGGGCGGACATCGAGACCGTGCGGGGCGTCGGCTACCGCCTCCGCGCCTCCTGAGCGCCGCCGCCGATGGGTCCGCCTGCCGCCGTCGCCGCGGTCCGTGCCGCCGTACGCCGGGGGCTCGCCGACCTCGCACCGGGCGACCTCGTGCTGGTCGCCTGCAGCGGCGGCGCCGACTCGGTCGCGCTGGCCGCTGCCGTGGCGTTCGTCGCGCCGCGGGCGGGGCTGCTCGCCGGCGGGGTGACGGTCGACCACGGACTCCAGGCGGAGTCGGCCACCCGGGCCGCCGCGGTGGCCCGATCCCTGCGCGACCTGGGGCTCGACCCGGTCGAGGTCCGCACGGTGACGGTGGGCCACGAGGGCGGCCCGGAGGGTGCCGCCCGCGCCGCGCGCTACGCCGCCCTCGACGCGGCGGCCGGCGCCCACGGCGCGGCGGCGGTGCTGCTCGGCCACACCCGTGACGACCAGGCCGAGACCGTGCTGCTGGGCCTGGCGCGGGGGTCCGGGGCCCGTTCGCTCGCCGGCATGGCGGCGGTGTCGGGACGGTACCGGCGCCCGCTGCTCGGCCTGGACCGGGCCACGGCGCGGGCCGCCTGCGCCGGGCTGACCGTGTGGGACGACCCGCACAACGCGGACCCGGCCTACGCCCGGTCCCGGGTGCGGCACGAGGCGATGCCGGCACTCGAGGCCGCGCTGGGGCCCGGCGTGGCGGCCGCGCTCGCTCGTACCGCGGACCTGCTGCGGGCCGACGCCGACGCCCTGGACGGCTGGGCGCGCGAGGCCGCAGAGCGGGCCGCCGAGGGCGGCGAGGGCCTGGACGTGGCGGCGTTGGCCGCACTGCCCGCCGCGGTCCGCACCCGGGTGCTGCGCGCGGCGGTGCTCGCGAGCGGCGCGCCGTCCTCGGACCTCACCGCTGCCCACGTCGCGGAGGTCGACCGGCTGGTCACCGCCTGGCACGGCCAGGGGCCGCTGCACCTCCCCGGTCGGGTCGCGGTCACGCGGCGGTATGGCAGGCTGCTCCTCACCCGCACGTGAGGGCCGGCCCGATGGGCCGTGGCGACAGGAGAGCGAGCGCTCGTGGACGAGAAGGACCTCGGCACCGACCTCGAGAAGGTGCTCATCAGCGAGGAGCAGATCGCCGCGCGGCTACGCGAGATGGCCGCCGAGATCGACGCCGACTACGAGGGGCGCGACCTGCTGCTCGTGGGGGTGCTGAAGGGTGCCGTCATGGTGATGGCCGACCTGGCCCGCGCGCTCAGCTCGCCCGTCACCATGGACTGGATGGCGGTCTCGTCGTACGGGTCGGGCACCAAGTCCTCCGGCGTCGTGCGCATCCTCAAGGACCTGGACCGGGACATCTCCGGAAAGCACGTCCTGATCGTCGAGGACATCATCGACTCCGGCCTGACCCTCTCCTGGCTGATGGCCAACCTGGGCTCGCGGGGTCCCGCGTCGGTGTCCGTCTGCACGCTGCTGCGCAAGCCGGAGGCCGCCAAGGTGGACGTGCCTGTCCGGTACGTCGGTTTCGACATCCCCAACGAGTTCGTCATCGGCTACGGGCTCGACTACGCGGAGCGCTACCGCAACGTGCCATTTGTCGGCACCCTGGCGTCGCACGTCTACTCCGGCTGAGCCGCCAGCGGGCAGGGAGACGGAACTATCGGGGTTCGTGAGAGCGTTGTGAGGGCATCAGCCAGGCCCCGGAGCGGCGGCGGGCACCCGTTGTGGTGCTGCGTGCGCACGCTGCGGTGTACCTTCGAGACTCACTAACCCACGTTCGGCAGGAGGGACGGGGCGACCCGCCCCGGTTCGATGGACGTCAAACGCTACTTCCGAGGCCCCTTCTTCTGGGTCGCGATCATCATCCTCGGTGTGCTGCTCATCAGCTCGATCTCCTCCGCCGCGGGTGGGTTCAAGAAGGTCGACACCGCCACCGCCATCGCGGCCATCCAGAAGGGTGAGGTCGAGCAGGCCAAGATCGTCGACCGCGACCAGCGGCTCGAGATCGTCCTCAAGGAGGGCGTCAAGATCTCGGGCAGCAGCAAGATCCAGTCCGACTACGTCGAGGGTCAGCAGCTGCGCATCCTGGACACGCTCGAGGCGCACCCGCCGGTCAAGCCCTACGACACCAAGGTGCCCAGGCAGAGCTGGCTGGTCAGCCTGCTGATCACGATCCTGCCGATCTTCCTGATCATCGTGGTCTTCCTCTTCTTCTTCAACCAGATGCAGGGCGGCGGCTCCCGCGTCATGCAGTTCGGGAAGTCGAAGGCCAAGCTCATCAGCAAGGACACCCCCAAGACGACCTTCTCCGACGTGGCCGGGGTCGACGAGGCGGTCGAGGAGCTGCAGGAGATCAAGGAGTTCCTCGAGAATCCCGCCAAGTTCCAGGCCATCGGGGCCAAGATCCCCAAGGGTGTCCTGCTGTACGGCCCGCCCGGCACCGGCAAGACCCTGCTGGCCCGCGCCGTCGCCGGTGAAGCCGGCGTGCCGTTCTACTCGATCTCCGGCTCCGACTTCGTCGAGATGTTCGTCGGCGTCGGCGCCTCCCGCGTGCGCGACCTGTTCGAGCAGGCGAAGGCCAACGCGCCGGCGATCGTGTTCGTCGACGAGATCGACGCGGTCGGCCGGCACCGCGGCGCCGGTCTCGGCGGCGGCCACGACGAGCGCGAGCAGACGCTGAACCAGCTGCTCGTCGAGATGGACGGCTTCGACGTCAAGGGCGGCGTCATCCTGATCGCCGCCACCAACCGGCCCGACATCCTCGACCCGGCGCTGCTGCGCCCGGGCCGGTTCGACCGCCAGATCGCGGTCGACCGCCCGGACCTGCGCGGGCGCCACCGCATCCTCGAGGTGCATGCCAAAGGCAAGCCGATCGACGAGTCGATCGACCTGATGGCCTTCGCCCGTCGTACGCCGGGCTTCACCGGCGCCGACCTGGCGAACGTCCTCAACGAGGCGGCGCTGCTGACGGCCCGCTCCGACCGGCGGCTCATCGACGCGAGGGCGCTCGACGAGGCCATCGACCGCGTGGTCGCCGGCCCGCAGAAGCGCACCCGGATCATGAGCGACAAGGAGAAGAAGATCACGGCCTACCACGAGGGCGGCCACGCCCTGGTGGCCGCGGCCCTGCCCAACACCGACCCGGTGCACAAGATCACGATCCTGTCCCGGGGCCGGGCGCTGGGCTACACGATGGTGCTGCCGGACGAGGACAAGTACTCCACGACCCGCAACGAGATGCTCGACCAGCTGGCCTACCTGCTCGGCGGCCGGGCCGCGGAGGAGATCGTGTTCCACGACCCCACCACCGGGGCCTCCAACGACATCGAGAAGGCCACAGCGGTGGCCCGGGCGATGGTCACGCAGTACGGCATGACCGAGCGCATCGGCGCGATCAAGCTGGGTCAGGACAACGGTGAGCCGTTCCTCGGCCGGGACATGGGCCACCAGCGCGACT
>DASVBJ010000356.1:0-6439 GCA_036375895.1 Actinomycetes bacterium | reverse complement strand
CGGCCGGAACGCGAGAGCGCGGCTCCTGCCCACCGCCAGGCCCGGCCAGGCCGCCGGGCCCGGCCAGGCCGGCTAGTCCGCGATGCGGATGCGCAGGCGGCGGAAGCCCTTGCCCTTGCTCTCGATCTTGACGACCTCGATCCGGCCTACCGAAGCAGTGGAGGCGACGTGGGTGCCGCCGTCCGCCTGCTGGTCCAGGCCCACGATGTCGATGATCCGGACCTCCTTGACCTCGGGCGGCACCAGGTTGGTGGCGGTGCGGATGATGTCGGGGAGCGCGAACGCCTCGTCCCTGGGCAGGACCCGCACGTCGATCCGCCGGCCGGCGGCCACCTCGGTGTTGCAGGCGGCCTCCACGCCCTCGCGGAACCCGGGCGGCACCTCGGTCAGGTTGAAGTCCATCCGCGCGGTCAGCGGCTCCATGTTGCCGCCGGTGACCAGGGCGCCGAAGTCACGGAACACCACGCCGCACAGCACATGCAGGCCGGAGTGGGTGCGCATCAGCGCGGTCCGCCGTTCGTCGTCGAGCGCGCCGCGCACGGCGGTCCCGGCCGGCGGCACCGGGTCGCCCTCCATCGGGACCAGGTAGAGGTCGTCCCCCTTGCGGACGCCGGCGATGCGGGTCTGGACGCCGCCCCACAGCAGCACCCCGTGATCGGGCGGCTGACCCCCGCCGCCCGGGTAGAAGGCGGACCGGTCCAGCACGATGCCCTCGGCGGACGCGTCGAGCACGGTCGCATCCCACTCCCGCAGGGACTGGTCCGCCAGCTCGAGCCGGTGGGTGCGCCCATGCAGGTCACGCGAGAGGTCTGCCACGTCCCCGAGCCTACGAGCCGCCGACCGTCCCGACCGGGCTGCTGCTGCCTTCACCGGTTCAGGAAGCCGGCGACCAGGTCGCGCAGCTCGCGACGATGCGACCAGAGCGCGCCGTCGGGCCCGAATACGTGCAGCTCTGCCTTCGGCAGGGCCTCGGCGAGGTCGGCCGCGACGGCCACGGGATGGGCGTCGTCGCCGTCCTGACCGATGACCAGCGCCGGCGACCGGACGCGCGACAGGATCCCGCGGTCGGCGAGCGGGTGCTGGCGCGGCATCTCCCGCAGCGCCCGCGACACGGGGGTGCCCACCAGGGTCGCGGCCTGCCGGCGCACCCAGTGGAGCACGTCGGGCCGGTGCCGGACGCCGGTCGGCTGCTCGGCCAGCAGCAGGGCGGCGACCGCGTCGACGTCCCGGTCGTCCACCAGGTCGGCCATCGCCTCGAGCCGGTCGAGGGCGGCACCCTCCCGAGGGCGGTCGAGGGCCGCGGGCAGGAAGAACACGAGGCGCTCGAACCGGGCCGGGGCGTCCGCGAGCAGCGCGGTCAGGGCGCCGGCGCCGAGCGAGACGCCGACGGCCCGCGTCGCACCGACATGGTCGGCGACCGCCCGCAGCTCGGCCGCCAGCGCCGCGTACGTCCAGCGCGTCTCCGGCGCGGACGAGGCACCGTGGCCGCGGAAGTGCAGGAAGGCCCGGCTGCCGGCAACCCCGCTGCCGAGCGGCCGCGTCTGCGCGATCGAGCCGGCGAGGCCGTGGGCGAAGACCGTCACCGGCGCGCCGGCGCCGGTGACGAGAAAGTCGAGGTGGCCGTCGGCCGTGGCGAGCAGCGACATGCGCGGCTCGGTCAGTACGGACCGTAGGGCCCGTACGACCCGCCGCGGCCACCGCCGCTGATCTGCTTGATCTTCGGCCGGATGTCGGCGAGGTAGATCCCGGCCGCGACGACGCCGAGGACGTTGAGGATGCCCAGCGTCGCGGGGTATCCGAACGACACGATGCTGATCAGGAAGGCGGCGCCGAGGATGCCGAGCCACATGGGCTTGGTGAGCCGCCCCACGGCCGGGAAGAGGTTGGCCTTGTGCCGCAGCGCGTCGAAGAAGGCGAACCCGGTCAGCAGCAGCGAGCCCAGGCCGAGCAACAGCAACACGAAGCCCTGGATGCTGCCCACGATGTCCACGGCCCCAGCCTAGTCCGTGACAGCACGAGGGCCCGCCCCCGGAAGGGGACGGGCCCTGGTGGCGTCGCGCCGACCGACCGTCTCGGCCCGGCCGGCGACGTCAGACCGGGGGCGTCAGCTGCCCACCTTGTCGCTGGCGTCGGCGGCCGCCTGGGTCGCGGCGGTCGCGGTCTGGCCCGCCGAGGTCGCCGCGGTCTTGGCGGCCTTCTTGGTGGCCGCGGCGCTCTTCTTGGCGGTCGTCGCGGTGCCACGTGCCGAGCTCTTCGTGCTCGCCGCGGCCTTCTTGGCCGTGGTGGTGGCCGCCTTGGTCCGGCGCACCGTCGTGCTCGCCTGGGCCTTGAGGTCCTGCGTGGACTTCTGGCGGCGGATGCGCGTCACGACGCTACGACCGCGGGTGATGAGGTCGCCGTAGACCCCCTCCGCCCTCTCGGCCACGTCACCGACGAGCCCGATCGCCACCGTCTGGGCCTTGGCCGGCAGTGCCTTGGTCTCGACCTGGAGCGTCGAGATGGTGTCCTCGATGCCCTTGCGGTCGACCTTGATGGTCTGCAGGCGCGTCGGGACCTCGCGCAGCTTCTTGACGGCGAGGTCGCCGGCACCGGCAACGGCGTAGAAGGGCTTGCTCTTGGTGATGGTCATGCGTTCCTCCTTGTGGTGCGCGTGCTCGTGCGCGGGGTGGTGGTGCGTGCCTTCGTCGGAGCGGTCCGCTGCGCCCGCGCGGGGGCCGGTGCGGCCTCCTGCGCCTGCGAGCCGTGCTCCTTTCGGAAGGACTCGTAGATGTCGAGCAGCACCTGCTTGTGCCGCACGCCGATCGTGGGGTCCGCGAGGATCGCGGTGACGACGTCACCGGGGTTGTGGTCCTCGAGGAACCCGGCCCGCACGTAGAGCGTCTCGGCGGAGATCCGCAGCGCCTTCGCGATCTGCTGGAGGATCTCGGCGCTGGGCTTCTTGAGCCCGCGCTCGATCTGGCTCAGGTACGGGTTGGACACGCCCGCCGCCTCGGCCAGCTGGCGCAGTGAGTACTGCGCGCTCTTGCGCTGGTCGCGGATGTACTCGCCTAGCGAGCCGACGTTGAGCGGTGCCACACGACAAGTCTTACCCCTCGTGCTAACTGTGGCAAGCGCTCAGCTAGCACTTCTTGGGTGACATACCTCACCCGGGAGTTCCTTTGCTCACAAAGGGTTTAGGCGCACCTCAGAGGACGGCGCGGACTGCACCCACCGGCCGGCCGCCGCCCAGCAGCGGCGCCTCGGCCAGCTCGTCGAGCACGTCGGCCTCGACACCGAGCCGCCGCAGCGCCGCCACCATCACCGGGGGCCGGGCGCGGGACGCGCCGTCGTCGATCTTGAGGGCGACGGCGCGCCCGTCCGGCAGGGCGGCCGCGTAGACGCCCTCGGCACCGTCCTTGGCGATGAGGCCGGGCACCCCCGCGACGAGGGCGGTGACGTCCCGGCGGGTGCCGCCGAGCCACCGCGGGTACGTCCGGATCGCGCCCGCGACCGCGCCCCCCGGCGTGCCCGGTGGGGCCGTCGCCACTGCCCGGAAGGCGCGGGCCAGACCCAGCAGGCTGATCGCGAAGAGCGGCGCACCGCACCCGTCCACACCCGTCGCGGTCACGTCCTCGCCGGCGAGGTCCTCCAGGGTGTCCCGCAGAGCCCGCTGCAGCGGGTGGTCGGGCTCCCGGTAGCAGTCGGTGGGCCAGCCGTTGCGGACGCAGGTGACGAGCATGGCGGCGTGCTTGCCGGAGCAGTTCATCGCGATGGGCGACGGCTCGCCGCCGGCCAGGACGTACGCCAGCCGCTCGGTCTCGTCGACCGGAAGGTCCGGAGGGGTCTGCAGGGCGGCCTCGTCCAGCCCTGCCACGGCCAGGACCCGGCGTACGCCGTCGAGATGGAAGGGCTCACCGGAGTGGCTCGCGCACGCCAGGGCCAGCAGCTCGCCCTCGAGCTCCAGCCCGGCGCGCAGCATGCCGACCGCCTGCATCGGCTTGTTGGACGAGCGTGGGAAGACGGCCGCCGCCGGGTCGCCGGCGGCGAACGCGATCTCCCCGTCGGCACCCAACGCGATGACCGACCCGCGGTGGTGGCCCTCTACGAACCCCGACCGGACGACCTCGACGAGCACGGCTGACTGCGGCACCGGGCGACTGTAGAGCAGCCGGGCTCAGTGCTCGGTGAGGAGGTCCTCGACGTGCGCCGCGCCGGTGCGGTAGCGCTTGGTGATCTCGGCGGTCAGCGCGTCCATGACCTGCTGCACCTGCTTGCGGTTCTCGGAGACCCGGTGCTCGTACTCCTCGAGCCGGGCGAGGGCCGCCCGCAGGTCGTCGTCGGAGCGGCCCTCGACGTCGGAGACGCCGACGTCGGCGATGACCTGCTCCACGGCCCGCCGGTGCTCGTCGACCCGCGACGGCTCGACGGTGAGGAACCGCCCGAGCCCGTGGTCGGACCGGCCCTGGTCGGCGAGGATGCCCGCGAGGTGCTCGACGACCTTGCCCTCGCCGGCGCCGCCCGCCCGCCGCGACAGCTCGGCCCGCAGGATGTCGGAGCGCCCCTGCAGCATGCGGCGCACGTAGGAGAGGTCGGCCTCCTCCTGCTCGGCCTCGCGCCGCCGGGCGCGCACGTCGTCGAGCTCGAGCCCCTCGAGGCCGGCCAGGAAGTCCTCCGCGAGGACGTGGTCGATGCGGCGGCGGCCGCCGGGCATGGGAGTGGTCATCAGCGCTCCGTGGTCAGCCGGCTGAGTGCGCCGGTCGGCGGTCCTTGACGTTGAGCAGGCTGCGCGCCTCGTCGGTCGTCATCGGCGGCCGCTGCGCGAGCGTGGCGAGCTGTGCCGCACGCGCCACGAGCTCCCGGTTGTGGGTGACGGGCTGCCCCTTGGCAAGGGTCAGGGTGTCCTCCATGCCGACCCGCAGGTGGCCGCCGCTCGCGAGAGCGGCGAGGGCTACCGGCAGCGTCGTACGCCCGATGCCGGTGGCCGACCACGAGGCGCCCGCGGGCAGCGCCTGCACGGCGGCGACCAGCGCCGGCGCGGTGCCCGGCATGCCGCCCGGGACGCCCATGACCAGGTCACAGTGGACCTGCCCGCCGTAGGGCGCGCCGTAGGTGTCGAGCAGCCGGTGCAGGGCGGTCACCTGGCCCAGGTCGAACAGCTCGAACTCCGGCACGACCTGCTGGGCCTGGGTGCGCTGGTAGAGCTCGGCCATGAACGGCCACGGGTTGAGGAAGACGTCGTCGCCGAAGTTGACGGTGCCGCAGGTCAGCGAGCAGGAGTCCGGCTCGGCGTCGAGGACCCGCAGCCGGTCGTCCAGCGAGTCGGTGACGGCGCCCCCGGTGCTCAGCTGCACCACCAGGGAGGTGCGCTCGCGCAGCGCTGAGACCGTGTCGCGCAGCCGTCCCAGGTCGAGGGTCGGCCGGGCCTGGTCGTCGCGGATGTGGACGTGCACCAGGGCGGCGCCGGCGTCCTGGCACTCCGCGGCGGTCGAGACGAGCTCGTCGAGCGTCACGGGCAGGGCCGGAACGTCGGCTTTGGCCGTCTCTGCGCCGGTCGGCGCCACGGTGATCAGCGTGCGGGCGGAGCTCATGGCCGCATGGTGTCACGTCAGGAGGGCCGGGCGGCAGCGACTGGGACGATCCGGGCACATAACTGGGCCTCAACAGATCGGGCCTTCCTGCCGATGCCACTAGGACCAGGTGACGTGCCGGCGGCCACGCACCCGGGACGTCGTGACTCGACCAGAGAGGAAGGTAGCTCGTGCCCGAAAGCGGCCTCCTCACCGGAACGGTCGAGACCGTGCTGCAGGACCTGGCCGACCAGGCGGCGACCGGCTGCCTGGCCGTGCGCGACCAGGAGGGCGACGAGGCCGAGGTCTACCTGCGCGACGGGCAGGTGTACGCCGTGGTCGTGCCGGGGCGCCGGACCATGCTCGGCGTACGGCTCATGTCCTCCGGCGCCCTGACCCCCGAGGCCCTCGCCGAGGCGTTGGAGATCCAGCGCACCGAGCTGCAGGGCTGGCGGCTGGGCGAGCTGCTGGTGCACCTGGGCTACGTCGACCTGCCGGTCATCGAGGCCTTCGTGATCGAGCACCTCGAGGACGCGCTGGCCGACCTGCTGGGGTGGCCGGTCGCCGCGTGGAAGTTCCGCAAGGGCAAGAAGACCCGTCAGGACGTGGCGCCGCCGACGCCGGTGGGCGTGCTCATGGACGCGCTGCGCGACCGGGCGACGACGTGGGAGACGATCGTCGACGCCATCGGCGGGCCCGAGACCGTGCCCGCCCTCGCGTCGGGCGCGCCCAGCGACGCCGTGGCGCTGGGCCCCAACGACTGGGCGCTGCTCTGCAAGGTCGACGGCCAGCGCAGCGTGGCCGACCTCGCGGCGGAGTGCGGCTTCACGCTCTTCGAGGCCGGCCAGGTGGTGATGCGACTGGCGGCGGCCGAGCTGCTCGACGTCGGACGC
>DASVBJ010000254.1:0-8943 GCA_036375895.1 Actinomycetes bacterium | reverse complement strand
CAGCAGCTCGCCGTGGCCGGCACCCACGTCCACGACCGTGTCCAGGTCCGCGGCCCGGGCCAGGGTCAGCACCGCCCGGGCGAACAGCGGTGAGGCGTGCACGGAGGTGCGGAAGTGGGCGCCCGGACCCGTCGTACGCCGGAAGAACCCGCCCTCGCCGTAGAGCGCCCGCTCGGTCGCCTCCCGCCAGCCCGTCACGCCCACGCCAGGAGTCTCTCCCAGGCCGAGTGCGGAAGCGGGGGAGGCAGACGGTTCAGGCGCGGCTGAGCAGGAACGCGAGGACGAAGCCGAGCGTCGTGACCAGGCCGACGCTGCTGCCGCCGTTCTCGAAGGCCTCGGGCATCATCGTGTCGGCCAGCATGGTGAGGATCGCGCCGGCGGCGAACGCCTGGATGGTCGCGACGACGGCAGGGTCGGCGCCGCCGAGCGCGGCGTACCCGACCGCGGCCGCGAGCGCCGACAGGAGAGCGACACCGGCCCACAGCCCGAGGATCCACCGGTCCGAGTGCCCCGCCTTGCGCAGCCCGGTCGCGGCCGACAGGGACTCCGGGATGTTCGAGAGGAAGACCGCCGCGACCACGGTCACCCCCACGGTGCCGCCGCCCAGCAGCGACACCCCGATCGCGACCGACTCGGGGATGCCGTCGAGCAGCGCGCCGAGCACGATCGCACCCGCCGCTCCCTCGGCCTGCTGCCCGCCGGAACGCTTGCGGTGCTCGGCGCCGCGGTGGTCGAGCACCAGGTCGCCGACGTAGAACGTCACCGCGCCGCCGAGCAGGCCGAGCACCACCGCGGTCCCGCCGGACGACTCGAACGCGTCGGCCGTCAGCTCGAAGGCCAGCGCGCTGATCAGCACACCCGCGCCGAAGGCCATCACCAGGCCGATGGCCCGAGACGGGATCGCGCGCACCAGCCCGATCGCCGCGCCGACCAGGAGGGCGACGCCGCCCACCAGCCCCCAGAACCCGGCCTCCAGCACGGCACCCTCCATCCGCCACGACCCGACGTCGTACCCTGATGATCGTCCGGTACCCCGCTCGAGGACTGGAACGACGTGACCCACGAAGCCGCCGTGTCCGAACGGCCTGCCCGCCTCGCCGTCGGCGTCATCGGCGCCGGGCGGGTCGGCGCGGTCCTCGGTGCCGCGCTCGCGACCGCCGGCCACCACATCGTCGCCGCCTCCGCCGTCTCCGACGCGTCGGCGCGCCGCGCTGCCGACCTGCTGCCGCAGGCCCGGGTGCTGCCGCCGCCGGAGGTGGCCGCGGCTGCCGAGCTCGTGCTCCTCGCCGTGCCCGACGACGTGCTGCCGGGGCTGGTCGAGGGCCTCGTCGCCGCCGACGCCGTGCGGCCCGGGCAGCTCGTCGTGCACACCAGCGGCAGGTACGGCGTGGCCGTGCTCGACCCGGCCACCCGCCGAGGTGCGCTGCCCCTCGCCCTGCACCCGGCGATGACGTTCACCGGCCGGCGCGAGGACGTGTCCCGCCTCGCCGGCTGCTCGTTCGGGGTCACCGCCCCCGAGCCGCTGCGGCCGATCGCCGAGGCGCTCGTGGTCGAGATGGGCGCCGAGCCGCAGTGGGTCGACGAGGACCGCCGCCCGCTCTACCACGCCGCGCTGGCGAACGGCGCCAACCACCTGACCACGCTGGTGGCCGAGTCGATGGACCTGCTGACCCGCTGCGGGGTGGAGTCGCCGGCCCGGCTGCTGGCCCCGCTGCTCGGCGCGGCGCTGGACAACGCGTTGCGCTCCGGCGACGCCGCGCTCACCGGCCCGGTGGCCCGCGGCGACGCCGGGACGGTGGCCGCCCATCTGCAGGAGCTGCGCCAGGTCTCGCCCGAGGCGTTGCACGCCTACGTCGCGATGGCCCGGCTCACCGCCGACCGGGCGCTCGCCGCCGGGCTGCTCGCACCGGAGGCCGCGGAGGCCTTGCTCGACGTCCTGGCCGAAGGAGCCCACCCGTGACCACCCGCCTCGTGCAGACCCGCGACGAGCTGCGCGCCGCCATCGACGGCGCCGACGGCACCGGCCGCACCGTCGGCGTCGTGATGACCATGGGAGCCCTGCACGACGGCCACCGCGAGCTCATCAAGGTCGCCCGGGAGCAGTGCGACGTCGTCGTGGTGACGGTCTTCCTCAACCCGCTGCAGTTCGGGCGGGGGGAGGACCTCTCGCGCTATCCGCAGCGGCTGGCCACCGACCTCGAGCTGTGCACCGAGGAGCGCGTCGACGTCGTCTTCGCGCCCTCGGTCCAGGAGGTCTACCCGGCGGGTGAGCCCCTCGTGCGGGTGCAGGCCGGCCCGCTCGGCGACGTCCTCGAGGGGGCGTCGCGGCCGGGGCACTTCGACGGCGTCCTCACCGTCGTCGCCAAGCTGCTGCACGTCACCGCTCCCGACGTCGCCTACTTCGGCCAGAAGGACGCCCAGCAGCTGCTGCTGATCCGGCGGATGGTCGAGGACCTCGACTTCCCCGTTCGGGTGGTCTCGGTGCCCACCGTCCGCGAGCCCGACGGACTGGCCCTGTCCAGCCGCAACGGCTATCTCACGGACGACGACCACGTGGTCGCGCTCGCCCTCTGCCGGGCGCTGCGGGCGGGTGCGGCCGCGGCCGCCGACGGTCCGCAGGCCGTACGCCGGGCGGCCGGCGAGGTCGCGGCGGCCCAGCCGGGGCTGGACGTGGACTACCTGGTGCTGGTCGACCCGCAGACGTTGCACGACGTGCCCGACGACCACGCGGGCGAGGCATTGCTCGCCGTCGCCGCCCGGGTCGGCACCACCCGCCTGATCGACAACGTGACCGTGGACCTCGGAGGCCGCTGACGATGCTCCGCACGATGCTCAAGTCGAAGATCCACCGGGCCACGGTGACGCAGGCCGACCTGCACTACGTCGGCTCGGTCACGGTCGACGCGGACCTCCTCGACGCCGCCGACCTGCTGCCCGGCGAGCAGGTCGACATCGTCGACATCACCAACGGCGCCCGCCTCACGACGTACGCCATCGAGGGCCCGCGGGGTAGCGGCGTCATCGGCATCAACGGTGCCGCCGCCCACCTCGTGCACCCGGGTGACCTCGTGATCCTCATCAGCTACGCCCAGGTCGACGACGCCGAGGCGCGCTCGCTGCGCCCGCGGGTGGTGCACGTGGACGCCGCGAACCACGTCGTCGAGCTCGGCGACGACGCCGCGGCGCCGGTGCCCGGCTCGACCGACCTGCGAGGGGACCTGCGCGGAGACCTGCCGGCGGAGGTGCCGTGACGGAGCCGGCCGGACTGCCGCTGCACCACCGGCTGCTGGCGCCGCCGCCGGGCTGGACGGCGTCGGCCGACGTCGTCGTGGTCGGCTCGGGCATCGCCGGGCTGACGACCGCGCTGGCCGCCCGGCGCGAGACGGGCGGCAGCGTCCTGCTCGTCACCAAGACCTACCTCGACGCCGGGTCGACCCGCTGGGCGCAGGGCGGCATCGCCGCTGCGCTCGGCCCCGGGGACTCGCCCGACGACCACCTGAAGGACACCCTGGTGGCCGGCGTCGGGCTGTGCGACGAGGACGCCGTGCGGGTGCTGGTCGAGGAGGGGCCGGCGCGGGTGCGCGAGCTGGTCGAGATCGGCGCGAAGTTCGACCGCACCACGACCGGCGAGATCGCCCTCACCCGTGAAGGCGGGCACCACCGCAACCGCATCGCCCACGCCGGTGGGGACGCCACCGGTCTGGAGATCGAGCGGGCCCTCATCGGCGCCCTGCACGCCGACCCCGGCATCGAGGTGCTGGAGCACGCGCTGGTGCTCGACCTCCTGAGGGACGCCGACGGGCGCGCCTGCGGGTTGACGCTGCACGTCATCGGCACCGGGCAGCGGGACGGCGTCGGCGCGGTGCGGGCCCGCGCGGTGGTGCTCGCCACGGGTGGCCTGGGGCAGGTCTACGCGGCGACCACCAACCCGGCGGTGTCGACCGGTGACGGCGTCGCGCTCGCGCTGCGTGCGGGTGCGGCCGTCACCGATCTCGAGTTCGTGCAGTTCCACCCGACCGTGCTGTGGCTGGGCGGTGCGTCCCGTGGCCAGCAGCCGCTCGTCTCGGAGGCGGTCCGCGGCGAGGGCGCGTTCCTGGTCGACGCCGCGGGGGACCGCTTCATGCTGGGTCGCCACGAGCTCGCGGACCTGGCCCCGCGCGACGTCGTCGCCAAGGCGATCATGTCGCGGATGCGGGAGACCGGCGCCGAGCACGTCTGGCTCGACGCCCGGGAGTTCGGCGAGGACAAGTGGCGGGTGCGCTTCCCGACCATCCTCGCGAGCTGCCGTGAGCACGGCATCGACCCGGTGCACGAGCTGATCCCCGTCGCGCCGGCGTGCCACTACGCCTCTGGCGGGGTCCGCACCGACCTGCACGGGCGCACCTCCGTGCCGGGCCTGTACGCCTGCGGCGAGGTCGCCTGCACCGGCGTGCACGGCGCGAACCGGCTGGCGTCCAACTCGCTGCTGGAGGGCCTGGTGTTCGGCGCCCGGATCGCCGTCGACCTCGGTCGCGGGCTGCCGCCCTGGTCGGACCCGGTCGCCGATGACCGGCCGGCCGGGCTGCTCGGGCCGGAGGTGGCCGGGGAGGTCGCGCGGACGATGTCGGCCGAGGCCGGGGTGCTGCGCAGCCGGGCCAGCCTCGGCGCGGCGATGCGTCGGCTGATGGAGCTTCGCCTGCGACAAAGCCCGACGCCGTGCACGGAGGCGTGGGAGGCGACGAACCTGCACCTGGTGGCCTCGGCGCTCGCCGGCGCCGCCCGCGAGCGGGAGGAGACCCGGGGCAGCCACTGGCGGGAGGACTTCCCGGACCTCGACGACGAGCGGTGGCGCGCCCACCTCGTGACGCGGCTGCACGACGGAACGATCTCGATGACGGTGGAGGACCATTGACGGCACCGACCCTGACCGAGGAGACCACGAAGCGGCTGACGGCGGCGGGGCTCGACCCGGCGTACGTCGTCGACCTCGTCGAACGCGCGCTCGAGGAGGACCTGGCGGGCGGCGTCGACGTCACGAGCGTCGCGACCGTGCCGTTCGAGCAGGAGTCCACCGCCGACCTGGTCGCCCGCGCCGACGGGGTGGTGGCCGGCCTGCCGGTGGCCGCGGCGGTGTTCGAGGTGGCGAGCGACGACGCGGTGGAGGTCGAGTGGCGCGCCGAGGACGGCCAGCGGGTGCGCAGCGGTGACGTGCTGATGAGCCTCACCGCGGCGACCCGGGCGCTGCTCACCGGCGAGCGGACCGCGCTGAACCTGCTCTGCCACCTCTCCGGTGTCGCGACGCTGACCCGGCAGTGGGCCGACGCGGTCGAGGGCACCGGCGCCGCGGTCCGCGACACCCGCAAGACGACGCCCGGGTTGCGGGCGCTGGAGAAGTACGCCGTGCGCTGCGGAGGCGGCGTCAACCACCGGATGTCCCTCTCGGACGCCGCGCTCGTCAAGGACAACCACGTGGTGGCGGCCGGTGGGGTGGCCGCAGCGTTCCGCGCGGTGCGGGCGGAGTTCCCCGACGTACCGGTCGAGGTCGAGGCCGACTCGGTCGCCGACGCGGTGGCGGCCGTGGAGGCGGGGGCCGATCTGGTGCTGCTCGACAACATGCCGCCGCGGGACCTCCGCCGGGCGGTGGTCGCGGTCGCCGGCCGCGCGCGGCTGGAGGCCAGCGGGGGACTCACGCTGCGCAGGGCCCGCACCGTCGCCGAGACGGGCGTCGACTACCTGGCCGTCGGGGCGCTCACCCACTCGGCACCGGTGCTCGACATCGCCTCCGACCTTCGGCCCCTCGACGACCCTGACCCCGACCCCTCCGGCGACCCCGACCCCGACCCCGCTCCCTCCGGCAGCGATCATGCACGTTCCGTCGACCTGGCGGCGGACGACTGATGCTGCTGGCCATCGACGTGGGCAACACCCACACGGTCCTCGGGCTCTTCGACGGCGACGAGCTCGTCGAGCACTGGCGCATCGCGACCGAGGCGCACCGCACGGCCGACGAGATCGCGGTGGTGCTGCGCGGCCTGCTCGACCAGCACCCCGGTCCGCCCGGCCACGACATCCACGGCATAGCCCTGTGCTCGACGGTCCCCGCCGTCCTGCACGAGATGCGCGACATGTGCCACCGCTACTACGGCGACGTGCCGTCGGTCTTCGTCGAGCCCGGGGTGCGCACCGGCGTACCCGTCCTCACGGACAACCCCAAGGAGGTCGGCACCGACCGCGTCGTCAACGCGCTCGCGGCGGTGGCGATGTTCGGCGGCCCCTGCGTGGTGGTCGACTTCGGGACGGCGACGACGTTCGACGCGGTGTCCCCCAAGGGGGAGTACCTCGGTGGTGCGATCGCACCGGGCATCGAGGTGTCCGTCGAGGCGCTGGGTGCCCGCGGTGCACAGCTGCGGCGGGTCGAGCTGGCCCGTCCCCGGTCGGTGATCGGCCGCAACACGGTGGAGGCGCTGCAGGCGGGCATCCTGTACGGCTTCGCCGGGCAGGTCGACGGCGTCGTCGACCGGATGGTGGCCGAGCTGTCCGACGAGCCGGGGTCGGTGACCGTGGTCGCGACCGGAGGCCTCGCCCCGCTCGTGCTCGAGGAGTCGACCAGCATCGACGTGTACGAGCCGTGGCTCACCCTGCTGGGGCTGCGGCTCGTCTTCGAGCGCAACCAGGCATAGGGCCGGAAACCGGGTGGCGGTGCGCCGGTAGCCTTGGCGGGGTGAGCGACCAGCCGGTGGACCCGACGTACGACGACCTGCCCGAGCAGCTGCGCGTACGCCGGGAGAAGCTCGACCGGCTGCGTGCGCAGGGCGTCGACCCGTATCCGCTCGGCTTCCCCCGCACCACCACCATCGCGGACCTGCGTGCGGCCCACCCCGACCTCGGGCCCGACCTCGCGACGGGCGACCGGGTGGGCGTCGTCGGCCGGGTCGTCCTGAGCCGCACCGGCGGCAAGCTGTGCTTCGCCACCCTGCGGGACGGCTCCGGCGAGATCCAGGTCATGCTCAGCCTGGACCGGGTCGGCGAGGAGGCGCTCGAGGACTGGAAGACGCTGGTCGACCTCGGCGACCACGTGGGCGTCGAGGGTGAGGTCATCACCTCGCGCCGCGGCGAGCTGTCGGTGCTCGCCGACCGCTTCGCGATCACCGCGAAGGCGCTGCGGCCCTTGCCGGACAAGCACAAGGGCCTGACCGACCCGGAGGCTCGGGTCCGCATGCGCTACGTCGACTTCATCGTCAACGCCGACTCGCGCCAGCTGATCCGTGACCGAACGACCGTGCTGCGCTCCGTGCGCGCGACGCTCGACGCCCAGGACTACCTGGAGGTCGAGACCCCGCAGCTGCAGCTGCTCCACGGCGGCGCCGCGGCGCGGCCCTTCACGACGCACCTCAACGCGTTCGACCAGGAGATGTACCTGCGGATCGCGCTCGAGCTCTACCTCAAGCGGCTCATCGTCGGCGGTTTCGAGCGGGTCTACGAGATCGGCCGCAACTTCCGCAACGAGGGCATCGACGCCACGCACAGCGCGGAGTTCACGATGCTCGAGGCGTACGAGGCCTACGGCGACTACGACTCGATGGCCGCGCTCACCCGCACGATCGTGCTGGACGCGGCGAAGGCCCTCGGGCGCACGGTCATCCCCGACGGTCACGGCGGCGAGATCGACCTCGAGGCGCCGTGGCGGCACCTGCCGATCCACGAGGCGGTCTCCGAGGCGGTGGGCGAGGAGGTCACGGTCGAGACCTCGGTCGACACCCTGCGCAAGCTCGCCGACCGCCACGACGTCCACCTGCAGAACGACTGGGGCGCCGGCGAGATCGTGCTCGAGATCTTCGAGAAGCTCATCGAGCACACCCTGATCGAGCCCACGTTCGTCCGGGACTACCCGGCGGCGGTCCGCCCGCTCGCCAAGGCCCACCGCTCGCAGCCGGGTCTCGTCGAGGCGTGGGACCTGATCATCGGCGGGATCGAGCTCGCCCCGGCGTACTCCGAGCTCAACGACCCGGTCGAGCAACGCCGCAGGCTGGTCGAGCAGTCGATCAAGGCGGCCGGCGGCGACCCCGACGCGATGCAGCTCGACGAGGACTTCCTGCGAGCCATGGAGTACGGCATGCCGCCGATGGGCGGCATGGGGCTCGGCATCGACCGGCTGGTGCGCCTGCTCACCGGCGCGCACAGCATCCGCGAGGTCATCGCGTTCCCCCTGCTCAAGCCGGAGAGCGGCTGATGGACAAGATCGCGGCCCTGACCCCGCTGGTGGTGATGGGCGTGGCGTTCTGCGCGGTCGCGGTGGCGGTCTACCGGTTCGCCAGGCGGGAGAGCGCGGCCGAGGAGCGCGAGGACGCCGAGGCCCGCGCCGCCCGGCCGGAGGACGCCCCGCCGACCGGCGAGGGCGGCGGTGGGCTCGACCGGTAGGTCGGTCAGAGCGCCTTCCGCGAGACCCCGAAAAGAATGCCCCGTCGAGCCGACCAACGGGCCTCCACGAGGGCCTTTCGGTAAGAGTTGGTTTTTCCGGTATCTGCGGGTGCGGCCGGTGCGCCTCCGTGGGCATCCCGGTGCGGGCCGGCCGTAATGCCAGACCATGTGCTCTGCCAGACCATGTGCTCTGCCACAGAGTTCGTGGCAGAGCACAGGTGTGGGAGCCAGCTGCCTACTCTTCCTTTCCGTCCACCCCTTCTGCCCTGCCACCAGCCCGTGGCAGGCAGACGTCGGACGACCCGTCGCCGGCCCCGGTGCCTCGATGCGATGCCTCACCTGGGCGGACGAGCGCCCGAGCGCGCCACAGGCCCCGCCAGGTGGTCTCTCGGACCGTTATGACAAGGGAATTGCAATTTCCCGCCGCGCCTCGTTGAATATGGGTCAACATTTCTGCCCCGGGAAAAGAGAAGAGGCCAATTCATGGCGCAAAAAGTTCAGGTGATTCTGGTCGACGATCTCGACGGCGGCGCGGCCGACGAGACC
>DASVBJ010000237.1:0-7512 GCA_036375895.1 Actinomycetes bacterium | reverse complement strand
CACGGCGCCGACCGCCGCTCCGACCGGCGGCGCCGGCGACCGGGCGGGCGAGGACGGCACCACCACGGCCGACCAGGAGAGCGACGGCCGTGCCACAAGCGGCGCCGACAACTCCGGCCGCTGAGCGTGACGCGTCGCGGCGCCCCTGGCTCCAGGCCGGGGGCGCCGCGCCGTCTCAGGGGGATCGGGGACCAGAACCAGGGGAAGACGTCGGGATGACACGCTGGACGGCGCGCGACATCCCCGACCTGACGGGGCGCCGCGCGGTGGTGACGGGAGCCAACACCGGCCTCGGCCTGCACACCGCGCTCGAGCTCGCCCGCCACGGGGCCTCCGTGGTGATGACCGCCCGCGACCAGGGCCGGGGCAGCGAGGCCGTACGCCGGGTCCGCGCCGAGGTTCCCGACGGCGACGTCGAGCTCGGCATCCTCGACCTCTCCGCCCTCGCCTCCATCCGCGAGTTCGCGGCGGCACACCGGGACGAGCCGCTCGACCTGCTCGTCAACAACGCCGGGATCATGGCCATCCCGCGGCGCGAGACGGTGGACGGCTTCGAGCTGCAGCTCGCCACCAACCACCTCGGGCACTTCGCGCTCACCGGGCTGCTGCTGCCGGCGCTGCTGCGCCGCCCGTCGGCCCGGGTGGTGACGGTGAGCAGCAGCGTGCACTGGACCGGCTCGATCGACTTCGACGACCTGATGGGCGAGCGTCACTACCAGCCGTGGGCGGCGTACGCGCAGTCCAAGCTCGCCAACCTGCTGTTCATGCGGGAGCTGGACCGGCGGGCCCGCGCCGCCGGGTGCGGGCTGGTCAGCGCGGCCGCGCACCCCGGGTACGCGACGACCGACCTGCACGCCGCCGGCCCCCGCATGAGCGGCAGCCGGGTGTCCGGGCTGGTCATGCGGGTGGCCGCGGCCACGCTGGGGCAGAGCGCGGCCAAGGGCGCGCTGCCGCAGCTGCACGCGGCCACCGCCGCGGGCGTGCAGGGCGGGGAGTACATCGGGCCGCGTGGCCCGGCCGGCTACCGCGGGCTGCCGAAGCGGGTGGGCATGTCGGCGGCCGCCCACGACGATGCCGCGGCTCGCCGGCTGTGGGAGGTGTCCGAGGCCCTGACCGGGGTGGTCTACCGGTTCGTGGCGGACGCCGCGACGTCGACGTAGATGTCGAACCCGTCCGTCTCCACGAACCCCATCCGGGCGTAGATGCGGGCGGCGTCGTCGGTGTCGGGGTTCAGCCAGGCGAGGTCGGCGCCCGACTCGATGCCCCAGGACACGACGTACGACGTGAGCGCCGCTCCGAGGCCGCGCCGGCGGGCGTGCTCGAGCACTCCGACGCCGAACACCCCGACGCAGTCGCCGGCCCCGGTCGAGGACGTGCGCACCGCCGTCGCCACGCCCACCGGCTCGTCACCGAGGTAGGCGATGGCCGCGACGAAGCCCTCGGCGCCCGCCAGGTGCGGCGCCACCCACCGGGTCGTCAGCTCCACCGGGTCGCCGAACGCGCCGGCGTCGGTGGCGGCGTAGGTCGCGAGGTCGTCGGGGCCGGCGGCGACCAGGCGGACCCCGACCGGCGGCGGCACGCCCCGGTAGTCGGCGGCCCGCAGCCCCATGCACCGCTTGCGGAACAGGAGCCGGCCGTGCGGCCAGGCGGTGCCCGCCGGGACGCGCACCCCCCAGGGCATGCCGCGCTCGGCGTACCAGCCGCTCACCGCGGCGAGGTCGACGAGGGCCGGGTCGGTCACGTCGCCGTTGTTCCACTGCGGATGTGGGATGCCGGACGCCATCAGCCGGACGCCGGGCAGCTCGGCCGCGCCCCCGCCGTACGGCTCGCGCAGGCGGCCCTCGGCCTGCCAGGCGTCGCCGTGCGCCGTGCGGACCCGCTCGGTGAGGCTGCTGTCACTGTCCACGTCAGCCGGCCAGCCCCGCGCTCGTCGACGACCCGTCCCGCCAGGACTCCCACAGCGCCGCGTAGGCGCCGCCGGAGCCCATCAGCTCGTCGTGGGAGCCGAGCTCGGCGACCTGCCCGCCGTCGACCACCGCCACCCGGTCGGCGTCGTGTGCCGTGTGCAGGCGGTGGGCGATCGCGACGACGGTGCGTCCGTGCAGCACCCCGGCGAGCGACCGCTCGAGGTGACGGGCCGCTCGCGGGTCGAGCAGGGAGGTCGCCTCGTCGAGCACGAGGGTGTGCGGGTCGGCGAGCACGATCCGGGCCAGCGCGAGCTGCTGGGCCTGGGCCGGCGTGATCGGGTGACCGCCCGAGCCGACCTCGGTGTCGAGCCCGTCGGGCAGCGCGAGCGCCCACTCGAGCGCGTCGACGGCGGCCAGCGCGGCGCGCACGTCGCCGTCCGCGGCGTCGGGCCGCGCCAGCCGCAGGTTGTCGGCGAGCGAGCCGACGAACACGTGGTGCTCCTGGGTGACCAGCACCACGTGACCCCGCAGGTCGTCCAGCGGCAGGTCCACGAGCGGCACCTCGCCCACCGTCACCCGGCCGGTGCGCGGCGGGTGGACGCCGGCGAGCAACCGGCCGAGGGTGGACTTGCCGGCCCCGGACGGCCCGACGACGGCGAGCCGCTCGCCCGGCTGCAGGCGCAGGTCGACGCCGTGCAGCACGTCGCGCCCGCTGCGGTAGGCGAACCGCACGTCGTCGGCCTCGACCTGCTCGTCCGCGGGCACCGCGTCGGAGGCCGTCCGGTCGTCGGGGACCAGCCCGACGCCGAGGATGCGGGACAGCGCGGTGGCGCCCACCTGCACCTCGTCCAGCCAGGAGATCAGGCGGTCAACGGGGTCGACGATCTGCACGGTGTACAGCGTCACCGCGGTCACCTGGGCCAGGCTCGCGTGGCCGCCGGCCACGAGCCAGCCGCCCCACAGCAGGCTGGAGGCCACCGGCAGGGCATAGGCCAGCTCCATGGTCGGGAACCAGACGGTGCGCAGCCGCAGCGTGAAGCGCTCGGCCCCATGGGCGGCGGCGAGCTCGTCCTCGAGCCGAGCGGTACGCCGGGGGGCGAGGCCGAGTGCCTCGACGGTGCGGGCGCCCTCCACCGTCTCGGCGAGCGAGCCGTTGAACGCGGCATAGCACTCGCGCTCGCGCAGGTAGCCGGCCGGCGCCCGCCGCAGGTACCACCGGGTGCCCACCGCGATCAGCGGAGCCCCGACCAGCATGGGCAGCGCGACGAGCGGACCGGTGATGAACGCGGCCGCGGCCGTGAGGGCCACGGTGACCGTGGCGACGAGCACCTCCGGCACCGCGAACCGCACGGTGCGGGCCAGCGCCTCGATGTCACCGGTGCTGCGGGTCACCAGGTCGCCGGTGCCGGCGCGCTCGACGGTGGACAGCGGCAGGGTCAGCACGCGGGCGAGGAACCCCTCGCGCAGCTCCGCGAACACCGTCTCCCCGAGGAGGAAGGAGGCGCGGCGGGCCGCCCAGGTCAGCCCGGTCTGCGTCGCGAGCGCCAGGGCCAGGAGCAGCGCCAGCCGGTCGATCCGGTCGGTCGTCGTGCCGTCGCGCACCCCCTGCACGATCGCGCCGAGCAGCCGCGGCCCGATCACCGCGGCGAGCGCGGCGAGCGCGTTCATGAGCAGCATGCCGACCAGCGGGCGCCGGTGCTGCGCGAGCAGCTCGCGTGCCCTGGCCCAGACGTAGGCACCGGACGCCACCGGAAGCAGCCGGTGCGTGCTCACAGGTCCTCCCCTCGGGTCACGGTCTCGCGGTAGGCGGGCGTGCTGTGCAGCAGCTCGCGGTGGGTGCCGACGGCCGCCACACATCCGCCCTCGAGGTAGGCGACCTCGTCGCAGCGGTCCAGCAGCAGGGGGCTCGCGCTCGTCACGACCGTGGTGCGGGAGCGGCCGTTGCGGCGGTCGGGGCCGTGCCGCGCGTCGCGCAGCCGCTCCGCGACCAGCGCCTCGGTGTGCGCGTCGACGGCGCTGGTCGGCTCGACCAGCACGAGCACCTCGGGGTCGGCCAGCAACGTGCGGGCCAGGGCCAGCCGCTGACGCTGCCCGCCGGAGAAGCCACGACCGCCCTCGTCGACGGTCGAGTCCAGACCCTCCGGCAGCGCCTCGAGCACGTCCTCGGCGGCCGCGACGTGCACGCCGGCGAGCAGCTGGTCGGTCCCGTCGACCCGCCCCCACGGATCGAGCTCGTCGCGCAGGACGCCGGTGAACAGCCGCGGCTCGGCCTCCGAGACCAGGATGCGGCGCCGCAGGTGCGCGAGCGGCAGCTCGTGCAGCGGCGTGCCGCCGAGCGTGACGCCCTCGTCGTGGGTGAGCCGGCCGAGCCGGTGCGCCACGGCGGCCGACACGTCGGGGTCGGCAGCCACCACGCCGATGAGCCGGCCGGGGCGCACGACCAGGCCCGAGCGGGCGTCGGCCAGCACCGCGCCGGCCGGCGGGCACGGCCGCGGGTCGACCGGCTCGTCGATCAGCGGCGTGGTCTCGAGCACCCCGATGATGCGGCGGGCGCCGACCAGCGAGCGGGTGATCTTGTCGGCGGCCTCGACCGCGGTCCGGATCGGGATGACCAGGAAGAAGGCGTAGCCGTAGAACGCGACGATGTCGCCGGGGCTGAGCCGCCCCTGCAGCGCGAGCCGGGCCCCGAGCCAGGTGACCGTGACGAGGAAGACGCCGGGCAGCAGCACCTGGGCCGCGTCAAGCGCGGCCTGCAGCCCCGCCACCCGCCTGCCCGCGTCGCGGAGCTCGGTCGAGCGGCGGCGGTAGCGGCCCAGGAACTCCGGCTCACCGCCGATGCCGCGCAGCACTCTCAGCCCGGCGACCGTGTCGGCGCCGAGAGCGGTGAGCCGGCCGGCCACCTCGCGCTGCTCGCGCTGGCGACGCTGCAGCGGCCGCATGAGCGGGCCGAGGCAGAGGACGAGCACCGGCACGCCGACGAGCACGATCACGCCCAGCAGCGCCGAGGTGCGCAGCAGCAGGACCGCCACGACGGCGTAGGAGACCAACGCGCCGGCCAGCCGCGCGGTGATGTCGAAGGCCCCGCCGATGAACAGCGCGTCGTTGGTGGCGGCGGAGACGACCTCGCCGGTCGGCAGCCGGCGGCGGATGGCCACTCCCACCTGCGCGCAGTGCCTGCCCAGCAGCTGCATGGCGCGGAAGGAGGCCTGCAGCCAGTTGTCGACCGCGCACCGGTGGCGCAGCACGCCCGCCACCGCCTGCACGAGGGCGAGGCCGAGCACGACCAGCGACCACCGGGCAGCGGCGGCCAGGTCGTGACCGGAGACCCCCTCGTCGAGCCCACGGCCGATCGCGGCGGGGACGAGCGCCTGCGCGACCATCCAGGTGACGCCGTAGACCGTGCCGACCGCGAGCGAGCGCCACTGCCGCGACGCGGTCCACAGCAGGAACCGGGCCGGTGACCTGAGGTCGGGCCGGCCCGGGTCGTCGTAGGGGAGGTGGCGCACGCGTCGACAGTAGGGGGCGGCCCGTCGATGATCGACCGGATTTCGGCCGGTCGGTGACCGTCTGGCGGCTTCGTCGGCCGGGCGACCGCGGACGCGGCCCGTAGACTCGGCACCACCCGTCGTACGCCGGAAGGCCGCCCCACGTGACAGCGGAAAGCTTCGACACCGTCCTCGTCGTCGACTTCGGCGCGCAGTACGCCCAGCTCATCGCCCGCCGGGTCCGCGAGGCCCGGGTCTACAGCGAGATCGTGCCGCACACCATGCCGGTCGCGGAGATGCTCGCGCGCCGGCCCGCGGCGATCATCCTGTCCGGCGGCCCGGCGTCGGTGTACGCCGAGGGCGCGCCGTCGGTCGACCCGGCGATGTTCGAGGCCGGCGTGCCGGCGCTGGGCATCTGCTACGGCTTCCAGGCGATGGCGCTGGCGCTCGGCGGCACGGTCGCCCGCACCGGCCGCGCCGAGTTCGGCGGCACGCCGCTGGAGGTGGTCGGGGCCGACCCGACGCTGTTCCACGGGCTGCCGCGCGCGCAGTCGGTGTGGATGTCGCACAACGACGCGGTCTCCGAGCCGCCGCCCGGCTTCGCCGTCGTCGCCCGGACCACGGACACCCCGGTCGCCGCGTTCGAGGACGTCGACCGCCGGCTCGCCGGCGTGCAGTTCCACCCCGAGGTGCTGCACAGCGAGCACGGCCAGGCGGTCCTCGAGCACTTCCTCTACGAGATCGCGGGCATCAGCCCGACCTGGACCATGAGCAACGTCATCGACGAGCAGGTCGAGGCGGTGCGCGCGCAGGTCGGCGACCGGCGGGTGATCTGCGGGCTGTCGGGCGGGGTCGACTCGGCCGTGGCGGCGGCCCTCGTGCAGAAGGCCGTGGGCGACCAGCTGACCTGCGTGTTCGTCGACCACGGGCTGCTGCGCAAGGGCGAGGCCGAGCAGGTCGAGCGCGACTACGTGGCGGCGACCGGCGTACGGCTGAAGGTGGTCGACGCGGCGAAGCAGTTCCTCGACGCGCTGGCCGGCGTCACCGACCCGGAGGCCAAGCGCAAGGCGATCGGCCGGGAATTCATCCGGGTGTTCGAGGAGGCGGCGCGCGAGGTCGTCGCCGAGGCCGGGGCGCACGGGGAGTCGGTCGACTTCCTCGTGCAGGGCACGCTCTACCCGGACGTGGTCGAGTCCGGTGGCGGGACGGGCGCGGCCAACATCAAGTCGCACCACAACGTGGGCGGGCTCCCCGACGACCTGCAGTTCTCCCTCGTCGAGCCGCTCCGGTCGCTGTTCAAGGACGAGGTACGCCGGGTCGGCCTCGAGCTTGGCCTGCCCGAGGCCATCGTGTGGCGGCAGCCGTTCCCCGGGCCAGGGCTCGGCATCCGGATCGTCGGCGAGGTCACGCAGGAGCGGCTCGACGTGCTGCGCGACGCCGACGCGATCGCCCGCGAGGAGCTGACCCGGGCCGGGCTGGACCGCGAGATCTGGCAGTGCCCGGTGGTCCTGCTGGGCGACGTGCGGTCGGTGGGCGTGCAGGGTGACGAGCGCACTTACGGCCATCCCGTCGTGCTCCGGCCGGTGTCGTCGGAGGACGCCATGACGGCCGACTGGACCCGCGTCCCCTACGACGTGCTGGCCCGCATCTCGACCCGCATCACCAACGAGGTGCGCGAGGTCAACCGGGTCGTGCTGGACGTCACATCCAAGCCGCCCGGCACCATCGAGTGGGAGTAGCCGGCCTCGCCCGGTAGCCAGCGGTAACCCGTCTGAGGGTCTCCGGCTACGCCGCGTGCATGAGGGCGGGTGCCCGTTCCACCCCCATAGTCACAGCGGGGGCTCCCGAGGGCGGGAGGGCTGTGCCCCCACGGCCGGACGGGACACACATCATGCGCACACTGAGTCGCCATGGCAGAGGCGCCTTGCGGATCGGGGTCGTCGGCGCAGTGGTCGGGACCTGGCTGCTCGCCTCACCAGGCGTCGGTCTCGCCGCGGGCGGCACCAACCTGCTGAAGAACGGCACGTTCGAGGGGACGGGCACGGGCTCGCTCACCGGGTGGTCGGCCACGAACGCCAGCCTGGCGTTGGCTGCCGACGGCGTGAACGGCGGCTACGCCG
>DASVBJ010000187.1:0-22034 GCA_036375895.1 Actinomycetes bacterium | reverse complement strand
GGGCTGTCCGGCGGGTTCTGGCGGCGATTCCGTTCGCGCCGTTCCTCGCCACGCCGTTCCGGGTTGAGGAATGCGCCGCAACGTGGGCAGCGGCGCTCCTCAGAGAACAGCGAATCGAGGGGCGAGACCGTATAGATCTGGCGTCCGCATGACCAGCAGGCGAGATGCGGCACGGGTGTCGATCAGCTCTTTCCGGTCAGCCGACGGCAGGCAGGCCGGCGAGCGCGGCCTCGACCTTCTCCCGCGGGTACTCGTAGTCCTCGAGCGTTCCGTCGAGATACCGCTCGTACGCCGTCAGGTCGAAGTGACCGTGGCCGCATAGGTTGAACAGGATGACGCGGGCCTCGCCGGCTTCCTTGGCCGCGAGGGCCTCGTCGACCGCGGCACGGATCGCATGCGTCGGCTCGGGCGCGGGCAGGATGCCCTCGGCCCGCGCGAACTGCACACCCACCTCGAATGCCGACCGCTGGTGGACGGCCTGTGCCTCGATGTGACCACCCTCCTTGAGCAGGCTCACGAGTGGGGACATGCCGTGGTAGCGCAGACCGCCGGCATGGATCGGCTCGGGGATGAAGTCGTGCCCGAGCGTGTGCATCTTGAGCAGCGGGGTGAAGCCGGCGGTGTCGCCGAAGTCGTAGGCGTAGCGGCCCCGCGTCAGCGACGGGCAGGAGGCCGGCTCGACGGCCCGGATCACCGGGTCCATCCGCCCGGCCAGCTTCTCGCGCAGGAACGGGAAAGCCAGGCCGGCGAAGTTCGACCCCCCGCCGGTGCAGCCGACGAGGAGGTCCGGCCGGTCGCCGACCTTGGCGAACTGCAGCAGCGCCTCCTCGCCGATGATCGTCTGGTGCAGCAGCACGTGGTTGAGCACGCTGCCGAGCGCGTAGTGCGTCGTCGGGTCGCCGGCGGCCCGCTCGACTGCCTCGCTGATCGCGATGCCCAGGCTGCCGGGGTGCTGGGGGTTGTCGGCGAGGGCCTTGCGACCGGACTCGGTGAGCTCGGACGGGCTGCGGTGCACGCTCGCCCCGAACACCTCCATCACCGAACGCCGGTAGGGCTTTCCGTCGTACGACGCGCCTACCTGCCACACCTCGCACTCCAGGCCGAACAGCGCGCAGGCAAAGGCGAGGGCGGTGCCCCACTGGCCGGCGCCGGTCTCGGTGGTGATCTTGGTGACGCCGGACTTCTTGTTGTAGAACGCCTGGGGCACCGCGGTGTTCGGCTTGTGCGAGCCGGCCGGCGAGACGCCCTCGTACTTGTAGTAGATGCGGGCCGGGGTGCCGAGCGCCTTCTCCAGCTTGTGCGCCCGGAACAGCGGCGACGGCCGCCAGAGCCGGTAGACGTCCTGGACCTCCTCGGGGATGTCGACGTAGCTGTCCTGCGTGACCTCCTGCAGGATCAGGTCCATCGGGAAGAGCGGCGCCAGGTCGTCCGGACCGACCGGCTGCAGTGTCGCCGGGTGCAGCGGTGGGGGAGGAGGCGAGGGCAGGTCGGGGATCACGTTGTACCAGCGGGTCGGCATCTCCGACTCGTCGAGCAGGATCTTGTGCTGGTCCGCCATGACAGCCTCCTCTGTCCGACCCCCGGCCGACCGTACTGCGCCGGGGACCCTCGCGGACAGGGGAGAATCACAGCGTGGACAACAACCGCCGGCCCCGCCTGGTCGCCACCGACCTCGACGGCACGATCGTGCCGCGGGACGGGCAGATCAGCGACCGCACGGTCCGTACCCTGCAGGCCGTCGAGGGCGTCGGGGTGCCGGTGGTGTTCGTCACCGGGCGCCCGCCGCGCTGGATGGGTGAGATCGCCGAGCGCACCGGCCACACCGGCCTGGCGGTGTGCGCCAACGGCGCGCTGGTCTACGACCTGCACAAAGAGCAGGTGGTCGAGGACTTCCCGCTGTCGGTCGAGGCTGGTCTGGAGGTGGCCCGGCTGCTGCGGGACGCGCTGCCGGACATCGGCTTCGCGGTGGAGACGCTCGACGGGTTCGCCCACGAGTCGTCGTACACCCCGCGGTGGACCACCCACGACGTGCGCCGGGTCGCGGACCTGGAGGAGATCTACGAGGGGCCGGCGGTCAAGCTGCTGGCCCGCCACGAGGCGCTGGACGCCGACTCGCTGCTCGCGCAGGCCCGCGAGGTGGTGGGCGACCTGGCCGAGCTGACCCACTCGTCGACCTCGGGGCTGCTGGAGATCTCGGCCGCGGGGGTGTCGAAGGCGACGACGCTGGCCCGGGTCTGCGAGGAGCGGGGCATCGACGCCGCCGAGGTCGTGGCCTTCGGCGACATGCCCAACGACCTGCCGATGCTTGCCTGGGCCGGGCTGGCGTACGCCGTCGAGGGCGGGCATCCGGAGGTCCTGGCCGCGGTCGCGCGGGTGGTCCCGGCCCCCGAGGACGACGGCGTCGCCCGAGAGCTCGAGCGCCTCTTCGATCTGTAGCCGCGTCCGCTTGGGCCCTCCCGCCCCTATTTCCATGATCGTGAGGACTTTCCCGGGTCGCACCCCGGGAAAGTCCTCACGATCATGGAGAGTCGGGGTGCCGGCTCGATCGAAGCCACGGAGGAGACGGGGTCAGCCGAGAAGGAACGCGGTCAGCTCGGCGAGCACGGCGCGCTCGTCGGTCCACAGCCGGCTGGCCAGGATCCGGAGCAGGGTGATCCCGCAGCAGGCGAGCGCGTTCTGCCGGACGAGGTCGGCGGCCCACGCCCGCGGCTCGAAGTGGTAGGGCCGGCCGTCGATCTCGGCCCCCTTGCCCAGTTGGCGCCACAGCGCGTCCACGAACTTCACCCCGTCGGCGGTCACGACGGGCGCATTCAGCTCGGGCTCCGGGAGTCCTCCTCGGCGAACGAGCCGCAGGAACCGCGCCTCAGATGCGGCGTGCGCCCCGGCTGTCACCTGTTCCAGCGCGACGCGCGGCAGCATGGAGCCCCGCTTGGGGGCCATGGCGAGCTCATGGCTGAGCTGCTCGGGCGTCGCGAGACGCCGCTGGACGGACCGACCCAGCACGGCGTGCACCGCGTCGAGGTCCGTCAAGTCGAGCGCGAGGTCGATGGCGGTCCGGGCGGGGGGTGTGACCAGCATGTCCTCGATGAGCCACGGCTCGGTCGGCCGCAGAGACTGGTGCACCGAGACGAGGTCGTTGGATCGGACGTGCGGTCCGTGCGCCGTCGTCACCTGGACCTGGGCCGGCTCGGGGCAGAGTGAGAACAAGGCCCCCGCCGAGCCATGGCTGAGCATCGCGCCGTCGCCGCCGTACAGCAGTCCGACAACACGTCGCTGGTCCTGCGTCAACTCACCCGACGTGCGCGTGACGACGCCCCGGACGGGGCGCTGCCAGCGGCCGGTCGAGACCCGCCAGTCGATCGCGTCCTCGCTCCAGCCGGCGCCAACGAGTGACCGGCACGTGGCGACGTCCAGCCACCAGGGCCCGGAGTCCGAGTCGATCATCCGCCAACGATGACGGGAATCGCCCTGTCAACAGGCGGCCCTGTGCACAGGCCGGGTCACCCTGCTCCCACCACCATGATCGTGAGGACTTTCCCGGGGAGCGGCCCGGGAAAGTCCTCACGATCATGGAAAAGCGGCTACAGGTACTGGCCGGTGCCGTGCGTGCCGGGCGGCTGCGCCTGCTCGCCCTGCTCCATGCCGGGCACCGGCAGCCCGCTCGGCAGCGCCCGGCGCCGGATCTCCTCGAACTGCGCGCGGGCGGCCATCTGCTGGGCGAACAGCGCGGTCTGGATGCCGTGGAACAGCCCCTCCAGCCAGCCGACGAGCTGGGCCTGGGCCACCCGCAGCTCCGCCTCGCTGGGCACCTCGGTGTCCGTGAACGGCAGCGAGATCCGCTCGAGCTCCTCGATCAGCTCCGGCGCGAGCCCCTGCTCCAGCTCCTTGATGGACCGGGTGTGGATCTCCTTGAGCCGCGCCCGGCTCTTCTCGTCGAGCTGGGAGTTGCGGACCTCCTCGAGCAGCTGCTTGATCATGCTGCCGATCCGCATGACCTTCGCCGGCTGGTCGACCAGGTCGGTGATGGAGCGCTCCTCGCCGTCCTCCTCGCCGCCGCCCACGGCCATGCCGGTCGGGCCGACCACGACGATCCGGTGCTCATCGCCGTTGCCGTCGTTGCCGCCGTTGCCCGGGGCTCGCTCGTCCTGCTCGCTCATGGGCCCATCCTTACCCACGCGTCAAACCGGTGGACCACCACCGGTGGCCTGGGCACCCTCCGGGGGTGCGGCTGACGTGACCGGCGCGCTCGCCCTCTACGAGTCGGTCGGCAGCCGGTCGGTGCCCGTCATCGACGCCTGGGCCGAGCGGGGGCCGGCGACGGCCGCGCCCTCACGGGCGAGCCGCCGCTCGGTGACCAGGCGCAGGGTGCGCCGCCGAGCGGCCCGCCGCTCCCGGCGTACGTCGTCCGCCCTCACACGATCCTCCGCTCGAGCGGCGCCCGGGATCGGGTGAAGAGCCAGGCGCAGGTCGCTGCCACCAGCGGGATCCCGACGAGCACCTCGGCGAGGGTGAGCCACGGTACGACGAGGTCGTACCGCGGCAGCGCCCCGATGAACGCCACCGCGGGGACGAAGCCGGCCAGGATCCCGAGCCCGGTGCCGAGCCCGGCGATGGACAGTGCCTGCGCGGCCGCCAGGGTGCGGCGCAGCCGTGGCGTGGCGCCGACCGCCGCGAGGGTTGCGTGGTCGGCCCGCGAGTCGGCCTGTGCCAGCCCGGTCGCGATGCCGGCGGCGCCCAGCGTCACGACGGCGGCGCCGATCACGAGGGCCAGCAGCCCGAGCCCGTAGTCGCTGACGTAGCCCCGCTCGACGTGGAAGCCGGCGTCGATGCCGGCGGCGGCCAACGCGGCCAGGGCCGCGTCCTCCTGGTCGCGGGTCGGCAGCCGGTCGAACCGCATCATCAGCGCGCCCGCCTCGACGCTGAGGCCCATGGTGCGGGCTGCTCCCTCGCTGTAGACGACACCTGGCACGCCGGGTCTCGGCGTGGCGAGGGCCGCGGGCAGCTCGAACCGGTTGGCCCTGGGCTCGCGTTCCTCGTCGGCCGCGGCGAGGGCCTCGGCCCTCGGCACGACGTCGAAGAGCGCCTTCCCCCCGGCAAGGAGCCGCCGGTCGAAGACGACGACACCGCCGGCCGCGAGGGTGCGCGCGGCCTCGGCCGGGAGCGGCCCCGTCAGCAGGGCCAGGTCCTCCGCCGTTCCGACCGGCGTCCCGGGCAGGCTGCTGCCGACGGCCTCGCGCTCGGCGCACCGCCAGTCCTTCTTCGTACTCGCCAGCTCGGCGGGCGTCGGCTCGCGGTCGAGCGACGACAGCGGGCACTCGTTCGCGGTGGGCACGACGAGCTCGGCGGTGCGGCAGCCGGATGGTGCGTGTCCCTCGAAGCAGGACAAGGCGGTGCGAACGACGCGGGCGTCGAACGCGGGCAGCGCGGGCCGCAGGGCCGCGAGGACCCGGTCGGCGTCGACCGCGTCGGGCTGCTCGCCCCCGTCGTCGCCGACGTACTGCACCAGCTGGACGCTCGCGGAGCCGACCGGTCCCTGGGGCGTGTACAGCTGACGGTCGTGCTGGTCCAGCGCGGCGACGTAGAGGGAGATGGCGACGCTGCCGGTGACCGCCGTGAGCACCGCGGCGACGGCAGGCGCGCTGCGGCCGCGGTGTCGCGCCGCGTCGCGCATGGCCAGCCGCGCGGGCAGCGGCAGCCGCCGCGACCACCGGGCCGCGAGCCCGACCAGCGCCGGGCTGCACACGATGAGCCCGATCTGGGCCAGCGCCGCGCCGCCCGCGATCAGGCCCGCGACCAGGCTCGCCTGCCCGCCGTGCACGGGGTTGATCCCGGTGGCCTGGGTGAGGGCCAGGCTGCTGCCCAGCGCGGCGATGGCCACGCCGACGACGGCGAGGGCGAGCCCGATGACCGGCACCCTGCGTGGCGTACGCACCTGGCCGCGTCGCCCGGCCAGCGCCGCCACTGGGTCCTGCCGGGCGGCCGCTCGCGCCGGCAGCACGGCGGCCAGCACTCCGGTGAGCAGCCCGATCGCGGCAATCCCGAGGAGGTCCAGGACGTGCACGTCGAAGTGGCCGAACTCCGCGGAGGCGTACCGCTCGAGCGGCGGCATGGCCACCGCGGCGAGCAGCAGCCCGACGCCCAGTCCGGTGACCGATCCCACGGCGCCGAGTACCACGCCGCCGCCGAGCACCACCCGGCGCACGTGTCCTCGATCGGCGCCTACCGCAGCCAGCACGGCGAGCGACCGGGTCTGCCGTCGCGCCCCGACGGCGAACGCGGCGCCGGCCAGCAGCGCGACCTCCAGGCCGGCGAGGACGACGACCAGAGTCCCACCGAGCACCAGGAAGACGGTCTGCTCGCCGCCCCGGCCCCCATCCATGCCCTGGCGGTACCACGGGACGGCGGAGCGCGGCGGCGGGTTCAGCAGCACTGCACGGGACTGGACCGCGACCCCCTTCTCGTTGAGCGCGAGCACGTCGTCCCAGGTGACTGGGCGGTCGCCGGCGAGGAAGACCTCCGCCTCGAACACGCGGTCACCCGCCTGGGGCAGCAGCGTCCCCGGCAGGGCCCAGAACTGCTGCTCGCCGGGTGCGCCGACCTCTCGGACGACTCCGACGACGCGCACGGTCCGGCTCGGCTGGACGAGGTCGACGGTGTCGCCGACCGCGACGCCGAGGTGGTCCAGCAGGCGCGGGGTGACGGCCACCTCGGTCCCGGTGTGCGGACCGCGGCCGGCCTGCACGGCGTACATCCCGGCAAAGGCGGCGTCGGCCACGTCCACCTCGGTCAGCCCGACCTCGCCGCGACCGGACCGGGTCTTGGTGATCACGCCGGCGCTGCGGCGGGTGAGGACGCGGTAGCCGGCGGGCGCCACGGTCCGGGGGTCGGTGAACGTCTCGGCGCCCTCGGAGGACCAGCCGCCGTTGGACAGGTCCGGCGGCTGCATCACCCTGCCGGCTGCGCCCTGCAGCCGGGCCTGGGTGCTGCCGAGCTCGCGGCTGACCCGCTCCTGCGGCTCGAGCTGGGCGGAGCGGGCCAGCACGTCCGCGGCGGACATGCCGAGGACGGGCAGGGCGATCATCGCCACGATCAATGCGCTGCGGCCGCGCGACCGCCGGGCGTCCCGGCGGGCGATGCGCAGGGCGGAACGCCAGCCCCGTGCCGTCATCGGGCCGCCTCGCCCAGCAGCGACTCGGCTCGGGGAGCCTGGCCGGTTTCGTCCACCATCAGCCCGTCGCGCAGGAAGACCACCCGGTCCGCCCAGGCGGCGTGCCGGGCCTCGTGCGTGACGAGCACCCCGGCCGCGCCCGCGTCGCAGCGGGCGCGGAGCAGCCGCAGCACCTGCTCGCCGGTCTCGGTGTCGAGCGCTCCGGTCGGCTCGTCCGCGAGGATCAGCCGGCGGTCGCCCACCACGGCCCGCGCGATGGCCACCCGCTGCTGCTGGCCGCCGGACATGTCGTCGGGGAAGCGGTCGGCCAGCTCGGCGATGCCGACCTCCTCGAGCGCGGCGAGCGCGAGCCGGCGAGCGGCCCGCGCCGGCATGCCGTCCAGCTCTCGGGGCAGGGCGACGTTCTCGGCCGCGGTGAGCGCCGGGATCAGGTTGAAGTCCTGGAAGACGTAGCCGACGGACCGGCGGCGCAGCGCGGCGAGCCGCTTGCGGCCCAGGCCGGCGAGCCCGGTGCCCTCGACGGCCACCGTGCCGTTGGTGGGCGAGTCCAGGCCGCCGGCCAGGGTGAGCAGGGTCGACTTGCCCGAGCCGGAGGGACCCATGACCGCGACCAGCTCGCCGGCGGTCACCTCGAGGCTCACACCGCGGAGGGCGTGCACGGCGGTGTCGCCCGTGCCGTGCACGCGGGTCACGGCCGTCATCTGCAGGATCGGTGTCATCGCCGGGCCCCCTTGTCCGCCGGTGCGGTGTCGTTGTCGGTGTTCTTGACGGTGCGGCTGTGCGGCCGTTCGGCCGCCGCCCGGGCCAGCCGGGACTCGCAGTGGTCGAGCCAGCGGATCTCGGCCTCCGCGGCGAAGATCAACGAGTCGAGGACGAGCAACCAGGCGAGGTCCTGCGGCGCGGGTGACACGTCGCCCGCCGCGCGCGCCTTGAGCCGGGTGTAGTCCTGCAGGGCGCGGACCGTGGCAGTGCGCTGGCTCTGCACCACGGCCCGTACGTCGATGCCCGGCACCGTGACCGCCATCGCCAGCTTGATGGCCAGCTCGTCCCGAGGTGGAGTCGTGCGGCTCACCGGGGTGGCGAACCAGCTCGCGACCTCGTCCCGGCCGGTGTCGGTGATGCGGTAGAAGGCGTGGCCCTCGTCGTCCTGGCCGGCCGGCTCCACCAGCCCGTCCCGCTCCAGCCGGGCCAGCGTCGTGTAGACCTGCCCGACGTTCAGCGGCCAGGTCGCCCCGGTGCGCGACTCGAACTCGGCGCGCAGCTGGTAGCCGTACATCGGCCCCTGCTCGAGCAGCGCCAGCAGACCCTGACGGATCGACATCCGGTCCCCGTTCCTCGTATGGATACGGGGTATGTATACCGAGTATCTATCGGGTAGGCAAGGATCTTCCCGGCGTGGCGATCGGGGGCGCCGTCGCGGGAACCATCAGAAGATCACCAGCGACCTTGTTGCGACGACACACCGGCGTGTCGTACGACAAGGTCGCTCGCGGGGTCTCGCGTGAGCCGACGCGGACCGCCCCTGGTTGCCGACGTGTCGCGCCAGAAGGTCGCTGGCGAGGCGGTCAGTCGAGCCGGGCGAGCGTGCCGGCGTGCTCCGGCTGGGTGCGTAGCCGCGGCAGGGCATCGGGCTGCTCGTGCCGCAGGTAGGCGACGAGTGCCTCCCTGATCTCGCAGCGCAGGTCCCACGCGGACGGTGCGTCCAGGGCCGAGGCCAGCACCCGCACCGTGATGGTGCGCTCGGTCATGTCGGTCACCTGCAGCGCCCAGTCGCGACGGTCCCACAGCCCGCTCGCGTCGATCACCTGCCGAGCCCGCTCGCGCAGCGCCGACACGTCGGCTGCAGGGTCCAGGTGCAGCTCGACCGCGCCGAGCACGCGGGACTCCGAGCGGGTCCAGTTCTGGAACGGCGTGGTGGTGAAGTAGGTGGCCGGCAGCACGAGCCGCCGTTCGTCCCAGATGTGCACGACGACGTAGGTGAGGGTGAGCTCCTCGACCCGGCCCCACTCGCCCTCGACCACCACGACGTCGTCGATGCGCAGCGCGTCGGTGAACACGAGCTGCAGTCCTGCGAACAGGTTCGCCAGCGTGGTCTGTGCGGCGAGGCCGGCAATGATCCCCGCCACGCCGGCGGAGGCGAGGACGGAGGCGCCGTAGGCGCGCAGCCCGCTGAATGTCATCAGGATCGCGGCGACGGCGACGACGGTGACGACGACGGCGGTCAGCCGGCGCACCGCCGCCAGCTGGGTGCGGACCTTGCGGGCGCGCCGGTTGTTCGCGACGTCGACCCGGACGTGGGACAGCGCGAGGTCCTCGAGGAGGAACAACAGCTTCGTCACGAGCCACGACGCGGCCGCGATGCATGCGACCAGCAGCAGCTGCCGCAGTACCGCATAGGCCCGGTCGGCCAGCGCGGCCCCGGGTAGCACGGCAAGCAGGGACACCGCGAGGAGGGTCGCCTGCCAGGGGCGGTGACACCGCGCGTGCAGCTGGGACCAGAACGGTGAACGACCGGATCTGGCAAGCCGCCTCGTGACGAGCCCCCCTGTCCAGCCGACCAGCAGCGCGAACACGACTGCCGTGGCGAGGGCGGACAAGGTCTGCGTCCAGGACGAAGTGAGCCAGGACGACGTGAGCACAAGCCTCCTCATGAACGGGACGGGTGCAAAGCGGGTCCTTCAAGCCTTGCCGGTGTCGACGGCTGCGACACGTCGACGGCGCCCGGTGTGACCAGCGACACCGCAGTGGAGGGGAGGCGTGGCCGCCTACTCCAGGGCGAGGAGGACCTTGCCGATGTGCTCGCTGGCCTCGACGATCTCGTGCGCGCGGCCCGCCTCGGTCATCGGCAGCACCCGGTGCACCACCGGCCGCACCTCGCCTGCCTCGAACAGCGGCCAGACGTGCTCGCGCACCGAGGCAACGATCGTGGCCTTCTCGCCCGGCGGACGGGCGCGCAGCACGGTGGCGAGCACGGCTGCGCGCTTGGCGAGCAGCGTTCCCAGATCGAGCTCGGCCCGGGTCCCGCCCTGCAGGCCGATCACCACCAGCCGACCGTTGACGGCCAGCGCGTCGACGTTGCGCGCGAGGTACTTCGCACCCATGTTGTCGAGGACGACGTCGACACCGCGGCCGCCGGTCGCGTCGCGCACCGCCGCCACGAAGTCGTCGTCGCGGTAGTTGATGGTCACCGAGGCACCGAGCGCCCGGCAGGCCTCCAGCTTCTCCTGCGAGCCGGCGGTCACGAAGACCTGCGCGCCCACGCTGCGGGCCAGTTGGATCGCCATCGTCCCGATGCCCGAGGCGCCGCCGTGGACGAGCAACGTCTCGTCGGGCTGCAGTCCGGCCAGCATGAACACGTTCGACCACACGGTGCAGACGACCTCGGGCAGCGCCGCCGCCTCGACGAGCGTCAGCCCCGTCGGCACCGGCAGCACCTGCCCGACCGGCACGGCGACGCGCTCGGCATAGCCACCGCCGGACAGCAGCGCGCACACCTCGTCGCCGACCGACCAGCCATGTCCCTCGGGCAGGTCGGGCCCGAGCGCCGCGACGCGACCCGAGCACTCCAGGCCCAGGTAGGGCGACGCGCCGGGCGGAGGGTCGTAGTGCCCCTGCCGCTGCAGCAGGTCGGCCCGGTTCACGGCGCTGGCGGCCACCTCGACGAGCACCTCCCCGGGACCCGGCTCGGCGTCCGGGACGTCCGCCCAGGTGAGTACGTCGGGTCCGCCGGGCGTGGGGATGGTGATCGCTTTCATGTCGGCCCAGCCTAGAAAGGCCGGGGCGAGACCAGGCTGCGGGGTGTTCCGGCCACCGGAGGACGGCGGTTCACCCCACGGGAGCGTCCGTGACTCGGCGGGTCAGGTGACCGGCTCCCAGCCCAGTGCCAGCTCGCGGGCCTGACGGGACGCCTGCGCCACCGCGTCCGCCCCACCGCCGCGCTGCGCGGCCGCGTAGCCCACGAGGAACGTGGTGATCGGTGCCGCCGGGCGGTCGACGCTGTGGGCGGCGTCGCGGGCCAGGTCGAGCAGCCCACGCACGTCGACGGACAGGTCGACCCCGAGCTCGCGCGCCAGGGCCTCGGTCCACTCATCGATCACGGCTCAGCTCCTCGTCCAGGCGTCGTACGTCGTCCCACGTGTCGCAGTCGTCACCGGCCCCGTCGACCGTGACCTCGGCCCGGACCACCCCGTCGAGCAGCAGCCGGGCCGGCCGGCCCGCCGGGTTGCCCACCTCGGCCACCCGGCGTACCAGCGTCTCCCGACGGTAGGCCGCCGCCAGCGGTTGGGTGCGCCCGGTGTCGTCGCGCAGCGTCGCCACCTCGACGGCCGGGTCCGCGGCGAGCGCCGCGAGCAGCGGGCCGAGGGCCGCGCCGACCCGCGGCATGTCGCCCGCGACCACCAGCACCGTGTCGGCGTCGGTGTGCGGCAGGGCGGCCGCCACCGCCGCCAACGGACCGCCCCCTGGGGGCGACTCGCGGCACCACGTGACCTGCTCCCGCGTCGTCCGGCGGGGTCCGACGACCACGACGCGGGCGGTCGTGTCGTCGCCACGCACCGCGTCGAGGACACGATCGAGGGCGGACCGGCCGGCGAGGGTGACTGTCACCTTGTCGACACCGCCCATGCGGGTGGCCCGGCCCCCGGCGAGGACGACGACGTCGTGGCGCGCGATCACCCCTTCAGCATCTCAAGGAATGTCAAAGCGCCTGTCTCAAGGAATGTCAAAGAGCCGCCGATCAAGGACTGGTCGCGCCACGGATCGTTCACGTTCGCAGTGGTTCCGTCGTTCCGAGTGGGAAGGTCCACATGCTCCGTAATGTCGGGGTCCGCACAAAGCTCCTTGGGATCATCGCCGTCCCCATGGCCTTCCTGCTCGCCGTGACCGGGGCGCTGGTCCTCCAGGGCGTCTCCGCGGCCCGGCAGGCCGAGCGGGTGCGCACGCTCACGGAGGCCTCCGCCCAGCTCAACCTGCTCGTCCACGGCTTCCAGGCCGAGCGCAGCGCGACGATGCGCTACCTGTCCACCCGCAACCCGCAGGACCGCGCGGCCATGATGGGCATCCGGACCAAGGTCGACGGTGGCCTCGGTCGGCTGCGGACCGTCATCGCCGACTCCCCGGTGGACAAGGTGTCGCCGGAGGTCGCCGAGGCGGTCGTCACGGCGTCCCGACAGCACGACGGCCTCCGCGCAGTGCGTGAGTCGGTCGACTCGACCCGCTACTTCGAGACCGAGGTCGAGGGCTACTACGACCGGGTCATCGCCACCGACCTGTCGTTGCCCGGACTCGTGGCGGAGTCGGCGGGCGACTCCGACCTGGCCCAGGAGCTGCGCGCCTACCAGGCCCTGTCGTCGCTGATCGAGGCCGGCGCCAAGGAGCGCGACGTGCTCGGCAAGGCGCTGCGGCTCGACCGGATCGGTCGCGACGACTTCGTGACGCTGTCCGGGTACGTCGCGGAGCAGAACGGCCAGCTCGACACGTTCCGCAGGCTGGCCTCCGCCGACCAGAGCAAGGCGCTGTCGGCCACGATGGCGCGGTCGAACATCTTCGGGGTCGAGGAGGCGCGCCGGCAGGCCGCCGACCTGCTCCTCGGGAAGCCGGTGCCGCCCTCCGCGGCCGCCGCCTGGGCGACCGCCTCGACCGGCCGTCTCGACGCGCTCTCGCGGTTCGAGGCGAGCATCGTGAAGCAGATCGCGGCGATGGCCGGGGACGCCGCGGGTGACGCCCGGCGCAAGGCAGCGCTCAACGTGTTCGTGGCGCTGCTCGGGCTGGGCCTCGCCGTCATCGTCACCGTCGCGCTGGCCCGCCGGATGGTCCGGCCGCTGCGCCGGCTCACCGTGGCGGCGGCCCTGGTCGGCGACGAGCTGCCGAAGATGGTCGAGCGGATGCAGACCCCGGGAGAGGGCCCGGGCGTCGAGATCGAGCCGATCCCGATCGAGTCCCGCGACGAGATCGGCCAGCTGGCCGAGGCGTTCAACACGGTCAACGACGTCACGGTGCGGGTGGCCCAGGAGCAGGCCGCGTTGCGCGCGAGCATCGCCGAGATGTTCGTGAACGTGGCGCGCCGCAACCAGGTGCTGCTCGGCCGCCAGCTCTCCCAGATCGACCAGATGGAGGCGCGCGAGGAGGACCCGGACGTCCTCGAGAACCTCTTCAAGCTCGACCACCTGGCGACCCGGATGCGCCGCAACGCCGAGAGCCTGCTGGTCCTCGCCGGCATCGACGCGACGCGCCGGCTGCGCAACCCGCTGCCGCTCTCCGACGTGATCCGCACCGCCGTCAGCGAGATCGAGGCCTTCGACCGCGTCGACCTCTCGCTGCCGCAGGACCCCGACGTCTCCGGCCGGCTGGCACTCACGACGGCACACCTGCTCGCCGAGCTGCTGGAGAACGCCACCCACTTCTCCAACCCGGACACCCGCGTGGTCGTCTCCGCGGCTCTCACCGGCAACGGCGTCGACCTGACGATCACCGACTACGGCCTCGGCATGAGCGACGAGGAGATCGCGGAGGCCAACCGCAAGATCGCCGAGCCGCCGGTCGCCGAGATCGCGGTCTCCCAGCGGCTGGGCCTCTTCGTGGTCGGCCGGCTGGCGCAGCGCCTGGGCGCCACGGTCACCCTGAGGCGCGGCCGCGCCGCGGGCACGGTCGTCACCGTCGCCCTGCCGGACGACGTCTTCATGAACATGGACCGCCCGTCCGTCGACAGCACCGTGCCGGCGGCCGAGCCGCCTGTCGCGGTCTCGGCGCCCGACGTGTCCGTGGCCGAGCCGGCGCTCGTGCCCGTCGACGTCGTCGAGGATGAGCCGGCCGCCGGGGAGACCGAGGACGAGGCCGTCGGCACTTCTGCCGCCGCGGTCCTCGACCAGCCGGCCGGCCCGTCTGCGCGCCGTCGGCGCCTGCTGCCCCGCCGCGGCCAGGGCGGGCCGGAGCCCGTGACGGCCGAGCCCGTAGCGGCCGATCAGCTCACGGTCGAGGACGAGGACGTCGAGTCCGTGCGCGTGCTGCAGCCGGCCGCGGTCGCGGCCCGCGAGGCCGAGGCCGGACCGGAGTACGCCGACCCGGCACCCGCCGCCGCAACGATGGCGGACGTGGTCACCGAGCCGGCCGAGCCGGCGGAGCAGGCAATGCAGACCGAGCCGGCAAAGCAGGCCGAGCCGGCAAAGCAGGCCGCGGTCCACGCGCCCGTGCCCGCGCCGGAGGCCCGGCCGGAAGCCCGGCCAGCAATGCCGGGGTTCGCGTTCGCTCCCGCGGTCGACATCCTCCCCGGCCGCCCGATGACCTCCCGGGCCGAGGCGCGCCCGGTGCTGCCCGCGCCCGAGGCCCGGCTGGCGCCGCCCGCCGCCCCGCCCGTCGTCGTCCCCGGACCGGCTGAGCAGCCGCCGGCTCCGTCCGCCCCGCCTGCGCCGTCCTCCGCGGTGCCGTTCGTCGCGACCCCCGCATCGGCACCCGCGCCCGCCGCGGCGGGCCCGGCTGCGCGCGCCACCGGCCCGGCTCCGCGTCCGCACGCGGCGCCGGCACCGGCCGAGCCCGTGCCGCCCGTGCCGTCCGTGTCGTCGGTGCCGTCCATGCCGTCCATGCCGTCCATGCCGACCCAGCCGCGGGACCTGGACCGGCTCGCCGCCGACGCCCAGATGCACTCCACCGCGCTTTCTGAGCTGCGGGGGCTCTACGAGCCGTCGTACGCGCCGCAGGCAGTCACCCCGCGGCCGGTGGCCGAGGGCCTCGCTCGGCGTACGCCGAAGAGCTCCGCCGCCCCCACCCCGTCGACGCCCGCCCCGGCGGACGTCGCGAGCACCACCCAGCGCACCCGCTCCGCGGTCGAGGTCCGCGGCATGCTCTCCGGCTTCCGGGCCGGCGTGGAGCGCGGGCGCACCACGCCCCAGACCACCCCCGACACCAACAGCTGATCGCGAGCGGAGGAACGAAAAGTCGTGACCACTCTGAGCACCGAGGCCGCCAACTTCAGCTGGCTGCTCGGCAACTTCGTCAAGAGCGTGCCCGGCGTGCAGCACACCCTGGTGGTGTCTGCCGACGGCCTGCTCATGGCCATGTCCGACGAGCTCGATCGGACGCAGGGTGACCAGCTCGCGGCGATCGTCTCGGGTCTGTCCAGCCTGACGCGCGGTGCCGCCCGCCAGCTGCAGGCCGGCGAGGTCCGCCAGTCGATCGTGGAGATGGACAGCCTGTTCCTCTTCACGACGAGCATCAGCGACGGTTCCGTCCTCGCCGTGGCGGCGGACGCGACCTGCGATGTCGGCATGGTCGGCTACGAGATGACCCTGCTGGTGAGCCGGGCCGAGTCCACGATGACTCCGCAGCTCGTGACCGAGATGCGGTCGCGGCTGCCGGTCGGTGGCGTGCCCCGCCCCGCCGGTGTGGACGGGTAGGACGCCGTGGCCAGCCCTATCAACGACGGCGAGGACGAGTACGCCGAGGAGACCCGCGCGGTCCGGCCCTACACGCTGACCCGCGGACGCACCCGCGCCGCGCGGCGTGACCTGCCGCTCGAGGCGCTCGTGCGCGCGGTCGGGGACGTGCCCGAGAGCCCCACGGAGACGCCGGAGCGCAAGAAGATCCTGCACCTCGTCGGCGACGGGATCCTGTCGGTCGCCGAGCTGTCCGCCCACCTGGGGCTGCCCCTCGGGGTGATCCGGGTCCTGGTGGGCGACCTGGCCGACGACGGTCTCATCGTCGTGCACACCGGCACCCCGCAAGCCCAGACCCCCGCCGCCAACCTCAAGGTCTTGGAGAGTGTTCTCAATGGCATTTCCTCGCTCTGACGTCGCTGCGCCTCCCGCGCCGCAGGCGCCGATGGGGAGTGCGCCGGCCGCGCCGGTCACCGTCAAGATCGTCGTGGCGGGTGGCTTCGCCGTCGGCAAGACGACCTTCATCGGGTCCATCTCCGACATCGAGCCGCTGTCCACCGAGGCCGCGATGACCGAGCACAGCGTGGGCGTCGACGACGCCGGCGGTGTGTCGGACCGCAAGACCTCGACGACCGTCGCCATGGACTTCGGGCGCATCGCGCTGCCCGGCGACCTGTGGCTGTACCTGTTCGGCACGCCCGGCCAGGACCGGTTCCACTTCATGTGGGACGACCTGGTCAAGGGCGCGATCGGCGCGGTGGTGCTGGTCGACACCGAGCGGCTCGAGGCCTGCTTCGACGCGGTCGACTACTTCGAGGCGCGGCAGATCCCGTTCGTGCTGGCGGTCAACTGCTTCGACGGGGTGGCCAAGCACTCGCTCGACGATGTGCGCGAGGCGCTCGCCGTACGGCCCGAGACGCCCGTCTTCTACACCGACGCGCGCTCGCGCCCGGCGACGAAGCAGGCGCTGATCTCCCTGGTCACCCTCGCCATGTCGCGGATGCAGGGCTGACCGGAGCGCGGCCCGCGGCCGTCTCCGGCAAGGGCTGCGGAGGATCTGCCGGCTAGGGGGCGGTGGATCCTCCGTGGCCTGCCCGTGCCGCCCGGTCCCTGCCTGGTCCCTGCCCGGTCGAGGGCGGGCGGGACCGGCGTACGGCAGACTCCGGCTCGTGACCGGATCGGGCCTGTACGACGTGTGGCGGGCCCTCGGCGGCGACCCGTCGAGGCTGGACCTGCTCACGACCCAGGGACCCGAGCGGCCGCTGCCCGGACCGCTGCCGAGCGGCGAGCTGGCGGTGGCCTCGGTCGGCGCCATGCTGCTGGCGGCCGGCGAGCTGCTCGAGGCCCGCGGCGGCGGGCGCGTGCCCGTGGCGGTCGATGCGGCGCACGTGGCGTGGGCGGTGCGCAGCGAGCGGCTGCTGCGAGTCGACGGCGCCTCGCCCGGCGACCCGTTCGACCCGCTGTCGGCGTTCCTCGAGACGGCCGACGGCTGGGTGCGCACGCACGCGAACTACCCGCACCACCGGGAGGCCCTGCTCGGCGTGCTGGGCGGCGGCGGTGGCGCCGAGCAGGTCCGGGCGCGGGCCCGGAGCTGGTCCGCGGAGGAGCTCGAGGCGGCCGTCGTCGCCGCCGGCGGGGTCGCGGCCGCGATGCGCTCGCCGGAGCAGTGGCAGGCCCACCCGCAGGGGCGGGCGCTCGGCGAGCTGCCGCTGCTCGACCTGGACCCGGGGCCCGGTCACGCCCCGGCAGCTCTGCCGCCGCTCGAGCGTGGCGGCCCGCCGGCCGCCGGTCTGCGCGTGCTGGACCTCACCCGGGTCATCGCCGGCCCGGTCGGCACCCGCATGCTGGCCGCGCTGGGCGCCGACGTGCTGCGGGTCGACAGCCCGGCCATGCCGGAGATCCCGCTGCAGGCCCTGGAGGCCGGGCCGGGCAAGCGGTCGACGCTGCTGGACCTGCGCGATCGCCGCGACCGGGCGACCTTCGACGGGCTCCTGGCCGGCGCGGACGTGCTGGTCCAGGGGTACCGGCCGGGCGCCCTCGCCGGGCTCGGCCTCGACCCCGCCGAGGCGGCGGCGCGGCACCCCGGGCTGGTGACGGTGACGCTCTCCGCGTGGGGTCATGTCGGGCCGTGGGCCGGCCGGCGCGGCTTCGACAGCATCGTGCAGGCCGCCACAGGCATCGCCGCCCTGACCGGGGAGGGCGGCCGTCCCGGGGTGCTGCCCGCGCAGGCGCTCGACCACGCCACCGGCTACCTCGTCGCGGCCGCGGCGCTGCGGGGCCTGGCCGGGCGGCACACCGAGGGCCGGGCCCTTCACGGCCGGCTGGCGCTGGCCCGCACCGCGCGGTGGCTGCTCGACCGGCCGCGGGCCGCCGGGCCGGTGGAGGAGGCCGACCCGGCCGGCTGGCTCACCGAGCTGCCGTCCCCCGCCGGACGCGTCACCCTCGTCACGCCCCCGGGCGTGCTCGCGGGGCGACCGCTCGGGTGGCCGCACGGTCCCACCGGGTGGGGCGCCGACGCCCCGGAGTGGCGGTAGCCGCCGGCCGCACCCGGCGTACGGCGCTCGCCGCGCCCGGCCGACGCCGCACGCCGTGGCAGGCTGGGGCGTGAGGAGCCGTGGCCGGGGCAGGAGGACGGGCGTCCCCCGTCGGAGGAGGAGCCGTGTTCGAGCTGCGCCGCCCCACGCTGCGGGTCGGCTCGCCGCGGGCGGCCGTGCGCACTCTGCTCACGGGCCGCCCCGACGGTGCCGCGCCGTGGGTGCAGGCGATCGCCGAGCCCGGTGACGACGGGTGGTTCGGCCCCGGCTCCACGACCTGGCGGGTGCATGCCGACGCGGCGACCCTCGTCGGCGGCATCCGGGCGCTGCTGGTGCAGGCGATGCACCCGACGGTGCTGGCCGGCTTCGACCAGCACTCGCTCTACCGCGAGGACCCGACGGGACGCCTGCAGCGCACGGCGGCCTTCGTGACGGTCACGACGTTCGGCAGCAGCGCCCAGGCCGAGGAGGCCTGCGCGCGGGTACGCCGGGCGCACGCACCGGTGCGCGGCACGGCCCCGTCCGGCGAGCCCTACTCGGCCGACGACCCCGAGCTGCTGGGCTGGGTGCACCTCGCCCTGGTCGACTCGCTGGCCGAGGCGGTCCGCAGCTACGGCCGCACGCCCTTCGACCTGGACGCCTACCTGGCCGAGACCGCGGTGGTCGGGGACCGGCTGGGCGCCGCCAACGTGCCGCGGTCGGCGGACGAGCTCGCGGCCGCCTACCGGCACTACCGGCCGCGGCTGGCCCGGACGGCCGAGATCGCGGCGGCGCACACGTTCCTGCTCGACCCGCCGCTGCCGCGGGGGATGCGGCCGCCCTACCGGGTGCTGGCGGCCGCGGCGGCCGCCACCCTGCCGCCCGAGCTGTCCGGCCTGCTCGCGTCGCGGCCCCTGCTGCCCGCGCCGGCCGCCCGGGTCGTCGGCCGGGCCGCGACCCGGCTGCTGGCCGCCCTGCTCGGCCCCAGCCCGGCCGCGACCGCTGCCGCCCGGCGTACGGCCGAGCGAGTGCTCGGGCGCGCGGACCCGCCTCCGGTGCCGCCCGACTGAGCCGGGGAGCCAGCCGTGCGCCGCACCTACTTCGTGCTGATGGGGACCTGCCTCACGCTGTTCCTGCTGTCGGGGCTGGTGGTGCGGCACTTCTCGACGGGTCTGGCCGTGGCCATGTCGGCGGTGGCGCTGGTGATCCCACCGATCGCGGTGATCCTGGCCAACCAGCGCAAGCGCCCCTGACCCGGCGGGCTCAGCCGAAGAGCGGCGCCCAGCTGCCGACCGCCACCGAGATCGCGGTGGCGCCCGCCACGGCGACCACGGCGGCGGCCACCAGCAGCCAGTCCGCGGCCAGCATCGGCTGCGGTCGCGCCACCGACCGGGGCCCGGCCGTGTCGAAGCCGCGCGCCTCCATCGCCGTGGCGAGCCGCACCCCGCGACGGATCGCGGCCACCAGGACGGCCACGACCTGCGAGGCGAAGAGGCGCAGCACGGCCACCGGGTTGCGCCCGGCGTCGAGCCCGCGGGCCCGTCGGGCCCGGGCGATCATCTGCCAGTCCGCCGACAGCAGCGGCAGCAGGCGCAGCGCGGCGAGCGCGCCGTAGGCGAACCGGGCCGACACCCGCAGCCGCTGCACGAGCGCGTCGGCGAGGTCCATCGGGTCGGTGGACGCGAGCACGAGGATGCCCGGCAGGGCCACCGCGAGCAGCCGCAGCGAGATCGCCAGCGCGGCCTCGGCGGCGCCGACGGTGACGTCGAACGGCCCAACGGCGAGCAGCACCCGCGGATCTCCGGACTGCACGACGAACAGGTTGACGACCGCCACGCCCGCGACGCCGACGAGCAGCGGCCAGGTACGCCGGGCCAGGGTGCGCAGGCGGACCCCGGTCAAGGGCAGCACGGCCAGCTCGAGGCCGAGCAGCAGGGCGGGGGTCAGCGGGTCGAGGCTGACGACCAGGCCCAGCATCACCGCCAGCGCGGCGGCCAGCTTGGCCACCGGGTTGCGCCGGGCCAGGGCCGCGGACGGGTCGGGGGCCAGCGGGACGAGCACGCTCACCGGGCCACCTCGCCGGAGGTGTCGGGGTCGGCGGCCGGGACGCCGAGCGGGGTGCCGGCCAACGCCAGCTCGCGGTCGGCGACGGCGTCGACGAACGCCCGGTCGTGGGTGACGAGCGCGAGCGCCCGGCCCTCGTCGCGCAGGTCGGCGAGCAGCCCGGCCAGGGTGGCCCAGGTCACCGAGTCCTGCCCGAACGTCGGCTCGTCGGCGAGGACGACCGCGGGCCCGGTCGCGATCGCGGTGGCCACCGACAGCCGCCGCTTCTCCCCGCCGGAGAGGGTGAAGGGGTTGGCGCCGGCCAGGTGGGCGAGCCCCAGCCGGTCCATGAGCTCGCCCGCCCGCGCCGCCGCCTCCCGCTCGGAGCTGCCCGTCCGGCGCGGGCCGAGCATGAGCTCGTCACGCACCGACGCGGTGACGAACTGGTGCTCGGGGTCCTGGAACACCGTGCCCATCGCCCGCACCAGGTCGCGCGCCCGCCACCGCCACGGCGGCCGGTCCGCCGGTCCCAGGCCGGCGGCCGCTCGCACCCGTCCGGACGTGGGCCGCAGCAGGCCGGCCAGCATGAGGGCCAGCGTCGACTTGCCGCTGCCGTTCGGGCCGGTGACGGCGAGCGCCTGCCCGGCGTGCAGCGCCACGTCGGTCGGCCCGACGGCGTCCCGAGACGCGGCCGGGTAGCGGAAGCCGACCGAGTCGCCGGCGACCAGCGCCGGTCCGGGCGGGCCGCCCGCCACCCGGCGTACGACGGGGTGGCGGCCGGGCACCCACACGCCGCGCGCCGCCAGGTCGGCGCCGTGCCGGCCGAAGACCTCCTGCGGGCTGCCGTCGGCGACGACGCCACTGCCGGGCTCGAGCACCACAGCCCGGTCGACCAGGTCGACCACCTCGTCGACCCGGTGCTCGACCAGGACCGCGGTCGCGCCGGTGGAGTCGAGGACCTCGGCCAGCACCCGGCGTACGAGCGCGGCGCCGTCGGGGTCGAGGTTCGCGGTGACCTCGTCGAGCAGCAGCAGGCCCGGGCGGAGGGCGAGGATGCCCGCGATGGCCAGGCGCTGCTGCTCGCCACCGGACAGGGCGCCGGTGGCCGCGTCCCGGCCCGGCGCGAAGCCGACCGCCGCCAGTGCCTCGTCGACCCGTGGCCAGATCAGCGCCGGGTCGACCCCGCGGTTCTCCAGGCCGAAGGCGACGTCGTCGCCCGCGCGGGCCATCACGAGCGCGGCCTCCGGGTCCTGCATCACCAGGCCGGCGCGGGCCCGGCTGGACCGGGCGGGTGCGCCGTCGAGGAGCAGCTCGCCGAGCTGCTCGCCGGCGTCACCCGGGTCCAGCAGCCCGGCCAGGCCGGCGAGCAGGGTGCTCTTACCCGACCCCGAGGGCCCGAGCAGGAGCACCCGCTCACCGGCCTCGATGCGCAGGTCCACCCCTGTCAGGGCGAAGGCGCGCCGCCCCGCGTGGCGCCAGCCCCAGCCGCGGACGTCGACCGCGACCGGCGCCACGGCCGATGATCCTTTGGACGCTCGCTCACCAGACACGCCGCATCACCGGTGTGTCGGAGTCCAGTTGATCAAGAAGGAGGGGTGGGGAGGTCAGACCGGCGCCTGCTCCCGGCCGGCGGCGAAGCTCGCCAGCACGCCGGTACGGGCGAGTGCGCGCACCAGCAGCCAGGCCCCCAGACCGGCGACGACCGCCGAGCTCGCGACGAGCAGCCCGGTGTACGTGAGCTGCCAGGCGCCCGACCACTTGGGGTAGTAGAAGACGATGTCGAGCAGGGCGGCCGACGCGCCGGCGACGCCGCCGGCGAGCAGGGCCACGGGCAGCCGGAAGGACCGGTACAGGAAGAACGCGAACACCAGCTCGGGGGCCGCGCCCTCGACGAAGCCGTAGGCGACGACGGACAGACCCCACGCGGTGCCGAGCAGCGCCGAC
>DASVBJ010000184.1:0-9513 GCA_036375895.1 Actinomycetes bacterium | reverse complement strand
GGTCTGGAACTGCCCGTCGGGGGTGGTGTTCATCTGGTTGACCAGCACGCCGTCGACGTCCTGGGCGAGCAGCGGGTCCCAGTCGCGGCCCCAGATGACCTTGATGACGTTCCAGCCGGCGCCCCGGAAGAACGACTCCAGCTCCTGGATGATCTTGCCGTTGCCGCGCACCGGGCCGTCGAGCTGCTGCAGGTTGCAGTTGATGACGAAGGTCAGGTTGTCGAGCTCCTCGCGCGCCGCGACGCTGATCGCGCCGAGCGACTCCGGCTCGCCCATCTCGCCGTCGCCGAGGAACGCCCACACGTGCTGCTGGCTGGTGTCCTTGAACCCGCGGTGGTGCAGGTAGCGGTTGAACCGGGCCTGGTAGATCGCGTTGATGCCGCCGATGCCCATCGACACCGTCGGGAACTCCCAGAAGTCCGGCATCAGCCGGGGGTGGGGGTATGACGACAGGCCCTTGCCCTTGCCCTTCGAGACCTCTTGCCGGAAGCCGTCGAGCTGGTCCTCGCTCAGCCGGCCCTCGAGGAACGCGCGGGCGTAGATACCCGGCGAGCCGTGGCCCTGGATGAAGACCTGGTCGCCGCCACCGGGGTGGTCCTTGCCGCGGAAGAAGTGGTTGAAGCCGACCTCGTACATCGCGGCGGACGACGCGTACGTCGAGATGTGGCCGCCGACGCCGACCTCCGGCCGCTGCGCGCGGTGGACCATGATCGCGGCGTTCCACCGGATGTAGGCGCGGATCCGGCGCTCGACGTGCTCGTCGCCGGGGAACCACGGCTCCGACTCCGGCGGGATCGTGTTGATGTAGTCGGTGCTGCGCAGGCTGGGGACGCCGACCTGCTTCTCCCGGGCGCGCTGCAGGAGGCTCAGCATGAGGAAGCGGGCGCGGTTGCGCCCACCGTGCTCGACCACGGCGTCGAGCGACTCGAGCCACTCGGCCGTCTCGGCCGGATCGATGTCGGGCAGCTGGCTCGGCAGCCCGTTCGCGATGAGCGCGGGCCGCTCCTGGCGGTCATGTCCAGAGGCCACGGGAGTCCTTTGCGTCGTTCGTCTGTCTGCTGGCGCGATGTCGCACCGTGGACCATCGTCCTACTCCATCGGGCCGATCGCATCTCTACCCATCGGTAACCCTTCCCAGCGACCCCAGGTCCGGCAACGCTGGACCCCGAGATCGCTACCTACAGGAGGAGGGGCCCGATGCATGCCACGGTCGGCGACCACCTGCACGTCCACGGCCGCACGGTGGGCGAGACGGACCACGTCGGCGAGATCGTCGAGGTGCGCGGACCCAACGGAGAGCCCCCTTACCTGGTCCGTCACCCCGACGGGCACGAGAGCCTGGTGTTCCCTGGCCCCGACGCGGTGATCGAGCCGCGCAAGGGCTCGTAGGGGTGCGCAGCCGCGTCCTGCAGGTGCGCACCGGGACGCAGGAGTGCGTGCACGATCTCACCGCCGACTGCGAGTCGTTCCTCACCGAGGTCGGCGCGACAGAGGGGCTGCTGCACGTCTGGGTGCCGCACGCCACCGCCGGGCTCGCCGTCCTGGAGACCGGTGCGGGCAGTGACGCCGACCTGCTCGCCACGCTGCGCGAGCTGCTGCCGGCCGACGACCGCTGGCGGCACCGGCACGGCTCGGCCGGCCACGGGCGCGACCACGTGCTGCCCGCGCTGTGCCCGCCGTACGCGAGCGTCCCGGTCATCGACCGCGGGCTGGCCCTGGGCACCTGGCAGTCGATCTGCCTGGTCGACCTCAACGTCGACAACGCGGTGCGCCAGGTGCGGCTGTCCTTCGTCGAGGGCTGACACGGCTGGCATGATCATCGGGTGCCGCTGCGTATCCCGACCGACGCGTGCTCCTTCTGCGACTACCTGGCGGGCCGGCGCCGGTTCACCATCCTCGACCGCAACGAGCTCGTCGCCATGCTGGTGACGCGGGAGCAGCGCGGCGTGGGCCACGTGCTGGTGGTCCCGGTCCAGCACCGGCCGTCGATCCTCGACCTGTGCGACGGCGAGAGCGCGGCCCTGATGGACGGCGTACGCCGGGCCTCCGCCGCGCTCGCCGGCTGCCACGACCCGGACGGCATCGCGGTGTGGCAGAACAACGGGACCCCGGCGCACCAGACCGTGCCGCACGTGCACTTCCACGTCGCCGGGACGCTGCCCGAGGGCGGCACCCGGTGGGGGCCGGTGCCGGCGCTGGACCTCGCCGAGACCGACCGCATAGCGGACGCGCTGCGTCCCCACCTTCCGCCCGCCTGATTCGCTCGCTCCTGCGGCGGAGACCTGGTCGGATTTCCCGCCATCAGCGCGGAAGCGCTTGCGCGAGGCGGCCGTGACGTGTGGACTACCCGCACAGGGCCCCGGCGGGGCGACGGGCAGTGACACGTGGAGGGCTTGCGTGAGCGCGACCGCGGACCACGCGGAGGGGCATCGCCACCTGGCGGCACGGCTGGGGCTCCGCGCCGGTCAGGTCGTGCAGGAGCTGGGGTACGACGGCGACTGCGACGACGAGCTGCGAGCGGCTGTCGAGGCCCACACCGGCAACGGTCTCGTCGACGAGGACTTCGATGACGTGGTCGACGTCGTGCTGCTGTGGTGGCGGGACGACGACGGTGACCTGGTCGACGCGCTCGTCGACGCCCTCATCTCGCTCGCCGACGGCGGTGTCGTGTGGCTGCTGACGCCCAAGGCCGGCCGCGACGGCCATGTGGAGCCGAGCGACATCGGCGACGCCGCGCCGACGGCCGGGCTGCACCAGACGAGCAGCATCAGCGCGGCGACCGACTGGTCGGGCACCCGGCTCGTGTCGCGCCGTTCGGGTCGCTGACCCGCTCGGGTCGCCGGCCCGGGCTCAGAACCCCAGGCGCGGCAGCCGTCGTACCAGCCGACCCACGCCGCTGAGGTGGCGCACCGCGCCGCCCAGGGCATGCGCCCCGGGCAGGCCGGGCACCTCCTCGACGATCGGCGCGAGGGCCAGCAGCCCCGTCACGTGGTGGACCTTGAGCTCGCGGCGGGCGAGCATCAGCGGGACCTGACGGCGCCCGGCCGAGGCATCGAGCAGCAGGGCCGCCGGCGCCTCCACCGCGGGCCAGGTGGGCGGCACCATCGGCAGGTTCATGGTCGTCCAGTCCGCCCCGCTGGTGCCGAACGCCCAGCCGCCCTCGGGCGACACGACACCGATCGTCGCGTCGATGCCGTGCCGGGCCGCCAGACCGCCGGTCACGTCGGTCACCGCCGCGATCCCGGCGTCCAGCAGCCTGGCGGGCGGGTCGGGGGCCCCGGCCGGCGCGAGGTCGAGGGCGTGCACCGCCAGCTCGTAGCACATCGCGGCAACGACGGTCAGCAGCGGCAGCGGCCCGAGCATGGAGCGGACCTGCCGACCGCCGACCTCGACCGCGACCTCGGACGACAGGAAGCCGCCGACCTCGTCCCGGGCGAGGACCAGCGCGTCGACCACCTCGTCACGACCGGCCTCGCGGTGCGCGTCGATGAGTGCCTCGTTGTGACCGTCCTGGTCGAAGGCGTCACCGTGCTGGCCGCGCAGCACGTGCTCGCCGTGGTGGCCGGAGCGGGCCTCTTCCACCAGCCGCTCCATCGAGCGACGGCCCGGCCAGGAGCCGAGGTGCACGCAGACGTCGTGAGCGGTCCAGCCGCGCAGCCGCGACGGCGCCGAGAGCTCCACGTGGTCGACGACCTTGATGAAGTCGTCCCAGGCACCGGCGAGCAGGGCCGTGAGGTCCTCGAGGTCGTAGGAGGCGAGCCCGCGCTCGCCCTCGGCCGGCTGCAGAGCGTGGGCTGACACACTGGCATCCTGCCAGCGTCCCCGGGAAGGAGAGGAACCGCTCATGCCGATCGAGGTGGGCGACGAGGCCCCGGACTTCGAGCTGAAGAGCCAGCACGGGCAGCCGGTGCGGCTTTCCTCGTTCCGCGGAAGCAAGAACGTCGTCCTCGTGTTCTACCCGTGGGCCTTCACCGGCGTGTGCACCGGCGAGCTCAGCGCCCTGCAGGCGCAGCGGCCGAGCCTCGACAACGACACCACCGCCCTGCTCGCGGTCTCGGTCGACTCGATGTTCGCGCTGCGGGTGTTCGCCGAGCAGCAGGGCCTCGAGTTCCCGCTGCTGTCCGACTTCTGGCCGCACGGCGCCACGGCCCGCTCGTACGGCGTGTTCCACGAGGACGCCGGTGCGGCCGTCCGCGGCACCTTCGTCATCGACACGGCCGGAGTCGTCCGGTGGTCGGTGGTCAACGGCATCGGTGACGCCCGCGACCTCGAGGAGTACAAGAAGGCGCTCGCCGACCTCTGAGGTCAACCGGGGGCGGACAGCACCAGTCGTACGGCGTGCCTGGTGAGCGAGCGTTCAAAGGATCATGCGGGGAGGCGTGGAGCGGCCCCATCGGCGGCGGCACCGGTAGTCTGTCCCGCTGCGAACGGGCGCATAGCTCAGCGGTAGAGCACCTGTCTTACAAACAGGGGGTCACTGGTTCGAACCCAGTTGCGCCCACCATGATCATCTTTCGGCGAGCGTGAGCGGCGCAGGCGTCAGGCGTGGCCGGTGTCTGGGCGGTGGGACGGCTGCACCGGGACGGTGGCCCACACGAGCTTCGACTTGGGCACCAGCGGCTCGCTTCCCCAGCCGCTGGCCAGCGCCTGGACGACGAGGAGGCCGTGCCCGGACTCGGCAACCGCGTCGGCCGCCGAGGGGTTGGGCCGGGCCTGGGGTGAGCGGTCGGTGACCCCGACGTAGACGTGCCCGGCGCCCATCCGGAGGGTGAGCAGCAGGGGCCCGGAGCCGTGCAGCACCGCATTCGTGACCAACTCGGCGGCGACCAGCTCGACGTCGTGCATCGTCGCCGGCTCCAACCCCCAGCTGGAGCACTCCTGGCGGACGCCCTCACGCGCCTTCGGAACGGACCCCGGCGCCGCCTGCAACGTCCAATGACGCACCAGCACGGGCGACCGTGACGGGCCGACGGTGGTCATGGGGGAGGGCTCCGAACTGGCGTGACGCTCGATGACGCTCTATACGGAAGCGATTGCCCAGCCGGTCTGCCCGCGAAACCCGTTCGGGCCGGCGGCGCGGACGGGTCTCAGCCCTCGTCGCCGGGCAGGTCCCGCCGGATGATGTCGCGGAGCTCGGCCCGGTCCCCGGCGGATGCGTCGCGGTCCGCGCCGGACCAGTACCGGTCGATGTCGGCCTGGGCGCGGTCGCGCTCGTCGAGCAGGTCGTTGCGCTGGTGCCGGGCGGCGCGCAGTGCCGCCGCGGCCTGCCGGGCCTCAGCCGCGCGATCACGGATCTCGGCCGCGCGGTCCCGGGCGTCCGCCGCGTCGATCAACGCGGCCAGGCGGTCGGCGTGGCGCTTCAGCTCGACGTGGATCTCGTGGTCGAGCTGGGCCTCATGGCCGGAGTGCGCCCCGGCGGCCTGGCCCGCGTCGACGCGGCGTTCGCGCTCGGCGAGGCGCGCCTCCCGCGCATCGGCGGTGCGCTCGCGCTCCTCGAGGAGCGCCTCCCTGGCGTCCGCCAGAGCCTCCCGGGCCTCGGCCAGGAACCGGCGCTCCACCTCACTGGTGAGCACGTCGTCCTCTGGCGTTGACCGGTCATCCATCGCTGCCCCCTCGAGCGGCGTGTCCGACAGTTCCGATCGCCCGTCCCCGTGGCGCGCCTTTCGGCGGCTGGCCGGGACGTGCTGTCAATTTCCCGAGCCGGAAGATCGGCAAACCCACGCCGGGAACGGCGGGCGCGTGCGCGGCGGCGGCCGATATGGTGCTTCGCGCGGCGACCGACCACGGCGCCGGCGTCCGGACCGGGCCCGCGGTCCGCACCCGGGTGCGCCCGCCCCGGCGGCTCCAGGAGGTGGCCTTGCGCGTCACGATGCTCCTGGCCGACGCCGCCCAAGAGGTCAACGGCAAGCTCTACGTCCTCGGCGGAGGCTGGTCGGTCACCGGGCCCCAGCTGCCTCCGATGGCGCTGGCGCTCAAGCTCGACGTGCCGTGGGGCGACGCCAACACCCCACACGAGTTCCAGCTCGTCCTGGTCGACGCGGACGGTCATCCTGTCAGCCTGGGCGAGCCCCCGTCCGACGTGCGGGCGGGCGGTCGATTCGAGGTGGGCCGACCGGCGGGCGTGCCGGAGGGCAGCGACATCGACTTCTCCTTCGCGGTCAACATCGGCCCGCTGCCGCTCACCGGTGGGCGCTACGCCTGGCAGCTGTGGATCGACGGTGAGACCCGGGCAGACTGGCAACGCCCGTTTCAGGTCCGGACGTGACCGGGCCACCCCGCCTGGCCGACGTGCAGGCCGTGCTCGACGCGCTCTACGACCCGCGCTGGGCGCAGGACTGGGACGCCGTGGGCATCGTCACCGGTGACCCCGAGCAAGAGGTACGCCGGGTGCTGCTCGCCGTCGATCCGGTCGAGGCCGTCATGGACGAGGCGTCGGAGTGGGGTGCCGACCTGCTCGTGACGCACCACCCGCTGCTGCTGCGCGGCGTCCACGGCGTCGCGACCACCCACCCCAAGGGCCGCGCCGTGACCCGGCTCGTCCGCCAGGGGCTCGCCCTGGTCGTCGCGCACACCAACGCCGACGTGGCGAGCCCGGGTGTCTCCGACGCGCTGGCCCGGGCGGTCGGGCTGTCCGGGCTGCGGCCCCTGCGGCCGACGGCCGAGGAGCCACCGCTCAAGCTGGTGACCTTCGTGCCGCACGAGCACACGGACCGGCTCGTCGACGCCCTCGCGGCGGCAGGGGCGGGTCGGATCGGCGCCTACGAGCGCTGTGCGTGGACGAGCGAGGGCACCGGCACGTTCACGGCACGGGAGGGTGCCCACCCCGCCGTCGGCGACGTCGGGACCGTCGAGCGGGTGGCCGAGACGCGGGTCGAGATGGTGGTGCACCCGGCCCGGCGTACCGCAGTCGTGGCCGCCCTGCGCGCGGCCCACCCGTACGAGGAGCCGGCGTACGACCTGCTGGTCACCGCCACCCGCTCCGGCGACCGCGGGCTCGGACGGGTCGGCGAGCTGTCCGAGCCGGAGAGCCTGCGCGCCTTCGCGCAGCGGGTGTCCGGCGGGCTGCCGGCGACCGCGGCCGGCGTGCGCGTCGCCGGCGACCTGGACGCGCCGGTGCGCACCGTCGCGGTGTGCGGCGGAGCCGGCGACGACCTGTTCGACGACGCCAGGTCGGCGGGCGCGGACGTCTACGTCACCGCGGACCTGCGCCACCACCCGGCGTCCGAGTCGCTCGCCCACGGCCGGCCCGCGCTGGTCGACTGCTCGCACTGGGCGACCGAGTGGCCCTGGCTCGCCGACGCCGAGCGGCTGCTACGGGACGGGCTCGAGGCGCAGGGGGCTACGGTAGAGACCCGGGTGTCCCGGATCGTGACCGACCCGTGGACCGCCAGGGCACCCGAAGACCCACGGACGTAGGAGCCCGAGCTGAAAGCACCCTCGACCGACCAGCAGCGGCTGCTCGACGTGCAGGCCCTGGACACCCGGATGGACCAGCTGGCCCACCGCCGGGCCACCCTGCCGGAGCACGCCGCGATCCACGAGCTCGACAAGACTCTCACCGAGCTGCGCGACCAGATCGTCGCGGCCGAGACCGAGCAGAGCGACGTCAGCCGCGAGCTCACCAAGGCCGAGGGTGACGTGGAGCAGGTGCGGGCGCGATCGGCCCGCGACCAGCAGCGTCTCGATGCCGGTCAGGTCTCCTCGCCGAAGGAGCTCGAGAGCCTGCAGCACGAGATCGCGACGCTGGGCCGCCGGCAGTCAGACCTCGAGGACGTCGTGCTCGACGTCATGGAGCGCCTGGAGGGTGTGCAGGAGCGGCTCGCGGCGCTGACCGCGCAGCGCGACGAGGCGCAGGCGCGGGTCACGGAGCTGACCGCCGCCCGCGACACCACCGTTGCCGAGATCGACTCCGAGGTGACCGGCATGGCCACCCAGCGGGCCACCCAGGCCGCGCAGCTGGACGCCGAGCTGGTCTCGCTGTACGAGAAGATCCGGGCCCAGCAGGGAGGCATCGGCGCCGCCGAGCTGCGCCAGCGGCGCTGCAGCGGCTGCCGGCTCGAGCTCAACAACGTCGAGATCGCCCGCCTGCGGGCAGCCGAGCCCGACGAGGTGCTGCGTTGCGAGGAGTGCCGCCGCATCCTCGTGCGCACGCCGGAGTCGGGGCTCTAGCCGCCCATGCGCCGTCTCGTCATCGAGGCCGATGGCGCCTCCCGGGGAAACCCCGGGCCGGCCGCCTACGGCACCGTCGTTCGCGACGCCGACACCGGCGAGGTGCTCGCCGAGGTCGCCGAGCATCTCGGGGTCGCGACCAACAACGTCGCCGAGTACCACGGCCTCATCGCCGGCCTCACCGCCGTCCGCGAGATCGACCCCGACGCCCGCATCGAGGCCCGGCTCGACTCCAAGCTCGTCGTCGAGCAGATGTCCGGCCGCTGGAAGATCAAGCACCCGGACATGAAGCCGCTGGCCCTGCGGGCGCGCGAGCTCGTGCGGCCCGAGCAGATCAGCTACACCTGGGTGCCGCGGGAGTCCAACAAGCACGCGGACCGGCTGGCCAACGAGGCCCTGGACGCGGCGGCCCGCGGGGAGGTGTGGTCGCCGACCGCGCGTACGCCGGGGCCCACCGCAGTCGACGAGGCGGAGGTGGAGCCTCCACCTGCCAACAGCCTGATCGGCTGGGGCAAGGACCTCGGCGTGCCGACGACGCTCGTCATGCTGCGGCACGGGCAGACACCGCTCACCGCGGACAAGCGCTTCAGTGGCTCGGGTGGCGACGACCCCGAGCTGAGCGAGGAGGGTAGGCGGCAGGCCCGGGCCGCCGCCGAGCTGCTCGTCGCGCGTGGCTCCGTGCAGGCCGTCGTCTCCTCGCCGCTGCGGCGGTCACGCGAGACCGCGGACATCGTGGCCGCGGCGCTGCGCCTCGACGTACGCGAGGTGGAGGGCCTGCGGGAGTGCGACTTCGGCAAGTGGGACGGGCACACGTTCGCCGAGGTGCAGGAGCGCTGGCCCGACGACCTGGCCGCGTGGCTCGCCTCGACCTCGGTGGCGCCGCCGGGCGGCGAGTGCTTCGACGACGTCGACCGTCGGGTCCGCCGGGCCCGCGACCAGCTGCTGACGCGCTACGCCGGCCAGACCGTGCTGGTCGTCACGCACGTCACGCCGATCAAGCTCCTGGTGCGCGCGGTCCTGGACGCCCCGATCTCGTCGATCTTCCGGATGGAGCTGCAGCCCGCGTCGCTCACAGCGCTGCAGTGGTTCTCCGACGGGCACGCGACGCTGCGGCTGTTCAACGACACCGGCCACCTGCGCCGCGACGCCGGCGCCACCTGACCGGGGAGCCCGCTCAGGTCGTGGCGACGTCAACGACGAGCCGGGTCGGGTTGTCGAGCAGCTCGACGTTGAACCCCGCCTTCTTCGTGACGCCGACGCCGAGGCTCAGCACCGCCTCGAAGTCGCCGGAGATCGTGACCTGCTGCAGCTGCGGGTGGGCAGGCGTGATGCTCCGCGGCCCGG
>DASVBJ010000078.1:0-5432 GCA_036375895.1 Actinomycetes bacterium | reverse complement strand
CGGGGCTGCGAGCTCTACCGCGACGCCACCCAGACCGTGTTCTCGGCGGGAGCGCCGGACGCGCGGGTGGTGCTGGTCGGCGAGCAGCCGGGCGACCAGGAGGACCGGCAGGGGCTGCCGTTCGTCGGGCCGGCCGGGCGGCTGCTCGTCAAGGCGGTCGACGATGCGGGCATCCCCCGCGAGCTCACCTACCGCACCAACGTCGTCAAGCACTTCCGCTTCGCGCGGTCCGGCCCGGGCAAGCGCCGCATCCACCAGACGCCCGACCGGGTGCACATCGAGGCCTGCCAGCCCTGGCTGACGGCGGAGCTGACGTTGCTGGAGCCCGAGGTCGTCGTGTGTCTCGGCGCGACGGCGGCGAAGGCCCTGTTGGGCCCGTCGTTCCGCGTCACGCGGGAGCGCGGGCAGCTGTTCCCGCGACCGGTCGGTCGGGCCGTGGACGCCGAGGCGGCCGCGCACGCCGGCCAGATCCTCGCGACGATCCACCCGTCGGCGGTGCTGCGGGCCGACGACCGGGAGACGGCGTACGCCGGGCTGGTGACCGACCTGCGCGTGGTCGCCGACGTCCTGCGCTGACCGTGGGCAACCTAGGTGACCCTCGAACGTCCCGGCCGACCGTCGAACGTCCCGGTCAGCCGTCGGCGTCTTAGGCTGGCCGACCGTGAACGACGACCCTGATCCGACGCTCACGATCCGCGCCCGCTTCTCCGGGCCGCCCGGCAGCGCGAACGGCGGTTACGCCGCGGGGCGCCTCGCGCTCCTGCACGGCGGCGACGGACCGGTGCAGGTCACGCTGCGCCTGCCGCCGCCGCTGGACACGCCGATGGCCGTGACGACCACCGACGACGCGCGGACGCTCTTGACTCACGGCGGTGCCCTCGTTGCGGAGGCGCAGTCGGGCCGGCTCGACCGCGACCTGGTCCTGCCTGTGACGGTCGACACCGCGCTGGCCCAGATGGGCCGCTACGCCGGGCTCACGCAGCACCCGTTCCCCGGCTGCTTCGCCTGCGGCACCGACCGGCCGGCACCCGACGGGCTCGGGCTGCGGCCGGGCCGGCTCGAGGACCGCCCCGACACCGTCGTGACCGCGTGGGTGCCGGACGAGTCCCTGGTCGACGGCGACGGCGACGGTGACGGGGCCGTCGGGCCGGAGATGGTCTGGGCCGCGCTGGACTGCCCGGGCGGGTGGTCGGCCGACCTCATCGGGCGGCCGATGGTGCTCGGGCGGATGACCGCCGAGGTCGACGCGCTGCCCGAGGTGGGCGACCGCTGCGTCGTCCTGGGGCGGCTGCTCGGGACGGACGGCCGCAAGACGTTCACCCAGACCACGGCGTACGACGGGGACGGCCGCGTCCTCGGCCGCGCCGAGGCGACCTGGCTCTCGGTCGACCCGGCCCGCCTCGCACGCCCCTGACCCGCACGCCCCTGACCCGCACGCCCCGACCCGCACGCCCCTGACCCGCACGCCCAAGATCACGAGCGACCTTGTTGCGCGACTCGCCGGGAGTGTCGCGCAACAAGGTCGCTGACGATCAGGGGCGCGCGTCCACTCGATCTTGGGGAGGATTGTTGTTGTGGCCGCACCTTCTGCGTCGTACCGTTCTCGGTACACGGAAGGGAGGTGGTCCGAGAGTTGAGTACATCTAGGACGCGTGAGGTGGCTGCCAGCTAGCCGCCGACTCCGGTTCGACCACCGGCCGTCTGTGGCCGGCGAATTCCAGGCAGTCACCCGACCCGCGGGCCGCGGAGGAACGTCCCCTTCGCGCTAAGGCCCGCGGGTCGCTGCATGTCCGCCCCACCTCAACCCGGCACCCCTGACCGGCACCCCCCTAACCGGCAGCGATCATGCACGTTCCGTCGCTGCCAGGCCCACTCGAGCCATGGGGCGCCATTGGTCGGCCGACGGAGCACCCTCGCTGACCGACGGAACGTGCATGATCGCTGCGGGAGAGAGGGCGGGAGAGCGAGCGCAGAGAGAGGGCGGGAGAGCGAGCGCAAGAGAGAGGGCGGGAAAGCGAGAGCGGCGGCAGACGGGTCAGGGGGCGAGGCGCTCCACCAACCAGCCCGCGCCGTCGCGGCGGTAGCGCAGCCGGTCGTGCAGCCGGTTCTCCCGGCCCTGCCAGAACTCCACGGTCTCGGGCACCACGCGGTAGCCGCCCCAGAAGTCGGGCAGCGGCACCGGCCCGCCCTCGGGAAACCGCGCGACCATCTCGTCGTAGCAACGGTCCAGCGCCGCCCGGTCGGCGACCACCTCGGACTGGCGGCTCGCCCAGGCGCCGAGCTGCGAGGGCCGCGGCCGCGAGTCGAAGTAGTCGGCCGACTCCTCCCGGGTCAGCTCCTCGACCCGGCCCACGGCGCGCACCTGCCGCGACACGGCGTGCCAGGGCCAGAGCAGCGCGGCCCGCGGGTTCGCCGCGAGCGCCCGGCCCTTCTCCGAGAGGCGGTTGGTGTAGAAGACGTAGCCGCGCTCGTCGTACCCCTTGAGCAGCACCGTTCGCGCCGCGGGCACCCCGTCGGCGTCCGCGGTGGCGAGCACCATCGCGTTCGGCTCCGGCAGCCGGGCCGCGACGACGTCGACGAACCACCGGGTGAACTGCGTGACCGGGTCGGCCGCCAGGTCCTCCTCGCGCAGACCCGTCGTGGCGTAGTGCCGGCGCATCGACGCGGGGTCGCCCGGCAGGTCCATGCGATCACTCTGGCACGGCCCCGGTGCGACAACCCACGGCCCACCGGGTGAGAATGCCGCTTGGCCGCGGCGCGCAGGACCCGGCCGCCACACCGCAGTCAGCAGCACACCTGCACGCGCAGGCCACGAGCCGTACGCGACCGACGACGAGGAGCCGAACCCATGACCACGGAGTCCGCCTTCAAGCCCGGGCTCGAGGGCGTCATCGCCTTCGAGACCGAGATCGCCGAGCCGGACCGGGAAGGCGGCGCGCTGCGGTACCGGGGCGTCGACATCGAGGACCTCGTCGGGAACGTGTCGTTCGGCAACGTGTGGGGCCTGCTGGTCGACAACGAGTTCAACCCGGGGCTGCCGCCGGCCGAGCCGTTCCCGATCCCGGTGCACTCCGGGGACGTGCGGGTCGACGTACAGAGCGCGCTCGCGATGCTGGCCCCGGCCTGGGGATTCCGCCAGCTGCTCGACATCGACGAGAGGGAGACCCGGGACAACCTGGCCCGCGCCTCGGTGATGGCCCTGTCGTTCGTGGCCCAGTCGGCCCGCGGGATCGGGCTGCCGATGGTGCCGCAGGCCGAGATCGACAAGGCGCAGACCATCGTCGAGCGGTTCATGATCCGCTGGCGGGGCGAGCCCGACCCCAAGCACGTCAAGGCGGTCGACGCCTACTGGACCTCGGCGGCCGAGCACGGCATGAACGCCTCGACGTTCACCGCCCGCGTCATCGCCTCGACCGGCGCCGACGTCGCGGCCTGCCTGTCGGGGGCCGTGGGCGCCATGTCCGGGCCCCTGCACGGCGGTGCGCCGTCGCGGGTGCTGCACATGCTGCGGGGTGTCGAGGAGACCGGGGATGCCGCGGCGTACGTCCGTGGTGTCCTCGACCGCGGCGAGCGGCTGATGGGCTTCGGGCACCGGGTCTACCGGGCGGAGGACCCGCGCGCCCGGGTGCTGCGCCGCACCGCCGAGGAGCTCGGCGCGCCGCGGTACGAGGTGGCCGCGGCGTTGGAGAAGGCCGCCCTCGACGAGCTGCACGCCCGCCGCCCCGACCGGGTGCTGGCCACCAACGTGGAGTTCTGGGCCGCGGTGGTGCTCGACTTCGCCGAGGTGCCGCCGCACATGTTCACGCCGATGTTCACCTGCGCGCGGACCGCCGGCTGGGCGGCGCACATCCTCGAGCAGAAGCGCACCGGCCGGCTGATCCGGCCGTCGGCGCGCTACGTCGGCGAGGGGCCGCGCCAGCCCTCCGACGTCGCCGGCTGGCCCGCCTGACCCGACCGGACCCCCTCGCCCCCTCCTGCAGCGATCATGCACGTTCCGTCGCCCGATCCGGAGGACGGCCGACGGAACGTGCATGATCGCTGCCTTAAGGCCTTAAGCCCTTAGACGTGGTGGGGGGTCCGGGATGCGGGCGGCGCGGGGGCGTGGCCGGGGCCTCACCTAGGCTCGGGTCGTGACCGACATCGTCATCCCCGCCGAGCTCAAGCCCGCCGACGGCCGCTTCGGCTCCGGCCCCTCGAAGGTGCGTCCGGAGGCGGTCGCCGCGCTGGCCGCGACCGGCACGTCGTACCTCGGCACCTCGCACCGGCAGAAGACCGTCAAGGACGTCGTACGCCGGGTCCGCACCGGGCTCGCCGACCTCTTCGGGCTGCCGGACGGCTACGAGGTGGTGCTGGGCAACGGCGGCACCACGGCGTTCTGGGACATCGCGGTGCTCAACCTCGTCCGCGAGCGGTCGCAGCACCTGTCGTTCGGCGAGTTCTCCTCGAAGTTCGCCGCCGCGACGAAGGCCGCGCCGTTCCTCGGCGAGCCCACCGTCATCACGAGCGACCCCGGCACGCATCCGGAGGCGCGTGCCGAGGCCGGCGTCGACGTCTACGCCCTGACGCACAACGAGACGTCGACCGGCGTGGCGATGCCGATCCGGCGCGTCGAGGGCGCCGACGCGGACGCGCTGGTGCTCGTCGACGCCACGTCGGCGGCGGGCGGGCTGGCCGTGGACGTCGCCGAGACCGACGTCTACTACTTCGCGCCGCAGAAGTCGTTCGCCTCCGACGGCGGCCTCTGGCTCGCGCTGATGTCACCGGCCGCCGTCGAGCGGGTCGCTGAGGTGCAGGCCACCGGCCGGTGGGTGCCGGCGTTCAGCGACCTGCAGATCGCGATCGACAACTCGCGGCTGGACCAGACCTACAACACCCCGGCGCTCGCGACGCTGTTCCTGCTCGCCGAGCAGCTGGACTGGTTCAACGGCCAGGGCGGCCTGGCGTGGACCGCCGAGCGCACCGCCGACTCGGCCTCGCGTCTCTACACCTGGGCGGAGAAGTCGCCGTTCGCCACGCCGTACGTCGCCGACCCGGCGCAGCGCTCCAACGTCGTCGGCACCATCGACTTCGACGACGCGGTCGACGCCTCGGCCGTCGCAAAGGTGTTGCGCGCCAACGGCATCGTCGACACCGAGCCCTACCGCAAGCTCGGCCGCAACCAGCTGCGCATCGCCATGTTCCCCGCCGTCGACCCGGCCGACGTCGAGGCGCTCACCGCCTGCATAGACCACGTCGTGTCGCAGCTCGCCTGAGGTGGCCCGGCTCGAGCGCGACCGCCTGACCTGGCTGATCTACCTGCAGCTCGCCGGCTACGGCTACTTCCTCTACGGCTTCGGCCCGACCGTGCCGCTGCTGCGCGAGGAGCAGCACATCAGCCGCACGCTGTCCGGCCTGCACGGCACCGCGCTCGCGGTCGGCGCCCTGGTGGCCGC
>DASVBJ010000028.1:0-7226 GCA_036375895.1 Actinomycetes bacterium | reverse complement strand
GGCCACGGTCCGCAAGGCGCGCACCCTCGCCCGGCGGGTGGGCAGGCCGATCGTCGACCTGGCCCGGCAGCACACCACGGTCTCGGTCGAGCGGGCCACCCTGCGCCTGGCCGGGCTCTCCGGCGCCGACGCCGAGGGCACGCCCTGGGTGAACCGCCTGGTCGACGTGGTCCGGGCCGACGTCGGGCTCGAGCACGGCGTCGCGCTGCCGGTCTGGGACGCCGTACGCCGTGGCGAGGGCGCCGACCTGCAGGAGATGGCCGAGAAGGCGTCGGCCGGGTCGGTGCGCTTCCGGCTGCCGGAGGGGCAGGACGCGAGGCGGGCCCGGGCCGCGGCCGGGCGAGCCGTCGGCGCCGGGATCCGGCGCATCGACGCGCGGCGCAAGGAGCGCGAGCGGCTGGTCCGGCGGATCGGGGACGCTCCGGCGAAGCCGTGGATCTACCTGATCGTGGCCACGGGAGACATCTACGAGGACATCCCGCAGGCGCAGGCCGCGGCCCGCGAGGGCGCCGACGTCATCGCGGTGATCCGCTCGACCGGGCAGTCGCTGCTCGACTACGTCCCCGAGGGCGCGACCCGCGAGGGCTACGCCGGCACCTATGCGACGCAGGAGAACTTCCGGCTCATGCGGGCCGCCCTCGACGACGTGTCCAAGGAGCTGGGTCGCTACGTCCGGCTCACCAACTACGCGTCCGGGCTGTGCATGCCCGAGATCGCGACGCTGGCCGGGCTCGAGCGGCTCGACATGATGCTCAACGACTCGATGTACGGCATCCTCTTCCGCGACATCAACCCGGTGCGGACCTTCGTCGACCAGCGGTTCTCCCGGCAGGTGCACGCCCGCGCCGGCATCATCATCAACACCGGCGAGGACAACTACCTCACGACCGCCGACGCCGTCGACGAGGCGCACACGGTCACCGTCAGCCAGCTGCTCAACGAGTACTTCGCCAAGGAGGCCGGGCTCGAGGACTGGCAGCTCGGCCTCGGCCACGCCTTCGAGATCAACCCCGACATCCCCGACTCGTTCCGGCTCGAGCTGGCGCACGCGCTGCTGGCCCGCCAGCTGTTCCCGAAGGCGCCGCTGAAGTGGATGCCGCCGACCAAGCACATGACCGGCGACGTGTTCCGCGGCTACCTCCTGGACGGGTTCTTCAACCTGGTCGGCGCGATGACCGGCCAGGGCATCCTGCTGGTCGGGATGATGACCGAGGCGGTCGTCACGCCGTTCCTGTCCGACCGCGACCTCGCCCTGCAGAACGTCCGCTACGTCATGAACGCCGCCGGCAACCTGCACGAGGACTTCCACCCCGCGCCCGACGGCTTCATCAACCAGCGGGCCCGGCAGGTCCTCTCGGAGGCGGTCGAGCTGCTCGACCGCATCGTCGCGGAGCCGGGCTCGGCGCCGCTGCTGGAGGCCATCGCCGACGGCACGTTCGGGCTGATGCGGCGACCGGCCGACAAGGGCAAGGGGTACGACGGGGTCGTGCGGCACGCCCCGGCGTACTTCAACCCGGCCGTCGAGCTGCTCGAGGGGGCGGCGCAGTGAGCAGCGAGCAGCTGAGCGCGTTCCACGGGCACGCCGAGGACCCGGGCGAGAAGCGCATCATCCGTCCCTACGGCGACACGACCGGCGACGGCATGGTGCAGATGTCGTTCACGCTGCCGATGGCTCACGACAAGCGGGCCGAGGGCGCCGCGCTGCAGCTGGCCGGGAAGATGGGCATGGACCCCGCGATGGTCGTGCACGCCAAGGCGATGGGGCCGCACTTCACGTTCTTCGTGGTGTACGGGCGGGTGAGCCATCTCGTCGACCTGTCCAAGGTGCAGGTCGTCGAGCGGGAGTACGCCGTGCTCACCCCGAGCGAGGTCAACGCGGCCATCAAGGCCCGGCTGCGCCGCAAGCTGGTCGTGCTCGGCGCCTGCATCGGCACCGACGCGCACACGGTGGGCATCGACGCCATCCTCAACATCAAGGGGTTCGCGGGGGAGAAGGGGCTCGAGTACTACCGGGAGATCAAGGTCGTGAACCTCGGCGCCCAGGTGCTCGTGCCCGAGCTGGTGGAGCGGGCGCGGGCGGAGAAGGCCGACGCCGTGCTCGTGTCGCAGGTCGTCACCCAGCGCGACGCCCACCTGAAGAACACCCGCGAGATGGCGGCCGCCTTCCGGGAGGCCTATCCGGCGGGCCGCGGGCCACTGCTCGTCGTCGGCGGGCCGCGCTTCGACGAGTCGTCCGCGCGCGACCTCGGCGTCGACCGGGTGTTCGGCCGCGGCACGACCCCGGGGGAGGTGGCGAGCTACCTCGTCCACGCCCTGACCGACGCCTGACCACTCGCGGAAGACGACGAGAGGACCCCGATGAGCGACGACCCCCGGCTCGGGCTGACGGTGACCCACCGCCGGTACGTGCCGTACTCCCACGCCCACTACGCCGGCAACCTCGTGGACGGCGCCTACCTGCTGGCGATGTTCGGCGACGTGGCGACCGAGGTGTGCATCCGCACCGACGGCGACGAGGGGCTGTTCGCGTCCTACTCGGACGTGCAGTTCACCGCGCCGGTGCGGGCCGGGGACGTGCTCGAGGTGACGGCCACCGTCTCCCGCCTCGGGACGCGCAGCCGCGACCTCGACCTCGCCGCCCGGGTCGTCTGCCGCGGGCGACCCGACCGCAGCGAGTCCGCGGCCGAGGTGCTCGACGCCCCCATCGTCGCGGCCACGGCGAGGGGCACCGTGGTCGTGCCGGCGGCCTCCTGACACGGTCGGTGCCGCCCGTGTCACCCGAATGGCCGATACCAATCGGCACGTCGAGCTGACACGCCGAAATCCCTTTAAAAACCTCGGTAAATGGGCCGTTCGGACGATGCCCCGCCGACCTGCGATTTTGCGCGTTTCCGCAGGTCAGGGGGTGGTTGACATCCTCTCGTGGGGCGGCCAAGGTTCAGGGGTCCACGAAAAGGACTCCGCAGCGGGACCCCTCCGCGACGAGAGCCGGCTTCGGGCCAAGGGACGGCGCAATGCGCAAGCGCCGTTCGGGTGCCAGGTCCGACCGCCGGTCTCGATCAGCCGGGTGGGGAGCTCGCCGGGGGGTGAGACACGGGAAGGGCCCGACCGCCCAGTAGACAACGGCACTCGCATCCGGTCTCCAGCCGGACGAGGTCGGTCCGAAGGGCGGTACGGGCCCCGACCCGTGTCCAGCGCCGGTCCGGCCGCACACCGCCCGGACGGGTCGCTGCCCACGCCGGTTGCCGGTTCGGCACCACAACCCGCGCCGACCCGTTGTACGGTCGCAGGTCGAGGCGGCGGGTGGAAGAGGGACGGCAGCGGTTGAGCAGCACAACGGGCACACGCCCGCACTGGGCCATGGGCCGTGACCTCGCCGCCCAGGCCCTCCGGACGAGTCGGCCGCAGTCCGAAGGGCGGCTGGCCCCGCGGCTGGTGGGTGCGGCCCTGACCGGTCTGCTCGCGACGGCGGCCTTCCCGCCGTACGGCGTGTGGCCCCTCGCGATCCCAGCCGTCACAGGTCTCGTGCTGCTCTGCCGGCACCAGCGGCCGCGGCGGGCGGCGCTGCTGGGCCTGGTGCACGGCCTGCTGCTCTTCCTGCCCCTGCTGGCCTGGGTCCGGGTGGTGGGCTCGGACGCCTGGATCGCCCTGTCCCTGCTGGAGGCCGCCTTCTACGCCGCGATGGGCGCGCTGCTCGCCGTCGTGCTGCGGCTGCGGTGGTGGCCCCTGTGGGCCGCGGCGCTGTGGGTCGCCCAGGAGTGGGCACGGGCCACGGTGCCGTTCGGCGGCTTCCCGTGGGGGCGGCTGGCGTTCGGCCAGACCGGGTCACCGTTCACGCCGTACGCCGCGCTGGGCGGCGCCGCGCTGGTGACCTTCGCCACCGCCCTGTGCGGCACGCTGCTCGCCGCCGCGATCGTCGGCCGGCACCGGCGTCGGGTCGCCGTGGCCGGCCTGGTCGCCGCGGCCGCCGTGCCGCTGGTCGGGGGAGCGGTGCCGCTGCCGACGGACGGCCCCACCACCCGGGTCGCGATCGTGCAGGGCGGGGTGGCGCGGCCCGGGCTGGGGTTCCTCGGCGAGCGCGAGGAGGTGCTGCGCAAGCACGTGGCGGCGACGCAGACCCTGGCCGCCGACGTGGCGGCGGGCCGCCGGGCGCGCCCCGACCTCGTCATCTGGCCGGAGAACGCGTCCGACATCGACCCGTTCCGCGACGCCCAGGCCGGCCAGCTCATCGACGGCGCCGTGCGGGAGCTGGGCGTCCCGGTGCTCGTCGGTGCCGTGCTGCAGGGCCCGGGCCCGGACCACGTCAGCAACGCCGGCATCGTGTGGAGCCCGCAGACCGGGCCGGGGGAGCGGTACGTCAAGCGGCACCCGGTGCCGTTCGGCGAGTACATCCCGTTCCGCGCCGAGCTGAGCGGCCTGGTCAAGCGGCTCGACCAGATCCCCAAGGACTTCTACGCCGCCGACCGGCCCGGCCTGCTGGACGTGGGGCCGGCGCGCGTCGGCGACGTGATCTGCTTCGAGATCGCCTACGACGGGCTGGTGCGCGACGTCGTCGACGGCGGTGCCAAGGTGCTCGTCGTGCAGACCAACAACGCCACCTACAACAACACCGGCCAGCCCGCCCAGCAGATGGCCATGTCGCGGCTGCGCGCGGTCGAGCACGGCCGGGCCGTCCTGGTGGCCGCGACGAGCGGCATCAGCGCCATCGTGCGCCCGGACGGGACGGTGCAGGCGCGGTCGGCGGAGCTCACGCCGGCGACCCTGGAGGGTGACGTCCCGCTGCGCACCGGCCGCACGCCGGCCAGCCGGATCGGTCCGTACGTCGAGTGGCTGATCACCGGCGTCGGCTTGCTCGCGGCGCTGGCCGGCGCCGTGACGGCGGGGGCGCGGAGAAGGCCGTGACGACCGGCGAGCCCGGGGCGGCACAGCGTGTGCTGGTCGTCGTCCCGACGTACAACGAGCGGCTGAACCTCGAGCGCGTCGTGAGCCGGCTGCGCCGAGCGGTGCCGGCCGCCGACGTGCTGGTCGTCGACGACAACAGCCCGGACGGCACCGGTGACCTGGCGGACGGCCTGGCCGCCGCGGACCCGCAGGTGCACGTGCTGCACCGACCGGGCAAGCAGGGCCTCGGGGCGGCCTACGTCGCGGGTTTCCGCTGGGGTCTGCAGCGCTGCTACGACGTGTTCGTGGAGATGGACGCCGACGGGTCGCACCAGCCCGAGCAGCTGCCCGCGCTGCTGTCGGAGCTCGAGCACGCCGACCTCGTGCTGGGTTCTCGCTGGGTGCCGGGGGGCAGCGTCGTGAACTGGCCGGCGTCGCGCCGGCTGCTCTCCCGCGGCGGCAACACCTACGTGCGGCTCGCCCTGGGTTTCGGCGTGCGGGACGCCACCGGCGGGTTCCGGGCGTTCCGGCGCAGCACCCTGGAGCGACTCGACCTGGACGACGTCGCCAGCCAGGGCTACTGCTTCCAGGTGGACCTGGCCTGGCGGGCGTCCCGGCGGGGACTCGTGGTCTCCGAGGTGCCCATCGAGTTCGTCGAGCGGGAGCTGGGCGCGAGCAAGATGAGCCGGGCGATCGTGCGCGAGGCGTTGTGGCGGGTCACAGTGTGGGGGCTGGCCCGCCGGGCCGAGCAGATCCGCAGCCTGCGGCCCGCGATGACCGGGAGGAGGTGAGCGCCATGGGTGCAGTGCTGGTGGTGCTCTTTCTCGTGATCCCGGTCGTGGAGATCTACGTGATCGTCCAGGTGGGCCAGGCGATCGGCGCACTGCCCACCGTGCTGCTGCTGGTGCTGGAGAGCCTGCTGGGCGCCTGGATCGTCAAGCGTGAGGGCAGCCGGGCGTGGGACGCCCTGCGTGAGGCCGTGTCCACCGGGCGGCTGCCGAACCGCGAGGTGGCGGACGCCGCGCTGGTGCTCGTCGGCGGCACGCTGCTGCTGACGCCGGGCTTCGTCACCGACGTGTTCGGCTTCTTCTTCGTGCTGCCGATGACCCGCCCACTGGCCCGTCGCGGGCTCGGCTGGCTGCTGCTGCGCCGGGCCCGGGTGGTCACCGTGCGCCGGGCGACGTGGCGCCCGGGCGGCGGCCCGTCGGAGCCCCCTGGTCGGGTGGTGCCGGGGGAGGTCGTCGACGACAGCGGGCCGCACCGGGACGGGGACGGTCGTCCGGACGACAAAGGGCCGGGTCGCGCCGCCGGGGGGTAACGACGCGACCCGGGGTCCTCGGGCGCTCAAGCGCTCTTCTTGTGACTCCTGCCACCCCCGCGAGCGGGGCGCTGGCCTGACCGAAGGTACTCCAGACGCTCGGCGAGCAGCACCTCCAACTCCTTCACGCTACGCCGTTCCAGGAGCATGTCCCAGTGGGTGCGGGCAGGTTTGCCTTTCTTCGGCTCGGGCCGGGTGCCGTCGACCCGCAGCGCCTCCGCACCGCAGACCGTGCACTCCCAGACGTCCGGGACCTCCGCCTCCAGCGAGAACGGCATCGAGAAGCGGTGGCCCTGGGGGCAGTCGTAGGTGACGCTCTGACGCGGCGCCATCTCGACGCCGGCATCGGTCTCATAGCTCTGGGCGCCCAGACGCGAGCCGCGCAATGCTCGCTCGGCCATGGTGGATTCCTCCTGGAAATGGTCCCCGTGTGACGACGGGAGATCGCCCCGCCTGGTCGTACAACGGGCCCGGCACCGTCAGGATTCCCGTCCGGCCCGCCCGTATGCCCTGGCGGAGCCCGGTGTGGCCACCGTCACGTGTTGGCGCCTCAGGCGGGCCAGAGGCCACGCGCGAGCATGACCTCGCGCAACGTCTCCACGTGGTCGGACATGATGCCGTCGACCCCCAGGTCGAGCAGCCGGTGCATCTCGGCCGCGTCGTCGATGGTCCACACGTGCACCCGCTGCCCCTGCCGGTGGGCCAGCTCGACGAACCGGGGGGTGACCACGCGCAGCCGCCCCACCCGGTCCGGCACCTGGGCGCACGGCACCCGGCCCGCCGCCCCGCCGGCCAGGGCGTGCACCAGTCGGTGGGTCGACGCGGCCCGCAGTCGGGCGACCCCGCGGGGGCCCAGGGCGGTGCACAACCGCGGGCCGAGCGCACGTCGTACGGCGGCGAGCCGGCGGTCCGAGAAGGACGCCACGCAGACCCGGTCGATCGCCCCCGTGCGGCGGATCGCGTCCACGAGCGGACCGATCGCCGGCGCGTCCTTGACGTCGACGTTGACCCGCACGTGCGGCCACGT
>DASVBJ010000003.1:0-4048 GCA_036375895.1 Actinomycetes bacterium | reverse complement strand
CGCCGGGTCGGACAGGCCCAGGTCGGTGACCGTCTCGGCGACCGCGCGGGCCTGCAGGTAGCCGATCCGGCCGGCGGTCAGCGCGGCCAGGGTGGCCGGCAGCCGGTGCACCAGGGTGCGGGCCACCTGGGTGCGGGCCGCGGCCACCGGCGGGGACAGCCGCAGCGCCGCGCCGACCTCGTGCCGGGCCGCCTCCCCGTCCAGGCCGAGCGCGGTGGTCGCCGCCACCACCGCGGCCAGCGCGGCCTGCTGGTGGCCGGCCACCAGCCCGGCCACCCGCTCGAACGCCTGGATCAGCCCGACCCGGTCCGCGCCGGCCAGCCCGGCCGGGTCCACCCCGACCAGCTCGGCCAGCGTGCCCGGGCCCAGCGGCCCGGCCAGCACCCGGTCGATCAGCGCCGCGTCCCCCGGCGCCGGGTCCAGCACGAACACCCCCGGCCCGGCCGCGGTCACCGCGAACCCGGACACCACCGCGGGCACCGTCCCTGCCATGACCACCACGCTAGAACCCGCCACCGACAAAACCGGGACGAGACCACACCACCGAAACCCTTGTGGACAAAGGGATTCCGGGCCCGCCGGTTGTGCAACGTCCGAACAGCGTCGCGTGCCGCAACGGGACCGAGGCTCGTAGGGCAAGGACCTCAGCGGGGCCGGTGCAGTGGCAGCTCGAGCCGCTGCCCCGGCGGGATCCGGTTGACGACCGAGTCGAAGTGGATCTCCATCGGTCCGGCGTCCGGCGGGCAGCCGAGCTCGAGGCGGTCGTGGGTGACCCTCACCCGGGCCTGCCAGTGCTCCCGGTGGCGGAAGGTGAACTCCAGGTCTTCCAGCTCGTCCGGGAGGACCGGGTCGATGTACAGCCCGTCGATGTGCGCCGACAGCTTGGTGAAACCCCGCTGCAACAGGTCGACGGTGCCGGCCATGGCGCCGAGGTGGATGCCCTCCGCGGTCGTGCCGCCCTGCACGTCACCGATGTCGCTGTCGAGGGCCTCGCAGAAGTAGCGCCAGGCGCGCGGCCGGTCGAGCCGCGCGAGCACCCACGAGTGCACGACCTTGCTCAACGTCGAGCCGTGGGCGGTGCGCGCCGAGTAGTAGTCGATGGTGCGCGGGATCAGGTCCTCGTCGTACGGATATCCCATCCGTTCGAGCGTCGTCTTCAGCTCCCCGGCGGAGAGCAGGAAGAAGAGCATGAGAACGTCGGCCTGCTTGGACAGCCGGTAGCGGTTCGTCGTGTCGCCCTCGGCCTCGAGGATGCGGTCCAGACGGGTGATGTCGCCGTACTTGCGCTCGTAGCCCTCCCAGTCGAACTCCTCGAGCTTGTCGTAGCCCTCGAACTGGCTGGGGATCCCGCCGTCGTGCCACACCAGGCGCAGTCGACGGCTGACGCGGTCCAGGTGTGCCAGGTCCTCGTCCTGCACGCCGAGGATGCCGAGCAGACGCGTGCGGCGCTCCTCGGGCAGCAGCTCCACGACGTCGAGCGCCCGGCCGATCACCCACGCCGCCATCACGTTGGTGTAGGCGTTGTTGTCCAGGCCGCCACGGTCCGACCAGGGATAGCCGTCGTGGTACTCGTCGGGCCCCATGACCCCGCGGATGTCGAAACGGTCGGTGTCGGGGTCGTACGTCGCGAGGCTGCCCCAGAACCGCGCGATCTCCAGCAGCATCTCGGCGCCGTAGTCGGCGAGCCACTCCAGGTCACCCGACGCCTCGTAGTAACGCCACACGTTGTAGGCGATCGCCGACCCGATGTGCCGCTGCAGGTGCGAACGGTCGATCAGCCACCGACCCGACCGCGGGTTGAGGTGCAGCTGAGCGCTCTCCTCGCGGCCGTTGCTGCCGCTCTGCCACGGGTACATCGCGCCGAGGCAGCCGGCATCGTAGGCGGCCTTGCGGGCCTGCGGCAGCCGGCGCCAGCGATACATCAGCAGCGAACGGGACAGCTCGGGGAAGCGGAAGTTCAGCAGCCGCAGGACGAACAGCTCGTCCCAGAAGATGTGCCCGCGGTAGGCCTCGCCGTGCAGACCGCGGGCCGGGACCCCGACGTCGAGCTCGGCCGTGTGCGGCGAGAGCGTCTGCATGAGGTGGAAGAGGTGCAGGTGCAGCACCATCGCGGTGTGCTGGTCGCCGTGGATGCTCAGGTCGAACCGGTCCCAGAGGTGCTTCCACGAGACGACGTGACGTTCGGCCAGCGAGGCGAAGTCCGGTGCGCACTCAACCTTGTCCCGCGCCTCACCGGACGGGTCGCTGATGGCCGGGTCGTGGCCCGTGTAGAGGGCCGCGAGCTTCTCCACCCCGACCCGCTGTCCCGGCTCGAGGCGGAGCGTGATCTCGTGCCCGACGAAGTCGCCGTCGGTGACGGGGGTCAGCTCGGTGCTGCGGTGCTGCTCGTCGACGACCACGTGGTGGCGGACGGCGACCGCGACGCGGACCCCCGACTGGACGGTGCGGGTGGTGAGCAGCACGGCATCATCGCCGACGCGCTCGATCTCGGCGGGACGCAGATGCTGGTCACCGAGCCCGACGTACCGCTTGACGCCGGTGTTCGCCACGCGACCGTCGATGCCGGACCGGACGACGAGCGGCCCTGACCAGTTCTCCGCCTCGAACGTCGTCTCCAGCCCCGCGAGGTAGGGGTCGGCCATCGAGACGACCCGGCGCTGCCGGACGTGGGTGCGCCTGCCCTGGTCGTCGGTGACCGTGAAGGTGCGGGTGAGGATGCCGCGCCGCATGTCGAGCTCTTTGATGTACGCCGTGACCTGTGCCGTGTCGATGGAGAACCACCCGTCGTCCTCCGCCGTCCGGAAGGTCAGCGACGTCCAGTCGGGCAGGTTGACGATGCTCTCGTTCTCGACCTCGTGGCCGTCCATCTCGGCGGTCAGCCGGTTGAAGACCCCGGCGGCGTAGGTGCCGGGGTAGTGCGCGCCGCCGGCGCGGCACTCCGGGGCGGCGCCGCGGGTGGCGAACCGCCCGTTGCCGAGGGTGCACAGCGACTCGCGCAGCGGCTCCTCGGCCGGGTCGTAGCCCTCGTAGCGCAGCAGCCACTCGCTCATCGCACCGCCGCCCCCTCGACCGTGAGCTCGGCGAGGTCGCCGACCACGACGTCGGCGCCTGCCGCGCGCAGCTCGTCGGCGTGGCCGGTGCGGTCGACGCCGACGACGAGGGCGAAGCCCCCGCGACGGCCGGCCTGGACCCCCGCCAGGGCGTCCTCGACGACGGCGGTGCGGTCGGGTCCGGCCCCGAGCCTGCGGGCGGCCTCGAGGAACACCGCCGGGTCGGGCTTGCCGGGCAGCCCGAGCTCGGCGGCGACCCGGCCGTCGACGCGCACGGCGAACAGGTCGGGCACGCCGGCGGCGGCGAGCACCTCGTCACCGTTGCGGCTCGCCGTGATCACGCCGGTGGCGATGCCCGCGGCCTGCAGGTCGCGGACCAGCGCGACCGTGCCGGGGTACGCGTCGGTGCCGTCGGTGTGCAGCGCCTCGAGGAAGTAGGCGTTCTTGCGCGCGCCCAGCCCGGTGACCGTCTCCCGGTCGGCCGGGTCGTCGGGGTCGCCCAGAGGCAGGTCGATGCCGCGCGAGGACAGGAAGGCCGTGATCCCGTCCTCGCGCCGCTTGCCGTCCACGTAGCGGCGGTAGTCGTCGTCGGTGAAGGGCTCGAAGACCTCTCCGGTCCGGTCTGCCCGGGCGCGCAGCCAGTCGTCGAACATCCGCCGCCAGGCCGCGCCGTGGACGCGGGCCGTGTCCGTGACGACGCCGTCCATGTCGAAGACCACGGCGTCCAGGTCGCGGGCGGACAGCTTCCTCGCTCGTACGTCGGGTGCGGGCATCCCGGTGGGACCTCCCTCCTGTGATCAGCGAACCACAGCCGGACGCCGGCCGGGTGGCGTCCGGCGAGGAGACAAAGCGCGCACGGGAGCCTGTAGACTCCCTGGCCGTGCCGCGGTCCGCCGCGCACGCCGCCTTAGCTCAGTCGGCCAGAGCGACGCACTCGTAATGCGTAGGTCGTCGGTTCGATTCCGACAGGCGGCTCCGTGAACAGGCCTCCGACCCGG
>DASVBJ010000398.1:0-7331 GCA_036375895.1 Actinomycetes bacterium | reverse complement strand
CTGCTCGATGCCCTTGAGTAGCTCGCCGATCCGCCCGCCCACCCGCGCGGCGTTCGCGACGGTCTTCCGCTCGGCCATCAGGCGCAGGTTGGCGGTGGCGGCGGCGCAGCAGAGCGGGTTCGCGGTGTAGGAGTGGCCGTGGAAGAACGTCCGGGCCTCGGCCGGCGCGCCGAGGAACGCCGCGTAGACCTCCTCGGTGGCGAGCACCGCGGACAGCGGTAGGTAGCCGCCGGTGAGCCCCTTGCCGCACGTCATCAGGTCGGGCGTGACACCGGCGTGCTCGACCGCCCACATCCGGCCGGTGCGACCTACCCCGGTGGCCACCTCGTCGACGACCAGCAGCGCCCCGAACTCGTCGCAGAGCTCGCGCACGCCGCGCACGAAGGACACGTCGTGGGTGAGCATGCCGCCGGCGGCCTGGACGAGCGGCTCGATCACCACCGCGCAGACCTGGTCGCCCTCGCGCTCGAGCAGCGCCCGCATCTCGGTCAGCACCTGTGCCGCCCGATCGGCCCGGCTCTGCCCGGGGGCGAGGATGCCGGGGGAGGAGACCATGCGGGTCTCGAGCAGGATCGGCCGGTACGTTGCGTGGAACAGGTCGATGCCGCCCACGCTCACGGCGCCGAGGGTGTCGCCGTGGTAGCCCTCCGCGACGTGCAGGTAGTAGGGGCGGGTGCCGCCGGTCTGCGCCTGCGCCTGGAAGGCCATCTTGATCGCGGCCTCGACCGCGGACGAGCCGTCGCCGGCGTAGAACACCCGGGAGAGGCGGGCGGGCGCCGTGCCCAGCAGCAGCTCGGCCAGCTCGATGCCCGGCTCGTGGGTCTGGCCGAGGAAGGTCGCGTGATCCAGCCGGCCGAGCTGTGCCCGGACGGCCGCGTCGATCTCCGGCACCGCGTGGCCGTGCACGGTCAGCCACAGCGACGAGACCCCGTCCAGCAGCCGGTTGCCGTCGGTGTCGTAGAGGTACATGCCCTCCGCGCGGTCCACGACGATCGGGTCGTCCGCGGGCCACACGGAGTGCTGGGTGAACGGGTGCCAGACGCTGCGCAGGTCGCGTTCGACCAGGCTGGCGGTGCGGTCGGTGCGGTCGTTCCTCACGGCCCGAGACTAGAACGTGCCGGGTTCGGCCCGACCGGCACCATAGGCTCGGTGACGTGCTGTCACTCGAGGAGCTCGCCCGGGAGCGCACCGCGCTGTCCGGCGCCGACGTCGAGTGGCTGCACCTGCTGCTCGCCGACTGGCAGCTGCTGTCGGACCTCTCCTTCGCCGACCTGGTGCTGTGGCTGCCGCTGCGCGACGGTAGCGGGTTCGTCGCGGCGGCGCAGATGCGGCCGACGACCGGGCCGACCGTCTACCACGACGACGTCGTGGGGAACGTCGTACGCCGGGGCCGGAGGCCGCAGATCGACGACGCCTACGACCAGCGCCGGATCTGCCGCGAGCGTGACCCGGACTGGCCCGGCGAGGTGCCGGTCCGCGAGGAGACGATCCCGGTGCAGCGCGGCGGCCGGGTGGTGGCCGTGGTCAGCCGGCACACCAACCTTGCCGCGGCGCGGACCCCCAGTCGGCTCGAGCTGACCTACCTGCGCACTGCCGACGACCTGGCCCGGATGATCGCCGAGGGCAGGTTCCCGGTGCAGGGGCCGGACGAGCGCATGGAGGGGTCGCCGCGGGTGGGTGACGGGCTGATCCGTCTCGACGAGCGCGGGATGGTGACCTTCGCGAGCCCGAACGCGCTGTCCGCCTACCGTCGGCTCGGCCTCGCCGCCGACCTGGTGGGCGTGCACCTCGGGGACACCACGGCCCGGCTGGCGCAGCACGCGCGGCCGGTCGACGAGGCGCTGTCCATGGTGGTCAGCGGGTGGGCCGCCCGGCAGGCCGAGGTCGAGGCAGCCGGCGCGACCGTGCGGCTGCGGGTGATCCCGATGGCGCCGGGCGGCGTCCGCTCGGGCGCGCTGGTCCTGTGCCGCGACGTCACCGAGCTGCGGCGCCGCGAGCGCGAGCTCGTCAGCAAGGACGTGACGATCCGCGAGATCCACCACCGGGTCAAGAACAACCTGCAGACCGTGGCCGCGCTGCTGCGGCTGCAGGCCCGGCGTCTGGCCGGGGAGGGCGACGACGCCGCGCGGCTGGCGCTCGAGGAGGCCCAGCGCCGGATCGGCTCGATCGCCCTGGTGCACGAGACGCTGTCGCGGACACTCGACGACGGGGTGGCCTTCGACGAGGTGGCGGACCGCATCGCGGCGATGGTCGTGGACGCCCGTGACCCGGACCACCCGGTGCGGGTGACCCGGGAGGGCACCTTCGGCGACCTGCCCCCGGAGACCGCCACCCCGATGGCCCTGGTCCTGGTCGAGCTGCTGCAGAACGCCGTCGAGCACGGCCTGCCCGAGCGCAGCGGCTCGGTCGCGCTGCGCGTCGAGCGCGCCGCGGACGCGCTGGTCGTGGTGGTGGCCGACGACGGCGTCGGGCTGCCGCCGGGGTTCGACCTGGTGGGCAACGCCGGCCTGGGGCTGCAGATCGTGCGGACCCTGGTCGAGGGGGAGCTGGGTGGTGAGCTCATGGTGCGGGCGCCGGGCACGGGGGGCTGCGAGGTGGTGGTGCGCCTCACGTCCGCGGACGGTCGGTGACAGCACGAAGCCCCGGCCCGGGGCCGGGGCTTCGTGCCGAGATGGGTCAGGCCGTGCGGGCGCGGTTGCGGGCGGTGCGGCGCTTGAGGGCGCGTCGCTCGTCCTCGCTCATGCCGCCCCACACGCCGGCGTCCTGGCCGGACTCGAGGGCCCACTGCAGGCAGACCTCCATGACGGAGCACCGGCGGCACACCGCCTTGGCCTCCTCGATCTGCAGCAGGGCCGGACCCGTGTTGCCGATGGGGAAGAACAGCTCGGGGTCCTCGTCGCGGCAGGCTGCGCGGTGGCGCCAGTCCATGCGCGTCACTCCTCGTCGTTCGTCGTGCTCAGTCGGGCAGGGGGGCTTGTGAACGGGTTCACGAGCGAGCCCATTGAAAACGGTGGACCTTTCGGTCCCCCGTCCGCTCTGGGCTTGCCGGGCCGTGCATACCCCGATGCACGCGCTCCTGAACTCCTGATCTCCAACCCTGGCAAAGGAAGGGGGGTCAGACAAGCCCCTAGCGCACCTTTTTCTGGCTACCTGTGTCGTCTTCGTCACAGATGGTCCGCTCGCACTGTTCTCAGCGGCACCGCAAACGGTGCAAACGGACTATTCGACCGGCGGGAAGCAGACCACCCGCAGGGCCTCCGGGTGGGCCGTGAAGGACACCTCGGTCCGCTCGCCGAGTGGCTCGCCGTCGACCTGGAAGGCCACTGGCCGCGCCGCCGACAGAGTGAACCCGGGTGCATCGTGGACGCTCAGCACCTGCCTGCCGCGAGGCCCGCCGGGGCGCGGCCGGGCGAGCAGCTGGCGCGCCTGGCGCAGGGTGGCCAGCGTCCGCAGCCTGCGCACGGCGTACAGGTCGAGGCCGGCGTCGAAGGACGCGTCCGGGCAGGGCTGGACCGGGTGGTCGCCGAGGTAGGTCCACGGGGAGGTGTTGGCCACGATGGCCAGGAACAGCCCCTCCTCGGGTGGCAGCCCGGGCCGGAGCAGCGTCAGGGCAGGATGGCGACGGTCGGTGCTGGCGAAGAACGCCCTGACCGCCTCGGCGACGAAGTGCCGCGGCGCGGCAGGGCGCCCTTCGCTGCGGCGCCGGTCGATGGCCGCGACCACCTCCGCGTCGAGCCCGAGCCCGGCGCAGAAGGTGAACCAGCGGTCGTCCGCCCGGGCCAGGCCGATCGTCCGGCGGGCGTCGGCGCGCAAGGCCTCCAGGAGGGAGCCGGTCGCCTCCACCGGGTCGGTCGGCAGCCCGAGCGACCGGGCGAACACGTTGGTGCCGCCGCCCGGGACGACCGCCAGGTCGGGCACCCTGGCGTGCGGGCCGTCGGCGAGCAGCCCGTTGACGACCTCGTTGACGGTGCCGTCGCCGCCGAGGACGACGATCACGTCCACGCCGTCGACCCGAGCGCGGGTGGCCAGCCGGGTCGCGTGACCGCGCCGTTCGGTGTGGACCACCTCGAGCTTCAGGTCCCGGTCGAGGGCTGCCGTGAGCACCTCGCGGGTGCGATGCGAGGTCGCCGTGGCGTTGGGGTTGACCACGAGCAATGCCCTCATGCCCCGCAGGGTAGCCGCCGGATAGGGTCCGGAGCCGTGCCGACCGCCCCCACCCCGCTGCGTGCCGTCGCCCTGCTCGTGCTGCTCCAGGCGCTGGGGCTGGTGGGCGTCGCCGTCTTCTACGTGGTCGAGCTGTTCGTCGCCGACGCCGCCGACCGGGCCGGAGCTGTCGCCGCGAGCATCATCGCGCTGATCTGCGGGGTGGGCCTGGTGCTGGTCGCGCGGGGCCTGGCGGGAGCCCGCCGCTGGGCGCGGTCACCCGCCCTGGTCATCCAGCTGCTGGCCGTGCCCGTGGCGGTCGGGCTGCTGCAGGGCGGCCGGTGGTACGTCGGGCTGCCGCTGCTGCTGTGGGCCGTCGCGGTGACGGTGCTGCTGTTCACGCCTGCGGTGTCGCACGCCCTCGAGGAGTGAGCCCGGCCGGGGCCGCCGCCCAGCCCCGTGCCACGGTCCTGGCGTACCGAGCGGCACACAGAGAGGCCGTTCTGGCCACGTTTCGCTGCCGACGTGGCCGCCTCGTGTGCCGGTTGGTACAGCAGCACCTGCCGGCCGCCGTCACTCCTCGACGAGCAGGCCCTCGCGCAGCTGGGCGAGCGTGCGGGCCAGCAGCCGCGACACGTGCATCTGCGAGATGCCGATCTCGGCCGCGATCTCCGACTGGGTCATGTTCCGGAAGAACCTCAGCATGAGGATCTTCTTCTCCCGCGGCGGTAGCCGCTCGAGCATCGGCTTGAGCGACTCGCGGTACTCGACGCCCTCGAGCGACTCGTCCTCGACGCCCAGCGTCTCGGCGACCGGCATCGGCTCGTCGCCGCTGCCCGAGTCGCCGGCGTCGAGCGAGAGGGTGCTGTAGGCGTTCGCGGACTCGAGGCCCTCGAGGACCTCCTCCTCGCTGATCTTGAGGTGGGCGGCGAGCTCGGAGACCGTGGGGGCGCGGCCCTGCCGCTGGGACAGCTCGCTGGTCGCCGAGGCGAGCGACAGGCGCAGCTCCTGGAGCCGCCTGGGCACCCGCACGGCCCAGCCCTTGTCCCGGAAGTGTCGCTTGATCTCCCCGACGATGGTCGGGGTCGCGTACGTCGAGAACTCGACCCCGCGCTCGAGGTCGAACCGGTCGACGGACTTGATCAGCCCGATCGTCGCGACCTGCACGAGGTCGTCGTAGGGCTCGCCCCGGTTGCGGAACCGACGGGCGAGGTGCTCGACCAGCGGCAGGTGCTGCTCGACCAGGGCGTCGCGGGCCCGCTGGCGGCGTGGGTCGCCCTCCGGGGCGGACTGCAGCTCGACGAACAGTTCCCGGGTGCGCTCGCGGTCGACGGACAGCCGCGAGCTGCCCTGCTCCGGCTCCTGCTCCTCGGCGGGCTCGGGCGGGACCTGGGACGGCACGGCGGCCTGCTCCCCGGTGGTCTGCTCGGCAGGACGGGTCATGCGTTGCCCGCCACGCCGCGACGCTTGCGCAGCCGGATCCACACCTGGCGCTCGTCGTCGCTGCCCGTGTCGACCTCCCCGGCGAGGGCGGTCAGCACCGTCCACGAGAAGGTCTCCTTCTCGGGCAGTCGGCCGTGGGTCGTCGGGATCGTGACCGTGACCTCCAGCGTGTCGGGAGCGAGGTGGAACCGGCAGGTCAGCTGGGCCCCGTCGAGCGCCTGGGGCAGCAGCATGGCGCAGGCCTCGTCGACGGCGATGCGGAGGTCCTCGATCTCGTCGAGGGTGAAGTCCAGGCGGGCCGCCAGGCCCGCGGTCGCCGTACGCAGCACGGACAGATAGGCCGAGTCCGCGGGCAGGCGGATCTCGACCGAGTCCTCCACGCCGGCCTCGGCACCGCCCGCGGCGGTGTCACTCGTGACGACGCGTTCGCTCACCCTCATGCCTCCTGGATCTCCCCAAACCGCACCTGACGGCCAGCCTGAACGGTACATGCCGGGTCCGGCGCCCCGCCGTACCGGAGGGGTCCATTCCCGTGCTGCCGGCCGCCGACCCGGCCGTCTCCCCCGAGCCTGCCACTGGAGCCGCCGGTGCAGAAGGCGTCGACGGGCTCGTCCGTGCCCCGAGCCGGTGTCGCGTCGGTCAGGGCGCGGGCCGGCCGAGGGTGTCGAGCGCGTCGCCCGTGAGCCGCCACACCGTCCACTCGTCCATGGGGACCGCGCCGAGCCGGCGGTAGAAGCCGTGCGCATCGGCGTTCCAGTCGAGCACCCACCACTCGAGCCGTCCGTAGCCGCGGTCGACGCAGATCCGGGCCAGCTCGGCGAGCAGGGCCCGGCCGGCGCCCCGGCCGCGCAGGTCCCGGCGTACGTAGAGGTCCTCGAGGTAGATGCCGTGGCGGCCGAGCCACGTCGAGAAGTTGAGGAACCACAAGGCGAAGCCGCCCACCTGCCCGCCCTGCTCCGCGACGTGGCAGAAGGCGGCCGGGTGCTCGGCGAACAGCGCGTCGTGCAGCGACTGCTCGGTGGCGCGCACCTCGTGCGCCGCCCGCTCGTACTCCGCCAGCTCGTGGATCAGCCCGAGCACGGCGGGCACGTCGTCGGGCCGGGCCGGGCGCACCACGAGGGCGGCGGCGGCGTGTGGGTCCGCGGCGGTGCTCATGTCCCGATCCAACCGGACCCGGTGGGCCGTGCGGGCCGCAGGTCCCTTGTCAGCCCCGGTCGCCGCGGCAACACTGAGCGTGACCTGGCAGTCACGGCGGACGCCGTGTGCTGGCGTGGTGGGGAGGTCACGGTGACGAGGCGCACCTGCGGCGATGTCGTGGTGCTGCTGCCGGGCATCACCGGCAGCGTCCTGCGCCGAGACGGGCGCGACGTGTGGGCGGTCAGCCCCGGCGCGGCGCTGCAGGCGGTGCTCTCCCTGGGCCGCAGCATCCAGGACCTCGAGCTCGCGAGCGACGACGCGGACGACGGCGTCACGGCGCCGCGGCTGGTCTCCGACGTCCACCTCGTCCCTGGGCTGTGGAAGATCGACGGCTACACGAAGGTCAGGGCGCGCCTGGTCGCCGACCTGGGGCTGGTCGAAGGCGAGAACTACTTCGACTTCCCCTACGACTGGCGGCGGGACAACCGTCGCGCCGCGCAGCGCCTGGCCGAGCAGGCGCCGCGGTGGCTGCACGACTGGCGGGCGCGCAGCGGCAACCGGGACGCGCGGCTGGTGCTGGTCGGCCACTCGATGGGCGGGCTCGTGGC
>DASVBJ010000397.1:0-19778 GCA_036375895.1 Actinomycetes bacterium | reverse complement strand
GGACGCGATCGCCGAGGTCGCGAACGCCACGCCGGAAGACGCGCTCGAGGCCGTCGGAGCCGCGGCTCAGGCGCTGCCTGGCTGGGCCGCCACCCCGCCGCGAGTGCGCGGCGAGTGCCTGCGGCGAGCCTACGAGCTGATGATCGCCGACGCCGACTCGCTCGCGAAGCTCATGGTGATGGAGAACGGCAAGGCGCTCAGGGACGCCAGGGCCGAGATCGCCTACGCGGCCGAGTTCTTCCGGTGGTTCGCCGAGGAGGCCGTCAGGATCGACGGGATGGTGACCAGGGCGCCGTCCGGCGCGAACCGGATCCTGGTGCAGCATCAGCCTGTCGGCGTGTCCGTCCTGGTCACGCCGTGGAACTTCCCGGCGGCGATGGCGACCCGCAAGATCGGTCCCGCGCTCGCGGCCGGCTGCACGGTCGTGCTCAAGCCTGCCAAGGAGACGCCGCTGTCCGCGCTGGCAGTGGCCGCCATCCTGACCGAGGCCGGCGTGCCAGACGGCGTGGTGAACGTGCTGCCGACGAGCACCGCAGGCCCGGTGGTCGGAGCCATGCTGGCCGACCCGCGGGTGCGCAAGCTGTCGTTCACCGGGTCCACCGAGGTCGGTCGGACGCTGCTGCACACCGCAGCCGACACGGTCACGAACTGCTCGATGGAGCTCGGCGGCAACGCGCCGTTCCTGATCCTCGGCGACGCCGACGTGGACGCCGCCGTGGACGGCGCGATGCTCGCGAAGATGCGCAACGGTGGCGAAGCCTGCACGGCGGCGAACAGGTTCTACGTGCACGAGTCGGTCGCCGGTGAGTTCTCGCGGAAGTTCGCCGCCCGGCTGAGCGCCCTGACCATCGGACCTGGCCTGGAGGAAGGCACCGAGCTCGGGCCGCTCGTGAACGCCGACACCAGGACCAAGGTCGCGACGCTAGTGGAAGAGGCCGCCAGCGACGGCAGCCGGGTCGTCACCGGCGGGAAGGCACCTGACAGGCGCGGGTACTTCTATGTGCCCACGGTGCTCGACGACGTACCGCCGACCGCGGGGATCCTGAGCGAGGAGATCTTCGGACCTGTCGCCCCGATCGTCAGGTTCACCGACACCGACCAGGCGATCGCCATGGCCAACAACACCGAGTACGGCCTCGTCTCCTACCTCTACACGGCCGACCTGCGGCGGGGGCTCCAGGTCGCCGAGGCGCTCGAGGCCGGCATGGTCGGCATCAACCGCGGCGTCGTCAGCGATCCAGCGGCGCCGTTCGGCGGCGTCAAGCAGTCCGGCCTGGGCCGTGAGGGCGGGCACGAGGGCCTGCTGGAGTTCACCGAGACCAAGTACATCGCCGTGGACTGGTGAGCTGGCACTCCGTGGACAGGCGAATATTCGGGCTCGAGAACGAGTACGGCGTCACGTGCACGTTCCGCGGTCAGCGCAGGCTCTCTCCTGACGAGGTCGCGAGGTACCTGTTCAGGCGCGTGGTGTCCTGGGGCCGGAGCAGCAATGTGTTCCTGCGCAACGGCGCCAGGCTCTACCTGGACGTCGGCAGCCATCCCGAGTACGCCACGCCGGAGTGCGACAGCCTGATCGACCTGGTGACGCACGACAAGGCGGGGGAGCGGATCCTGGAGGGCCTGCTCGTCGACGCCGACCGCCGGCTGCGCGAGGAGGGCATCGCCGGGGACATCTACTTGTTCAAGAACAACACGGACTCGGCGGGCAACTCCTACGGCTGCCATGAGAACTACCTGGTGGCCAGGCACGGAGAGTTCGGCAGGCTGGCCGACATCCTGATCCCGTTCCTCGTCACCAGGCAGATCATCTGCGGCGCGGGCAAGGTGCTGCAGACCCCGCGCGGCGCCGTGTACTGCGTGAGCCAGCGCGCCGAGCACATCTGGGAAGGCGTGTCGTCGGCGACCACCAGGTCCCGGCCGATCATCAACACCAGGGACGAACCGCACGCCGACGCCGAGCGGTTCAGGCGGCTGCACGTGATCGTCGGCGACTCGAACATGAGCGAGACGACAATGCTGCTCAAGGTCGGCGCGACCGACCTCGTGCTGCGGATGGTCGAGGCTGGCACTGTCATGCGGGACCTGACGCTGGAGAACCCGATCAGGGCGATCAGGGACGTCAGCCATGACATGACCGGCCGCCGCAAGATCAGGCTCGCCAACGGCCGCGAGCTGAGCGCGCTCGAGATCCAGCACGAGTACCTCGCGAAGGCCAGGTCCTTCGTCGACGGCCGCGGCGCCGACCGGACCACGCAGCGGGTGCTCGAGCTGTGGGAGCGCTCCGTGCGCGCCGTGGAGACGGGAAACCTGGACCTCATCGCCCGCGACATCGACTGGGTGACGAAGTACCAGCTGATCGAGCGGTACCGGAGCAAGCATGACCTGCCGCTCGCCTCGCCGCGCGTCGCCCAGCTCGACCTCGCCTACCACGACGTGCACCGCGGCCGCGGGCTGTACTACCTGCTGCAGCGCCGCGGCTCGGTCGAGCGGCTCTGCAGCGACCTGGCGATCTTCGAGGCCAAGTCGATACCGCCGCAGACCACCAGGGCCCGGCTGCGCGGCGACTTCATCAGGCGCGCACAGGAGCGGCGCAGGGACTTCACGGTCGACTGGGTGCACCTCAAGCTCAACGACCAGGCGCAACGGACCGTCCTGTGCAAGGACCCCTTCCGGTCCGTCGACGAGCGGGTGGAGAAGCTCATCGCCAGCATGTGAGGCGAAGGCCGGTCAACCGATCCCGGCGTACGACGGGTTATGGTGAACGCGACCCCTTCCCCGACCGCGAGGTTCTCTTTCGTGCGACGTCTCGCCGCGATGCTGTTGTGCCCACTCCTGCTGGCAGGCCTGTTGGCCGGCTGCGGCGGCGACTCCGCCACCGACCAGGCCGAGAAGAAGGGCCTGCCGAAGGTCACCGGTGACTACGGCAACAAGCCCAAGGTCGAGGCGCAGAAGGACAAGAAGCCCGGCGCCACCGTGCAGTCGGCCGTCCTCAAGGAGGGAGACGGGCCGAAGGTCGCCAAGGGCGACCTGCTGGTGGCCGACTACCTCGGGCAGGTGTACGGGACGAGCAAGGTCTTCGACAACTCCTACGACCGCGGGCAGCCTGCGGGCTTCCAGATCGGCGTCGGCCAGGTCATCAAGGGGTGGGACAAGACCCTCGTCGGCGTGAAGGCGGGCAGCCGCGTGCTCATGGTGATCCCTCCCGCCGACGGCTACGGCGCGCAGGGCAACCCCCAGGCCGGCATCAAGGGCACCGACTCGCTGGTCTTCGTGGTCGACGTGATCGCGTCCTACGGCAAGGACGCCGACAAGCCCAACGGGAAGCAGGTCAGCGACCTGCCGACCGGGCTGCCGAAGGTCGAAGGCCAGCTCGGCAGCCGTCCCAAGGTGACGGTGGCCAAGGGGCTGACGCCGCCGAAGGCGACCCGCGCCACGGTGGTGGCCACCGGCAACGGGCAGAAGGTCGAGAAGAACAAGCTCGTCGTCGTGGAGTACGAGGCGATCAGCTGGTCCGGTCAGGCGCTCGACTCGACGTGGAAGACCGGCGTGCCACAGGGCTTCCCGGTCGGTGTCCAGGGTCAGACCAGCCCGTTCGACCAGCTGGTCGGCGTGCCCGTCGGCAGCCGCGTGCTGCTCGAGCTCCCCGCACAGCAGGGCGGCAACCCCGCCAAGGACAGCGTCGCGGTGGCGATCGACGTCGTCGCGCAGCACGGCCCTGCGAAGGAGAGCTGATGAGCGACAAGCCCGAGATCGACTTCCCGGGCGGCGAGCCGCCGAGCGAGCTCCAGGTCACCGACGTCACGGTCGGCGACGGCGAGGAGGCCACGGCGGGGCGCACTGCGGTCGTGCACTACGTCGGCGTCGCCTTCTCGACAGGTGAGGAGTTCGACGCTTCCTGGAACCGCGGGGAGCCGTTCGCCTTCCCCCTCGGCGCCGGCAACGTGATCGCCGGCTGGGACCGCGGGGTCGTCGGGATGAAGGTGGGTGGCCGGCGCCAGCTCGTCATCCCGCCGGACCTGGCGTACGGCGACCGCGGCGCCGGCTCGGTGATCGCCCCCGGTGAGACGCTCATCTTCATGGTGGACCTGCTCGGCGTCCGCTGAGCACCCCTTCTTGCCTGTTCTTGCAGCGATCATGCACGTTCCGTCGCGGAACCGCCCCGGCGTCGGGCGACACGCGACGGTTTGTGCATGATCGCTGCCTTGTGGGGGAGGGCGGGCGCGACGGTTTGTGCATGATCGCTGCCAGTGGGGGAGGGGGCGGGCGGGTCAGGTCGGGAGCAGCCCGGCGGCGTGCCGGCCGGCGGCCGCGGCGGTGCGGAAGTAGGCCCGGTCCTCGTCGAGCGAACGACCCATCGTCGACAGGGGCACGGGCGAGGTCGCCAGGGCCTCGTCGAGCCCGTCGAGGGGGACCGTGACCAGCCGGTGCCGGCCGCGCAGCGAGGCCGCCACCGCCCGCACCTGATCGCCGAAGGGCCCCGGCAGGTCCGCCAGCACGACGTCCGCGGCCGCGAGCGCGACCCGCCCGTAGGCCGTGAGGCTGTGGTGGCTGACCCCGCGGTGCCGCTCGCGGGGGTCGGCGTCGGAGACCCGCAACGACGCCACGGGACGGCCGTCCAGCGCCGCGACGGCGTTGACCGCCTCCCCGGCGGCGACGCCCGAGAAGCCCCAGGGGGTGCCGGTGCCGAGGTTGCCAGGGCCCTGTGCGACCACCGCGACGTCCGCACCCAGCACGTGCCGGGCGGCGAGCAGGCCCGTGTGCAGCGTGACCGCCTCGAGGTCGCCGCCGAACGCCTGCCCGGTCGTGACCGTCCCGGTCAGCCAGTCGGCCGCGCGCAGACCCGCGACCGCGCGGGAGAACCACATCGGCAGCGCGCCCCCGTCGGTCATCACGTAGGCGGCCCGGGCGTCCGGCCGGGCCGCGCGCAGGCCGGCGAGCACCGCGGGCAGGGCGGAGTGCAGGTCGGCCACGACGACCGGCATCCCGTCCAACGAGTCGGCGTCGCGCAGGGTCGCGTGGTGCGGCGAGTCCTGCTCGTCCACCCCCAGCACGGTCGCCTGTAGCGGCGTGTAGCGGGCCTTCACCAGGTGGCCCGGGCCGGGAGCCGGGTCGGCGGGCAGCCGGTCGGGGAGCGCGACCACCAGCGCGTAGCCGCCCGTGCCGAGCCCCATCGCCCACGCCGTGGTGTTGAGCAGCACCCGGTCACCGGGGCGAGGACGGCCGACCAGTGCCGGGAAGCACAGCGCCGGCGCCTCGTCCTGCTCCTCGAGGCGCACCACCAGCTCCATGGCGCCCGGCCACTCCCGGCGTACCGACTCGACCTCGCCGGCGCGCCATCTGATCACGCGCCGACGCTATCCCAGAGCCGGGCCAGCAGCCGTTGTAGGTTCCTCACCATGTCGGCCCACAAGACCGAGCGCCTGCTCAACCTGGTGATCTGCCTGCTGGCCACGCGGCAGTTCCTCAGCAAGGACCAGATCCGGGCCGCCGTCCCGCAGTACGCCGAGTGCCGCACCGACGAGGCCTTCGAGCGGATGTTCGAGCGGGACAAGGAAGAGGTGCGGGAGATGGGCATCCCGCTCGAGACGGGCAGCAACAGCGCCTGGTTCGAGGACGAGATCGGCTACCGCGTCGACCGGGCGGCGTACGCGCTGCCCGAGGTGAGCTTCGAACCCGACGAGCTGGCGGTGCTCGGTCTCGCGTCACGGGTCTGGCAGCAGGCCAGCCTGGCCGGGCCCGCCTCCCGGGCCCTGGTCAAGCTGAAGGCCGCGGGGGTGGAGCCCGACGACGCGTCGCTGCTCGGCATCGAGCCGCGGGTGCGCACGAGCGAGCCGGCGTTCGAGCCGTTGTACGCCGCCGTCCGCGACCGTCGCCCCGTCCGCTTCCCGTACCGGGCGGGCCGGACCGGCGGGCTCGCCGACCGGCGGCTCGAGCCGTGGGGGATCGTGTCCTGGCACGGTCGGTGGTACGTCGTGGGCCACGACCGTGACCGCGACGCCACCCGGGTGTTCCGGCTGTCCCGGGTGGCCGGCCCGGTGGAGGCCATCGGCGAGGCCGGTGAGGTGGAGGCGCCCGAAGGCGTCGACTTCCGCGCCGAGGTGGCCGCCCTGTCCGACGAGCAGCCGCGCTCCAAGGCCCGGCTGCGGGTCCGGGCCGGGACCGGGTTCGCCCTGCGGCGGCGCGCGGTCTCGGAGAGTCCCGGAGACGAGTGGGACGAGCTGCGCGTGCCGTTCGGCGACGCCGAGGTGCTCGCCGACGAGGTCGCCGGCTACGGCCCCGACGTCGTGGCGCTCGAGCCCGAGGAGCTGCGCGCCGCGGTGATCCGGCGGCTGCGTGCGGTGCTCGGGGAGCAGGCATGAGCGGCGGGGCGACCGAGCGGCTGTCCCGGCTGCTCGCGATGGTGCCTTACCTGCTGGCCCGGCAGGGCATCCCGCTGGCCGAGGCCGCCGCGCAGTTCGGCATCAGCGAGCGCCAGCTCGTCAAGGACCTCGAGCTGCTCTTCGTGTGCGGCACGCCCGGCCACATGCCCGACGACCTCATCGAGGCGGAGTGGGACACCGGCCACGTCTACCTCGGCAACGCGGACGCGATCGCGCGGCCGCTGCGGCTCGGCGTGGACGAGGCGCTGGCGCTGATCGTCGGCCTGCGTACCCTCGGCGAGGTCCCGGGCCTGCATGACCGCGCCGCGCTGGAGCGGACGCTCGCCAAGCTCGAGGCGGCCGCCGGGGAGGCCGCCCTCGCCAGCGCCAAGCACGTGAGCGTGGAGGTCGAGGGCGAGGCGGAGGTGCTGGCGACGGCCCGCCGGGGGCTGTCGGCCGGGCGTCGGGTGCATCTGCGGTACTTCGTGCCGACCCGCGACGAGACGACCGAGCGGGACGTCGACCCGATGCGGGTCCTCCTGGTCGACGGCCGGTGGTACCTCGAAGGCTGGTGCCATCGGGCCGAGGCGGTGCGTCTGTTCCGGATGGACCGCGTCGTGACCATCGACCTGCTCGAGACGGCTGCCGAGCTGCCGCCCCAGGCGGTCGCGCGCGACCTCGACGAGGGCCTGTTCGTGCCCTCACCGGAGGACACCGTGGTGACGCTCGAGCTCGAGCCCCGGGCCCACTGGGTGGCCGACTACTACCCGGTCGAGGACGTCCAGGAGCTGCCCGGCGACGTGCTGCTGGTGCGACTGCGGGCCACCGACGGCCGCTGGCTGCGCCGCCTGGCGCTGCAGCTCGGCGGCGCCGCGCGCATCGTCGAGCCGGCCGATCTCGCCCAGCAGGTGCGCGAGGCGGCCCGAGCGGCCCTGGAGACGTACCGAAAGACCCCATCTCCTTAAGGAACTCCGCCCCTGTGCCGAGTTGAGGGTGTCGACCTCAATGGAAAGCACAGGGAAGGAGGCGAGGGCGATGACGACGATCAAGACCTCGTGCCCCGTCTGCGGTGACGTCGAGCTCAAGCCCGCGCACCTGCGGCTCGTCGTCTGCTCCCGCTCCGAGTGGTCGTACTACGCGTTCACCTGCACCACCTGCCGCGACGAGATCCGCAAGCCGGCCGACGACGAGGTCGTCTCGCTGCTCGTGTCCGGCGGGGTCGTCGCCGAGCGGTGGGTCATCCCGGCCGAGGCGCTCGAGGAGCACACGGGCCCCGCGATCACCTACGACGACGTCCTCGACTTCGCGCTCGGCCTGGACCGCGTCAACCTCCTCGCGGCCCTGATCGTCCCTCGCGTCGGCGCCTGACCCGCCTGACACGCCTGACACCTTGATCTGACACCGATCTGACACGGCGCCCCCAGCGGCCTCCGGTCCGCGGTCCCGGGGCGGCTAGAGTCGACGCGTGATCTGGGTCCTGGTCTGGGCAGTCCTCGCGATCGGCGCCATCGTGGTCCTCGGGCTGCTCGGACTGCGGCTGTGGCGGCAGGCCAAGGCCCTCACCCGCGAGCTCGGAGCCGCCTCCGAGCGCCTCGCCGAGGTGTCGACGCAGCTCGCGGAGCTGGCGGCAGCGGCCGAGCACGCCGCCGACCACCCCCGTCCCGCGCCCCCGGGAGGATCCTTCGGCCGGAGCCGAGACCGAGGCGTACGATCGCACTAGACGACGTCCCGAGGGGAACCACATGTCGAACTTCAGAGGCTGGGAGATCTTCATCATCCTCGTCCTCCTGTTGGTGCTCTTCGGCGCCAAGCGGCTGCCGGACGCCGCCCGCGGTCTGGGCCGGTCGCTGCGGATCTTCAAGGCCGAGACGAGGGGCCTCCGGGATGACGACGAGGCGGACCGTGCCGCGTCGAATCCGCCCGCGCCGCCCGCCCCGCGCGAGCTCCCCAGCTCCGAGCAGCCGCGGCCGGTGACCCCACAGCCGTCCGAGCACGAGACCCAGGAACGCTGAGCCTCTGGGCACCGCCGGCCAGTCGCAGGAGCGAGGACCGGTGACGACCTTCGCACTCCGGAGGAAGCAGGGGGGACAGGGCCGCGACCCCGAGGGGCGCATGCCGCTCGTCGAGCACCTCCGCGAGCTCCGCCGGCGCATGCTGATCAGCTGCGTGGCGCTCGTTCCCGGCATCGTCATCGGCTGGGTGAGCTACGACGCGCTCGTGCGTTTCCTCGCCGCGCCGGTCTGCGACGTGCCGGTGTCGGGCAACATCGGGGGCGGCAAGTGCGGCCCGCTCGTCATCAACGGCCTGCTCGGGCCGTTCAACCTCCAGGTCAAGGTGGCCCTCGCAGCCGGCCTGGTCATCGCCAGCCCGGTCTGGCTCTACCAGCTCTGGGCGTTCGTGACGCCCGCGCTGCACAAGAACGAGCGCCGGTGGACGATCGGCTTCCTCCTCACCGGCATACCGCTCTTCTTCGCCGGCGGCATCGTGTGCTACCTGATCCTCCCCAAGGCGACCAGGCTCCTGCTGGGCTTCACGCCCGACCAGATCGGCAGCATCGTCGACTTCAACGAGTTCCTGTCGATCGTCATCCGGCTGATGCTGGTCTTCGGGCTCGCGTTCGAGATCCCCGTGTTCATCGTGCTGCTCAACCTGCTCGGCGTGCTGCCCGCCCGCCGGCTGCTGCACTGGTGGCGGCACATCACCTTCGGCGTCTTCCTGTTCGCCGCGGTCGCGACCCCGACCGGTGACCCGTTCACGATGACGGTGCTGGCCGTCCCGCTCTGCCTCCTCATCGTGGCCTCCTACGTCGTCTGCCTCTTTAACGACCGCAGGCGCGGCGTCGGCAGCCTCGACTACTCCACGCTCTCCGACGACGAGGCCAGCCCGCTGGACGACCGGCCGAGCCCGCTGGACGACCGGCCGAGCGACCTGGACGACGTGACCTGACGACCTCACGCACCCGGTGGCCGCGGGAGCGGATACCGTGTGCCGCCGTGACCCAGGACATCGCGCTGCTCGTCAACCCGACCGCGGGCAAGGGCAACGGGGCGCGACTCGTCCAGCCGGTGGTGGCGCGACTGCAGGCGGGTGGCGCCTCCGTGCACGTCATCACGGGGCGGGATGCCGACGAGGGCTTCGACCTCGCCCGCGACCGGGTGGCCGCGGGCGTCGACGGGCTGGTCGCCGTGGGAGGGGACGGCCTGGTCAACCTCGCGCTGCAGGTGGTGGCCGGCACGGAGGTCCCGCTGGGTGTCATCCCGGCCGGCACCGGCAACGACATCGCCCGCGCGATGGACCTGCCGCTCGACGACCCGCTGGCCGCGGCAGACGTGGTCACCGCGGGGCGCCTACGGGCGGTGGACGTCGGGCGCGCAGCGGGGCGGTGGTTCGCCGGTGTCCTCAGCTCGGGGTTCGACTCGATGGTCAACGAGCGTGCCAACCGCATGACCTGGCCGCGGGGGAGGGCCCGCTACAACGTGGCGATGCTGGCCGAGCTGCGCACGTTCCGGCCGGTGCCGTTCACGATCGAGCTGGACGGGGTGCCCTGGCAGACCGACGCGATGCTGGTCGCGGTCGGCAACGGCAGCTCCTACGGCGGCGGCATGCGCGTCTGCCCCGGCGCCTCGCTGGAGGACGGGCTGTTCGACGTGACCGTGCTCGGGCCGATCTCCAAGCCGGAGTTCATCCGCGTCTTCCCCCGCGTCTACAAGGGCACGCACGTCGACCACCCGGCCGTCACCGTGCGCCGGGCCAGGGTCGTGTCGCTCGCCGCCGCCGGCGTCACGGCGTACGCCGACGGCGAGCGGGTCGGCAACCTGCCCGTCACCGCCGAGGTCGTGCCCGGGGGCCTGCGGGTGTTCGCCCGGGCCGTGTCAGGGCCCCCGGCCGCCCCCGCCCCGTAGATTGGGAGCATGAGCAGTCCCGCCGAGCGGTACGCCTCGGCCCGGCGACGGGCCGCGCGCGCCGCCAGCGAGCTCACCCGCTTCGAGTCGCTGTACCCCTTCGGGCTGGACCCGTTCCAGGTGCGCGCCTGCGAGGCGCTCGAGGCGGGCGACGGGGTGCTCGTCGCGGCGCCGACCGGGGCCGGCAAGACCGTCGTCGGCGAGTTCGCCGTGCATCTCGCGCTCGCCGAGGGCCGCAAGTGCTTCTACACGACCCCGATCAAGGCGCTGTCGAACCAGAAGTACGCCGACCTCGTCCGCCGCTACGGTCCCGAGGCGATCGGCCTGCTGACCGGCGACAACACCATCAACGGCGAGGCCCCGGTCGTGGTGATGACGACCGAGGTGCTCCGCAACATGCTGTACGCCGGGTCGCCCACCCTGCGCGGGCTCGGCTACGTCGTGATGGACGAGGTGCACTACCTGTCCGACCGCTTCCGGGGCGCCGTCTGGGAGGAGGTGATCATCCACCTGCCGGAGTCGGTGCGGCTGGTGTCCCTCTCCGCCACGGTCAGCAACGCCGAGGAGTTCGGCGACTGGCTGGTCACCGTGCGCGGCAACACCGTGGTGATCGTCGAGGAGCACCGCCCGGTGCCGCTCTGGCAGCACGTGCTCGCCGGGCTGCGCCTCTACGACCTGTTCGTCGACGAGCAGCACACCCGCGTCAACCCCGAGCTGGTCCGGCTGGCCCGCGAGGAGAGCCGCTACGACCGGGTCGGCGACCGGCGTCCGGGTAGAGGCGGCCGTCGGCCCCGGCGTCTGCTCGCCCCCGGGCGGGTGGAGGTGATCGACCGGCTCGACCGGGAGGGCCTGCTGCCCGCGATCACCTTCGTCTTCAGCCGCGCGGGCTGCGACGCCGCGGTCGCCCAGTGCCTGCGTTCCGGCATGCGGCTGATCGGGCCGTCCGAGCGCGAGCAGGTGCGTGAGCTCGTCGAGCTGCGGTGCGCGGAGATCCCGGAGGAGGACCTCACCGTCCTCGGCTACCACGACTGGCTGGACGGGCTGGAGCGCGGCGTCGCAGCGCACCACGCCGGCATGCTCCCGGCGTTCAAGGAGGTCGTCGAGGAGCTGTTCGTACGCGGCCTGGTGAAGGCCGTCTTCGCCACCGAGACCCTCGCGCTCGGCATCAACATGCCGGCCCGGTCCGTGGTGCTGGAGAAGCTCACGAAGTGGAACGGCGAGACGCACGCCGACGTCACCCCGGGGGAGTACACCCAGCTGACCGGCCGGGCCGGCCGTCGCGGCATCGACGTCGAGGGGCACGCGGTCGTGCTCTGGCAGCCCGGGTTCGACCCAGAGGGCCTTGCCGGGCTCGCGTCGACCCGGACCTACCCGCTGCGGTCCAGCTTCCGCCCGTCGTACAACATGGCCGTCAACCTCGTCGGGCAGGTGGGCCGCGACCGCTCCCGGGAGATGCTGGAGTCCTCGTTCGCGCAGTTCCAGGCGGACCGGGCGGTGGTGGGCCTTGCCCGGCAGGTGCGCCGCAACGAGGAGGCGCTCGACGGCTACCGCGAGGCGATGCAGTGCCACCTCGGGGATTTCGAGGAGTACGCCGGGATCCGCCGGGCCCTCTCCGACCGGGAGGCCGAGCTGTCCCGCAAGGGAGCCGCCAACCGGCGCGCCGCGGCGGCCGCGTCGCTGGAGCGGCTACGCCCCGGCGACGTGATCCGCGTGCCCAGCGGCCGCCGGGCCGGGCTCGCGGTGGTGCTCGACCCGGGGCTCGCCGCCGGGCTCGAGGGCCCGCGCCCGACGGTCCTGACCGCGGAACGCCAGGTGCGCAAGCTGTCGGTCGTCGACTTCCCCACGCCGGTGGAGGCGCTGCAGCGACTCCGGCTGCCCAAGGCGTTCAACCCGCGCAACGCGGCGCAGCGGCGCGACCTGGCCTCCACCCTGCGCAACACCGGCCTCGACGGGTCACCACCGCGCGGCCGCCGGCAACGCTCGGAGGCCGCCGACGACCGTGAGCTGGCCCGGCTGCGGACCGCGCTGCGGGCCCATCCGTGTCACGGCTGCGACGAGCGGGAGGAGCATGCCCGCTGGGCCGAGCGGTACTGGCGGCTGCACCGCGACACCGATGCGCTGCACCGGCGGGTGCGGAACCGGACCCACACGATCTCGCGGACCTTCGACCGCATCTGCGGCCTGCTGGAGGAGCTGGGCTACCTCGAGGGCGACACGGTGACGCCGGCCGGCCGGCGGCTCGGTGCCCTCTACACCGAGCTCGACCTGCTGACCGCCGAGTGCCTGCGCAGGGGAGTGTGGGACGACCTGGCCGCACCTGACCTCGCGGCCTGCGTCTCCGCGCTGGTGTTCGAGTCCCGCCAGCCCGAGGACGCCGCTCCGCCCCGGCTGCCCGGCGGCCGGACCCGGGAGGCCCTGGGGGAGATGGTGCACGTGTGGGCGGCGATCGAGGAACGGGAGAAGGACCACGGGGTGGCGAGCCCGCGCGAGCCCGACCTGGGCTTTGCCTGGGCCGCGTTCCGCTGGGCGTCGGGGCACCGGCTGGACGCCGTGCTGCGCGAGGCCGACATGCAGGCCGGCGACTTCGTCCGCTGGACCAAGCAGCTCATCGACCTCCTCGGCCAGCTGGCCGACGCCGCCCGGGCGACTGGTGGCGACGCGCGGGCCAGCGCCGTCGGAGACACCGCGCGGGCGGCCGCCGACCTGCTCCGCCGCGGCGTCGTGGCCTATTCGTCGGTGTCCTGAGACGCGCCACGTCTCGGTAAAACTAGGACAAAGCCCCGCTTCCTGATCTCCCGCTGGCCGGGGGCCATAGGGCAGATTCCCCGCAAGGCCCGACCCCGGGCCCCACCACGGCCCCTGCCTCTCGCCGTGGTCCTTGTCGGCCGGGCGCGAGCCCGGCCCGGCCAGAGGGATGCCAGTGAGACTCACCCAGAGAGCCACGCTCCTTGCCGCGACGGCCACCGCCGCCGCGGCCGTCCTCGCCGCGACGGGCACCGCGTCCGCCGCCCCCTCCGTCAGCGCCGCCGGCCAGTCCGGCCGGGACGCGGCCGTGAGCCGAGCGGTCGCGCTCGTCGCGGCGCACGCCGCTGAGCTCGGCTACAGCTCGGCCCAGGGCCTCGCGGTCCGCGACGTCCTCATCGACCGTGACGGCACCCAGCACGTGCGCTTCGACCGCACCTACCGGGGGCTGTCCGTGCTCGGCGGCGACCTCGTCGTGCACAGCGCCCGCGGCGGCGCCTACCTCGGCGCCGACCGGGCGAGCCAGGCCACGATCAGCGTGCGGTCGCTGCGTCCGTCGGTCAGCGCCGCGCGGGCCGCGGACATCGCCGCCGACCAGCAGACCGACGGCCGGGCCACGACCTCCTCGCCGCGTCTGGTCGTGGACGCCGCCCAGGGCGCGCCCGCGCTCGCCTGGGAGTCGGTCGTCAAGGGCACCCGCGCGGACCGTACGCCGAGCGAGCTGCACGTCGTCGTCGACGCCACCACCGGGGCCGTGCGCTACAGCTGGGACGCCATCGAGACCGGGGTCGCCGACGACACCGGCTTCTTCGTCGGCACCGTCGACCTGACGACCACGCTGTCGGGCGGCACCTACCAGCTCAAGGACCCGAGCCGGGGCAACAACTACACGACCGACATGAACAACGGCACGACCGGCAACGGGACGCTGTTCACCGACGCCGACGACATCTGGGGCAACGGCACGCTCACCAACCGGCAGACCGTCGCCGTCGACGCGCAGTACGGCGTCGCCGAGACCTGGGACTACTACCTGAACGTGCACGGCCGCAACGGCATCGCCAACGACGGCAAGGGCGCCTACAACCGGGTGCACTACGACAGCGGCTACAACAACGCGTTCTGGAGCGACTCCTGCTTCTGCATGACCTACGGCGACGGCGACGGCACGTCCTTCAACCCGTTCACCGAGCTTGACGTGGCCGGCCACGAGATGTCGCACGGCGTCACCAGCCGGACGGCGGGCCTCAGCTACCGACGCGAGTCCGGCGGCCTCAACGAGTCGACCAGCGACATCTTCGGCTCGCTCGTCGAGTTCTACGCCAACAACGCCGTGGACGTCCCCGACTACCTGATCGGCGAGAAGCTGCGCAAGACCGGCGTGCCGCTGCGGTACATGGACAAGCCGTCGAAGGACGGCCGGTCCGCCGACTGCTGGTCGAAGACCGTCGGCAGCCTCGACGTGCACTACTCGTCGGGTGTCGGCAACCACTTCTTCTACCTGCTCGCGGAGGGCAGCGGCGCCAAGACCATCAACGGCGTCGCCTACAACAGCCCGACGTGCAACGGCTCGACGGTCACCGGCATCGGCAACGCCGCCGCCGGCAAGATCTGGTACCGGGCGCTCACGACGTACATGACGTCCTCCACCAACTACGCCGGGGCGCGCACTGCGAGCCTCAACGCCGCCGCGGACCTCTACGGCTCCGGCAGCGCGCAGTACAACGCGGTCGCCGCGGCCTGGTCCGCGGTCAACGTCACCTGAGGTCGGCCGAGTCGCCGGATCCCGCGCGGAGCCCCGTCCACCCTCGGGTGGGCGGGGCTGCGTGCATCCCCGCCGGGACGGGCCGGCCAGTCGGCCTCAAGATCGCGCGGAGGATGGTGCGGCGGCGAACGCGGTGAGGACGCGGTTGAGCGGGCTGTCCAGCCCCCAGCGCTGCGACAGCGCGACCAGCCGCTCGGGGTCCCTCGGCGACCGCGGCACGGCGTCGTCGTACGCCGGCAGCGGCACGTCCCGTGCGACGGCCACCACCACCGGCGCCACGGCCAGGTAGTCGCGGGCCGCCTCCAGCCTGGCTCGCGCGCCGGCGGGCATCGCCCGGTCACCAGCGTCCAGCGCCGCCATCAGCCCCTCGAGCGTGCCGTAGCGAGTGACGAGCGCGGCGGCCGTCTTCTCGCCCACCCCGGGCACGCCGGGCAGCCCGTCGCTCGGGTCGCCGCGCAGCGTGGCGAAGTCGGCGTAGGCCCGCCCCGGGATGCCGTACTTCGCGGTGACCCAGCCCTCGTCCACGACGTCGTGCCGGCCGACCCCGCGGGCCGTGTAGAGCACCCGCACGCGCCGGGCGTCGTCGACGAGCTGGAACAGGTCGCGGTCTCCGGTCACCACGTCCACCGGCACCTCCGACCGGGCGGCCAGCGTCCCGATCACGTCGTCCGCCTCGTAGCCCTTGACCCCGATGACGGCGACGCCGAGGGCGGCCAGGACGTCCTCGATGACCGCGACCTGCGGGACGAGCGCGTCCGGGACCTCCTCCCCGCCGGCGGGGGCGAGCCGGTGCGTCTTGTACGACGGGATCGCCTCGACCCGGAAGCTGGGCCGCCAGTCGGCGTCCATCGCGGCGACGAGCCGGGTCGGGCCGCGGTCGGCCACCAGCCGCGCGATGAAGTCGAGCAGCCCCCGCACCGCGTTCACCGGGCTGCCGTCCGGGGCGGTGATCGAGTCGGGCACGCCGTAGAACGCACGGAAGTACAGGGACGGGGTGTCGAGCACCATCAGCCGGTCGTCGGTCACGTCCGCAGCCTGCCAGAACCGTCCGACCGGTCGGGCGCTGCGCGGCGTGTCCGGCGCGCGTGCCCGACACCTGAGGACGCGTCACGGGGCACTAGATTGAGCACCATGACCCGGCACGTCACATCCCCCGACCGGCTGTCACATGCGCGCAAGGCCGCCGCCCAGGCCGGCGTCGACGCGCTGCTCGTGACCCCGGGCCCCGACCTGCGCTGGCTGACCGGCTACGACGCGCTGCCGCTCGAGCGGCTCACCTGCCTGGTGCTCCCGGCCGACGGCGACCCGTTCCTGGTGGCGCCCGGCCTCGAGGTGCCGGCCGTGAACGCCTCGGCGGTGCCGAGCCTCGGCATCGAGGTGGTCGGCTGGGGCGAGACCGAGGACCCGTACGCCGAGATCGCCCGCCGCCTGCCGCCGACGGTCGGCCGGGTGGCGCTGGCCAACCGCATGTGGGCCGAGCAGGTGCTGCGGTTCCGCGCCGCGCTGCCTCGGGCCGAGCAGACGGTGGCCTCCGACGTGCTGGCCGACCTGCGGATGCGCAAGACCCCGGAGGAGGTCGACGCGCTGCGGCGGGCCGGCCAGGCGATCGACCGGGTGCACGCGCGGATGGGGGAGTTCCTCCGCCCGGGCCGCACCGAGCGGGAGGCCGGGCGGGACATCGCCGCCGCGATCCTGCAGGAGGGCCACGAGACCGTCGACTTCGTCATCGTCGGATCCGGCCCCAACGGCGCCTCGCCCCACCACGAGGTGGGCGACCGGGTGCTGCAGCCCGGTGACCCGGTGGTCGTCGACATCGGCGGCACGACGCCCGAGGGCTACTGCTCGGACTGCACCCGGATGTACGTGCTCGGCGAAGCCCCCGATGACTTCACGGCGTACTTCCGCGTCCTGCACGAGGCCCAGCTCGCCGCCTGCGCGCACGCTCGCCCCGGCGTCACGGCCGAGTCCGTCGACGCGGCCGCCCGCGCGGTGATCACCGCGGCCGGCTACGGCGAGGCGTTCCTGCACCGCACCGGCCACGGCATCGGCGTGGAGAGCCACGAGGAGCCCTACATCGTCGAGGGCAACACGACCGTGCTCGAGCCCGGCATGGCCTTCTCGATCGAGCCCGGCATCTACCTCGCCGGCCGCCACGGCGCCCGGATCGAGGACATCGTCGTCGTCACCGACGACGGCATCGAGCGACTCAACGTGACCGACCGCGACGTCGTGGTCCTGGAGGGCTGACCCCGCATGCCTGCAGAGCGCACCCTGCCGACCGAGGAGGCCACCGAGCTGCTCGCGCTGACCCGCGAGCTGGCCCGGGAGGAGCTGGCCCCCAAGGCCGCGGCGTACGAGGCCGAGAGCCGGTTCCCGCGGGAGGTGTTCCGCACCCTGGGCAAGGCTGGTCTGCTCGGCCTGCCCTACGACGAGACGTACGGCGGGGGCGGCCAGCCCTACGAGGTCTACCTCCAGGTGGTCGAGGAGCTCGCGACGGTGTGGGCGTCGGTCGCCGAGGGCGTGAGCGTGCACACGCTGGCCTGCTTCCCGCTCGCGGCCTACGGCACCGAGGCGCAGCGCGAGCGCTGGCTGCCCGACATGCTCGGCGGCGAGCTGCTCGGCGCCTACTGCCTGTCCGAGCCGCAGTCGGGCTCGGACGCGGCGGCGCTGACGACCCGGGCGGTCCGAAAGGGCGACGAGTACGTCGTCAACGGCACCAAGGCGTGGATCACCCACGGGGGCGAGGCCGACTTCTACAACCTGATGGTGCGCACCTCCGACGACGGCCCGCGCGGCATCTCCTGCCTGCTGGCCGCGGGGGACACCGAGGGTCTGTCGGCCGCCACCCCGGAGCGCAAGATGGGCTTCAAGGGCTCGACCACGGCGCAGATCGTCCTGCAGGACGCCGCCGTGCCCGCCGACCGGCTCCTCGGCGCCGAGGGCCAGGGCTTCAAGATCGCGCTCGCCGCGCTCGACGGCGGCCGGCTCGGCATCGCGGCCTGCGCGGTCGGGCTCGCGCAGGGGGCGCTCGACGCCGCCGTGACCTACGCCGGGCAGCGCCGGCAGTTCGGCAGGGCCATCATCGACTTCCAGGGGCTGTCCTTCCTGCTCGCCGACATGGCGACCGGGGTCGAGGCCGGCCGGGCGCTCTACCTGGAGGCGGCCCGCCGCCGCGACCGCGGCCAGCCGTTCGGCAAGCAGGCGGCGATGGCCAAGCTCTTCTGCACCGACATGGCGATGCGGGTCACCACCGACGCGGTCCAGGTGCTCGGCGGCTACGGGTACGTCGAGGACTACCCGGTCGAGCGCTACATGCGCGAGGCCAAGGCCCTGCAGATCGTCGAGGGCACCAACCAGGTCCAGCGCCTGGTCATCGGCCGCCACCTCGCCAGGGGCTGACGCCCGGGCGCACCGCGGCCCGGCGCCCGGCGCCCGGCGGCACCGCGGCCCGGCGGGGCGACCCCGTCGGCCTCAAGGGGGAGACCCGACCTGTCGACGTAGACCCTGCGTCCCCGCTGTGGGGACGCGGACGGGACACGGTGATCCCAGCTGCCCTCACCGGCTCGCGCTCTCTCAGGGGGGAGCACGGGCACGGAGACATCCGGTCGCCTAGGCAGCTGGGGGAGTGAGTGGCGAGACCGGCTCGTTCGTCGGGCCTGCAACGGAAGGCCAGTGGCCAACACGTGGCGGGCACCTCGGACGGGAGAACGCTCGATGCGCACGGTCCTGTGCACGACGGCGGGTCGGCGCGCCCTCCTGCTGGTCCTTGCGGCCGGCACGGCGGGAGTGCTGGCACTGCCGGCCACGGCGGCGGACGGCTCGTCCTCGTCGCGGCACACCCCGCCGGGGCCCGCTCCGGCGTCGGCGGCGGGTGAGGACGACGGCAACGGCGCCGCCGTGCTCGGCCCCGCCGTCACGTACGTCCGCGACGCGGACGGCGCCGTCCGCCGAGTCCGGTAGGACCCGGCGCGGCACGGCGGCCGCCCCCGGCGGGTGTCACCGGCACCCACCGGGGGCGGTCGCCGTTACGGTGTGGCCATGGAGGACGTGGGCGACACCGACCGGGCGATCCTGCGCCTTCTGGCGGCGGACGGCCGCATGAGCTACACCGACCTGGGCCGGGAGACCGGACTGTCGACGTCCGCGGTGCACCAGCGGGTCCGCCGGCTGGAGCAACGGGGCGTGATTCGCGGCTACGCCGCCGTCGTGGACGCGGACGCCGTCGGCCTGCCGCTCATGGCGTTCATCTCCATCCGGCCCATCGACCCGAGCGCCCCTGACGACGCACCCGACCGCCTGCGCGACCTGGCCGAGATCGAGGCCTGCCACTCGGTCGCGGGCGACGAGAGCTACATCCTCAAGGTGCGGGTGCCGAGCCCCGCGCACCTGGAGACCCTGCTGGCCCGCATCCGGGCAGCGGCCAACGTGTCGACCCGGACGACGATCGTCCTCAGCACGCCGTACGAAGCGCGCCCGCCGAGCGTGTAGACAATCTCTTTACCGGCCACTCGGTGCGAGCTGGTTCAAGCGCCGCGATCCTGGGCATACTGCCCCCGGCGTCGCGGGGGAAGCCGAGAGCCGTCCCCTGCAGAGAGTCCTCGCCGTGCGTTCTCAGCCCCGTGCCGTCCTGCTGTCCGTGCTCACAGCAGCCGCCCTCGTGGCCACCACGCTCACCGGCGCTCGCGGCGCATCCGCCTCGACCACCGAGTCGGCGTTCGTCTCCAAGATCAACGCGGCCCGGGCCGCCCACGGCCTGCGGGCCCTGACGGTGCGCTCCGACCTCACGTCGTACGCCCGCAGCCACTCGGCGGCGATGGCCAAGGCCGGCGCGCTCTTCCACACGTCGGACTTCTCCGTCGTCTGCTGCTTCCGCTCCGCGGCCGAGAACGTCGGCTTCGGCGCGGACGTCTCGACGATCCACTCGATGTTCATGGACTCCGCCGGGCACCGGGCGAACATCCTGGACCCCGCGATGCGCGAGGTCGGCGTCGGCACGGTCACGGTCGGCGG
>DASVBJ010000379.1:0-18673 GCA_036375895.1 Actinomycetes bacterium | reverse complement strand
GGTCTCGGTGAAGGGGTAGAGGTTGGAGACGACCAGGTCGAAAGGCTCGATCTCGAGCTCCTTGAGCTGCGCGCGGTGGGACTCGAGCCGGAGGTCGGCGAGGATGCCCGCGTGCACCCTCGGGTGCAGGGTCTTGACGCGGCCGTCCAGGCACTCGGGGAAGCCGGTGACCTCCTCGACCGGGGTGACGGGCACGCCCGCCGCCGCGATGCGGGCCGCCGTCGACCCGGTGGACACGATGGAGACGCCGGCCTCGTGCAGGCCGCGCGCGAGGTCCTCGAGCCCTGCCTTGTCGTAGACGCTGACGAGGGCCCGGCGGACGGGACGCTGGCTCACGGGATGGTGACCTTCCTTCCGATGACCGTGAAGCCCTCCCGGGCCATCCGGCCGACGACGTCGACGAGCATCGCGCGCTCCTCGACCTTGATGCGCTCGTGCAGCGAGGCCTCGTCGTCGTCGTCGCGGACGGCGACGGCGACCTGGGCGACGATCGGGCCGGTGTCGACGCCCTCGTCGACGAGGTGCAGCGTGCACCCGGTCACGCGTACGCCGTGGGCCAGCGCGTCGCGGACGGCGTGGGCGCCGGGGAACGACGGCAGCAGCGCCGGATGGGTGTTGACCACGCTGAACCGGCCGAGGAACTCGGGCCCCAGCAGGCGCATGAACCCCGCCGACACGACGAGGTCGGGACGGTGCGCCGCCACCTGCTCGGCAAGCGCCCGGTCCCAGTCGGCCCGCCCGGCGAAGGCGCCGGGAGCGACGACGAAGCTGGGCACCCCGGCCTGAGCAGCCCGCTCGAGCGCCCGGATGCCGTCGCGGTCGGCGCCGACGGCGACCACCCGCACGCCGTACGCCGGGTCATCCGCCGCGTCGAGCAGCGCCTGCAGCGTCGAGCCGTCACCGGAGACCAGAGCCACCAGACGGCGGGGCGTAGTCTGCGGGGCGGCCACGAGCGCAGACGATATCCCGAGCGCGGCCACCGCCCGCCGCTCGTCCGCCCGTCCGGGCACGACCGGCGCCACGCCCCTCGGCCCCCCGCTTCCGCCGTACCGGCCCGATCATGCGACGGTTGCCCTGTGCGGGCGGTGCCGCGCGCCGCGGCCGGAGGGGCCGTCCGAGCCGAGGTGGAGCAGGTGAGGCAGCAGTGAGCACGGACCGCGGGCGAGCCCAGGGACCGGCAGAGCCCGGGGGCGGTCGGTCGCTCGTGCTCGCCGTGGCCGGGATGGTGCTCGCGACGAGCCTGCTGCCGTGGGGCGTCGTCGGCCTGGTCCTCGAGGTCGCGGCGGTCGTGCTGGGGGTGCGGGCGCTGCGCCGCGCGCGGCGGCGGGACGGTCGCGCCCCGGGAGCCCTCGCCGGCGTCATCGCCGGTCTGATGGGCGCGATGTTCTTCGTGGTCGCGCTGTCGTTCGTCGCGATCTTCTACGCGGAGTACAAGGACTTCCGGCACTGCGTGGACCGCGCGCTCATCGCCTCCGAGCGTGACCGGTGCAGCCGGACGTTCGAGGACGCCGTCCGCCACCGGATCGGGCTCACTCGCTGAGCGAGCCGGCGCGGCCTCCGCGCAGCACGTCGCGCCGGAGCACCAGCAGCGAGGCGCTGGCCAGGACGCCGACCTCGACCGCGGCCGCCAGTCCGACCAGCCAGGGACCGGGGCCGACATCGGCGAGCCGGCCCGGACCCACCGCGCCCGAGCTCGCCGCGGAGAGCACCGCCAGCCCGGCGCCCGCGACCGCCCCCACGGCGGCGCCGGCGAGCAGCACCCGCCGCCACGTCGTGAGCCGGGCCGCCGCAACGGCCCGGTCCCGGCGGTCGACCAGCAACCCGGCCACCACTCCCGCACCGACCGGCGCGAGCAGCACGCCGAGCAACGGCCGCGGCACCGCACCGTCAGCGGGCAGCGCGGCGAGCAGCGGAAAGGCCGGCGCCGCGCCCAGGTGGACGCCACCCAGCGACACGGCCGTCCCCGTGCCGAGGCTGAACCCCGGCCCGACGACGAAGGCTGTCCCCCAGACAGCGGCCGTCGGCACGTAGAGCGCACACAGCAGGAGGACCAGCACCCCTCCGGTCGCCCCCGCGTCCAGGCCGCGCAGCAGCTCACCCGCCCGCTGGTGGTGGATGGCGAGCGACAGCGCGGCGATCAGGGCACCGGCCGCGACGAGGGTCCCGAGGGCACCCGCCCCGCCGACGGCAGCGAGGCGCACCGGCACGGGCAGTAGTCGCCACAGCCGGCGTCCGGCCCCGGCGCCGCGCAGCGCGCCGACGCCTGCCGCAAGCGTCGCCACCGTCCCGGCGCCGAGGAACGCGCTCAACGGCAAGGGCCGCACCGCGTCGGTGCGGGCCAGCAGCGCGAGCACGGCCGCGACCACGGCGTACGCCGAGGCGGTCACCGCGGTCAGCGCCGCCACCCCGCGCAGCCGCGACACCGCCGACGCCCGCGCCGCGCGGGCCGTCGCGGCGACCAGGAGCAGCGCCGGGACGGCCGTCAGCCCGAGGGGGACCAGGTCGAAGCGCCCGCCGGGCACCACCATCGTCGTGAGGTGACCGGCCAGCCAGGCCTGCAGCGAGGTCCGCACCGCCTCGGTGGCGCTGGCGCCGCTGTCGGCGGCGGTGGCCCACCCGACCAGGACGGGCACGGTCACCGCGAGCAGGCCGAGAGCGGCCGCGTGGGCGGCGGCGAGCAGGCCGGACAGGGAGACCGGGCGGGGTGGCTCCCCGGTCGGCTCCGGGTCGCGGCGGCCCGCTCTGGACGGGGACAGGAGGCTGGTCATCCTGGCCATCGTGACAAGCGGGCGGCCGCCGATCGGGGACGTGGCCGGATTTCGGGGTGTCGCGACCGGCGGGCAGAATGCCGGGAACCGGGGGAATCCGCCCGAGAGGAGGAGCCTCGAGATGGCCGGCTCCCTGCCGCCCGCCGCGCGCGGCCGCCACACCGCCTGGATGGTGGCCCTGCTGCTCCTCGCGGTGGCACTGGTCGGCCTCGGCGCCGGCTTCCTCATCGGCTTCGCCGGCGGCGACGACCCGCCGAATGCGGCCTCGACCACCACCACCGGCAGTCCCGTCCCGTCCAGCCCTCGGCCCAGCGCCTCCTCGCCGTCCCCCGCGCGTGCCACCGCCCGGGCGGCCTCTGAGGTCGAGCGGGGGCGGACGAAGGACTTCGGCTACCTGATCGGGTCGCAGCGCGGCGCCGACGGGATGCACGTCACGTTCGACCGCGCCCAGCTGCTCGTCGGTGACGCGGCGACCGCCTACGCCAAGTCGCACCACCTGGGCCGCCGCTCGGGCCGCACGCTGGTGGTCAACGAGAACCCGCGAACCCGCGACCTGGTCCTCGCGCCGGAGGTGAAGGTCTACGGCGGCCCGAACCTGAACGGCACCACGCAGCTCGAGCCGGTGCCCCTGGACAGGCTGCTGGCCGCCCTCCCGTCCCGGGGCGGCAACCTGCCGCTGGACCTGAGCTACAACCGCCTCGGCTACGTCGTGGACATCCGCGAGAAGATCCTCACCTAGCGTGCAACCTGGCACCCTGCTCGTGGGTCATCTCCGGGTGAGACCCACGAGAGGGGGACAGGTGAAGGACGCCGAGGGGTTCGACGCCTTCTATGCCGGCACCAACCGGCGGCTGCTGCACCAGATGTACGCGATGACCGGCAACCTCGCCGACGCGCAGGAGCTGGTGCAGGAGGCCTACGCGCGAGCCTGGCAGCGGTGGTCAACCGTGTCCGGCTACGACGACCCGCAGGCCTGGGTCCGCACCGTGGCGTGGCGGCTGGCCGCCAGCCGGTGGCGCCGGGCGAAGACCGCCGCCGCCGCGCTCGTCCGCCACGGCCCGGCCCCGGACACGCCGGAGCCGAGCATCGACAACGTCGCGCTCGTCGCGGCGCTGCGCCAGATCCCCGAGGCGCAGCGGCGGGCGATCGTCCTGCACCACCTGTCCGGGCTGTCCGTGGCCGAGGTGGCCCACGAGACCCACTCTCCCGAGGGAACGGTCAAGGCGCGCCTCGCGCGCGGCCGGGCCGCCCTCGCCGCACTGCTCAACGACTCGACACTCAGCTCCCCGGAGGGCAGCCATGTCTGACCGGCTCCACGACACGCTCACGACGTTGCGGGCGGACACCGACCGGGTCGGCCTGGCCGACGCCGGCAACGTCCGGCGGCGCGGCGACCAGCGCACCCGCCGGCAGGCCGTCGGCTCGGTCGCGGCGGTCTTCCTCGCGGTCGCCGCAGTGGCCGGGATCTCCGCCGGCCTGGGTGGCAACGACAACGAGGGGCTGCCGCCGGCGTCGCAGAGCGTCCCGAGCGACGCGTTCCTCGCCGCCGACGAGCTGCCGGACTACTACCCCGCCTACACGGTGGCCTCGCGCACCGCGACGGTCGACGACGCCCAGGACGGCTCGTGCCTGCGGGGCCTGCGCATCGACGGTGCCGCCGCCGAGGGCGCGACGTCCTACACAGGGAAGGCCGTGGACCGCTACCCGGTCACGTCGCTGCACGCCGTGTGGCGGATGCCCTCGGCGGCGGCGGCCCAGCAAGCCCAGTCGCAGGTGGACTCGTGGATCGCGTCGTGCCCGAGTCGGTTGCACCAGAAGACCTCCGGGACCGCGCCGAGAGACCTCGGCCCGGGACGCTACGCCGACCACACCCTGACCTCGCCGGACGTCAGCGAGGCAGTGGCCCACGAGGCCCTGCTGGTCGTGCGGGAGGGCAGTCTGCTCAGCGTCCTGTCCGCGGTGAACGTCAGCCAGGACGCCGATGTGCCCTCGGCGCTGACGAAGGTGCTCGAGACGATGGCCGGCCGGATCGGCGCGGATGGCACGGACGCACAACCGTCGACGCTGACGACCGACGCGCTGCTGCCCGTCGCGGACCTGCCGACGCTCAAGCCCTACACCTGGTCGGTGGGCGAGACCGTCGACCCGGCGGACCCGGCCGACGCGTCCGACCGTGCCATCACCGCCTGCCGGATGTCGCTGCCCGTCGGCACGGACCCCCGGCACGCGATGCTGCGCACCTACCCCAGCGACCTGGACGCGCTCATGTGGGAGTGGGTGGGCGAGTACGCCGACCCGGCCCAGGCCGAGACGGCCGCCACCGCGCTGCAGGGCGGCTGCGCCGACGACGGCGCGAACCCGCAGCCGCTGCAGCCGCTGAAGGCAGGTGCGAGCGGGTTCACTGCCAGCAAGTTCGGCGCCGACCCCGGCTCGGAGTACCACGGCGAGGTCGTGGGCGTCGGCCGGACGGGCAACGTGGTGGTGGTCGTGGGCCTGCGCGGGATGTTGCGGGCCGAGGACAGCAACCTGGACGGCTTCGCGGCCGCCGCGATCACGGCGATCGACCGGGTCACCGCCGCCACGGCCGGCTGACCGCCTGCTGCTCGCTTCTTCATGATCGGAGGGGTTTCGTGCAGGCAGCGCGACCCGTTTCCACTCCGATCATGAGGAAACGCTGGTCGTACGCCGAGGGGCGGCCCCCGTCACGGGTGGCCGCCCCTCGCCGTACGGACGCGGGTCAGCGGGAGGTCATGACCTCGCGCATGAGGCGGGCGGTCTCCGACGGCGTCTTGCCGACCTTGACGCCGACGGCCTCGAGGGCCTCCTGCTTGGCCGCCGCCGTGCCGGACGAGCCCGACACGATGGCCCCGGCGTGGCCCATGGTCTTGCCCTCGGGTGCGGTGAAGCCGGCGACGTACCCGACCACCGGCTTGGTGACCTTCTCCTTGATGTAGGCCGCCGCGCGCTCCTCCGCGTCGCCGCCGATCTCGCCGATCATCACGATGGCGTCGGTGTCGGGGTCGTTCTCGAACGCCTCGAGGCAGTCGATGTGGGTCGTGCCGATGACCGGGTCGCCGCCGATGCCGACGCACGTGGAGAAGCCGATGTCGCGCAGCTCGTACATCATCTGGTAGGTCAGCGTGCCCGACTTGCTGACCAGGCCGATGCGTCCGCCCTTGGTGATGTCGGCGGGGATGATGCCGGCGTTCGACTGACCGGGGCTGATCAGGCCGGGGCAGTTCGGCCCGACGATGCGGGTGCTGCCGGCGTTCACGGCGTACTGGAAGAAGGCCGCGGTGTCGTGCACCGGGATGCCCTCGGTGATGACGACGCAGAGCGGGATCTGCGCGTCGACCGCCTCGACCACCGCGTCCTTGGTGAAGGCCGGCGGCACGAAGACGACCGACACGTCGGCGGCGGTCTCCTTCATCGCCTCCCCGACGGTCGCGAAGACCGGCAGGCTGGTGCCGTCGAAGTCGACCTGCTGGCCGGCCTTGCGCGGGTTGACGCCACCGACGACCTGGGTGCCGGAGGCGAGCATCCGCCGGGTGTGCTTGCTGCCCTCGGAGCCGGTCATCCCCTGGACGACGACCTTGCTGTCCTTCGTGAGCCAGATGGCCATGTGTGTCGTCCCGTCCTTACTTCGCTGCCAGCTCGGCGGCCCGCCGGGCCGCGCCGTCCATCGTGTCGACCATCTCGACGACGTCGTGCTCCGCCTCGTCGAGGATCCGCCTGCCCTCGTCGGCGTTGTTGCCGTCAAGGCGTACGACGAGGGGCTTGCCGATCGCGTCGCCCCGTGACTTCAGCAGCTCCAGCGCCTGCACGATGCCGTTGGCCACCTCGTCGCAGGCGGTGATGCCGCCGAACACGTTGACGAAGACCGACTTCACGGCCGGGTCGCCCAGGATGATGTCGAGTCCGTTGGCCATCACCTCGGCGGAGGCGCCGCCGCCGATGTCGAGGAAGTTCGCCGGCTTGACGCCACCGAACTCCTCGCCGGCGTACGCGACGACGTCGAGGGTGCTCATGACCAGCCCGGCACCGTTGCCGATGATGCCGACCTCACCGTCGAGCTTGACGTAGTTGAGGTCCTTCTCCTTGGCCTTGGCCTCGAGCGGGTCGGTGGAGCGCTCGTCGGCGAGCGACGCGTGCTCGGCCTGGCGGAACTCGGCGTTGTCGTCGAGGGTGACCTTGCCGTCGATGGCGAGCACGCGGCCGTCGCCGGTCTTGGCCATCGGGTTGACCTCGACCAGCGTGGCGTCCTCCTTGACGAAGACGTCCCAGAGCTTCAGCACGGCGGCCACGACCTGGTCCGCGACGTCGTCGGGGAAGCCGCCCTTGGCCACGATCTCGCGGGCCTTGGCCTCGTCGATGCCGGTCAGGGCGTCCACCGCGACGCGGGCGAGCGCCTCGGGCTTCTCGACGGCGAGCTGCTCGATCTCCATGCCGCCCTCGCGGGAGGCCATGGCGAGGTAGGTGCGGTTGGCCCGGTCGAGCAGGACCGAGAAGTAGTACTCATCCTCGATCGACGCGGCCGGCGCGAGCATCACCCGGTGCACGGTGTGGCCCTTGATGTCCATGCCGAGGATCTGGCCGGCGACCTCCGCCGCGCCGGCGGGGTCGTCGGCGAGCTTCACGCCGCCGGCCTTGCCCCGACCGCCGGTCTTGACCTGGGCCTTGACGACCACGCGGCCACCGCCAAGTCGCTCCGCGGCCGCCCGCGCCTCGTCGGGGGTCTCGGCGACCGCGCCGTCCAGCACTGGCACGCCGTGCTTGGCGAAGAGGTCCCTCGCCTGGTACTCGAACAGGTCCACGGTCAGTCCGTCCTCGTCGGAGTCGTCCGGAAGCCAGCGCCCGGGCCGAAGCCCGCGGGCGCGCTCTGGCGACTGTAGCCGCGAGCACCAGATCGTCCCGACCCGGCCCCGTCGCCCGGCCGTGACCCGGCCGTAACCTGCGCCCGCCGGTCGCGTTGAACAGGGGGACCCCGAGCCCCAGGAGGCCCCGTGCGCCGCACCGTGCTCGCCGTTCTCAGCACCCTGGCAGCCCTCGCCACCCTGGCAGGTCTGCTCGTCGCCCCCGGCGCCTCGGCGGCGACGACGGTGACGAGGACGACCCACGAGATAGACGTCGTCGTCGGGCCGCACGACGACCAGACGTGCACGATCGTCTTCGACCTGTACCGGCCGGAGACCGCCACCGCGGCCACGCCGGCACCCGCCATCCTCACCACCAACGGCTTCGGCGGGTCGAAGGACGACCAGGCCGGGATCGGCCAGTCGTTCGGGGAGCGCGGCTACGTGGTGCTGTCCTACTCGGGGCTCGGCTTCGGCGGGTCGGACTGCAAGATCACCCTCGACGACCCCGACTTCGACGGCAAGGCGGCCAGCCAGCTGGTGAGCTTCCTGGGCGGCAGCAAGCCGGCGAACGACGGGACCCGGGTCGACTACGTCCGCCGCGACGCCACGGACCACGCCGGCACCGCCCGTCCCGACGACCCCCGCGTGGGCATGGTGGGCGGCTCCTACGGCGGCCAGGTGCAGTTCGCGGCGGCGTCGGTCGACCCCCGCGTCGACACGATCGTGCCGATCATCACCTGGAACGACCTGTCCTACTCGCTCGCACCGAACAACACGGACTTCGCCCGCGGCGTCACCACCCGCACGCCCGGCACCGAGAAGGTCGGCTGGACCAGCCTGTTCTTCGGCGTCGGCATCGCGGACGGCGTGGAGTACGCCTCGACCGACCCGTCCCGGAACGTGGGCTGCCCGAACTTCGCCGACCAGGCCTGCGTGGCCAAGGCGCAGATGGACACGATGGGCTACCCGACGATCAGCACGACCGACTTCGCGCGACACGCCAGCGTCACGTCGTACGTCGAGAAGGTGCGCGTGCCGACGCTGCTGGTGCAGGGCGAGAACGACACCCTGTTCAACCTGCAGGAGGCCATCGCGACCTACCGGGCGCTGCAGGCCCAGGGCACCGAGACGAAGATGATCTGGCAGTCGTGGGGCCACAGCGGCGGCGGCACCCCCGCACCGGGCGAGCTGGACATGGCCCACCCCGAGGCCACGTACGAGGGGCGACGGATCGGTGACTGGTTCGACCACTACCTGAAGGACGCCGCGGTCGACACCGGCCCGGAGCTCGCCTACTTCCGCGACTGGGTGACGTACGACGGGATCGCGACGCCCGCCTACGGCACCGCCGACGCCTACCCGGTCGGCGACGTGCAGCCGCTCTACCTGTCCGGGACGGACGCCCTGGTGACGTCACGGAAGGCGGTGCAGGCCGGCAGCTCGACGTACGCCAACCTCGCCGGCGAGACGCCGACGAGCTACAGCGAGACCTCGGCGCTGCAGGGCGGACAGGTCCCGGACGGCGTGACCCCGCCGTACGACACCCCGGGCACCTTCGCGTCGTGGCAGACGCAGCCGCTGGCGGAGGACGTCGTCTCGGTGGGCGTCCCGACGCTGGACCTGCGGCTGTCGTCCCCGGTCGCCGAGCAGACCCAGGGAGCCGGGCCGGCCGGCCAGCTGCTGCTGTTCGCGAAGATCTACGACGTGGCGCCGGACGGCTCGGTCGAGCTCGTGCACCGGCTCATCTCCCCGACCCGGGTGAGGGACGTGCGCCAGCCGGTCCACATCGAGCTGCCGGGCGTCGTGCACCGCTACCAGGCCGGACACCGCATCGAGGTCGTCGTCGCGGCGACCGACGCGGCCTACCGCAACAACAAGGTCGTGACGCCGGTGACCGTCCTCACCACGCCCGACGCGCCCGGCCGGCTCGGCCTGCCGGTGCTCGGGACCGACGTCCGGGCCCGCTAGAGGACTGCCTCCTTCGCGCGGGACCGGACTGGCCCGGCCACTCCTATCGGGGGGTGTGGCCGGGCCGACCCATCCCGCGAGGGTCAGCCGCCGAGGTTGGCGCGCACCCAGTCGATGATCTCGGTGGTCGTGGCGCCCGGCGTGAAGACCTTGGCGACACCCATTCGCTCGAGCTCGGGCATGTCGGCCTCGGGGATGATGCCACCGCCGAAGACCTTGATGTCGCTCGCCTCGCGCTCGGCCAGCAGCTCGATCACGCGGGCGAAGAGCGTCATGTGCGCGCCGGAGAGCACGGACAGGCCGACCGCGTCCGCGTCCTCCTGGATCGCCGTCTCGACGATCTGCTCAGGGGTCTGGTGCAGGCCGGTGTAGATGACCTCGACGCCCGCGTCGCGCAGTGCACGGGCGACGACCTTCGCGCCGCGGTCATGACCGTCCAGACCCGGCTTGGCCACGACCACCCGGATCGGACCCGACGCTGACATCTCGTGCCTCCTCGTGCCCCGGTTCGCCTCCGGGACGGGCGGAAGCGTAACCGAACCGCGAGACGCCCCGCGTTTCTGTCTCCGATGCGGGGTAAGGCGACATTAGGTTTCGACCGGCACCCGCCGATGTCGGCCCGAGGAGAGGAGCGCTTGTGCACCACCGGATTCGGCGGGCGCACGCGACCGTACGCCGTGGAGCCTCCAGCCTGCTGTCACCTGCAGGCGTCCTGGGCGTGGCGGTCGAGGCGGCCTGGGTGACGGCGCACGTGGCGACGTATCCGCTCGGGGTCCTCGCGGAGAAGGCGCGGCACGAGGAGCCGCGCGACCTGACCGGCCTCTCCCCCGTGCAGCGCGGCCTGCTCATCGGGGACATCGAGGCGGCCGGCACCCCGATCCTGCTGATCCACGGCATGGTCGACAACCGATCGATCTTCACGCTGCTGCGCCGCGGACTGCGGCGCCGCGGGTTCGGCCGGGTGCTGGCCCTGAACTACCACCCGCTCACCGGCGACGTCCGCGCGGCCGCCGAGAGCCTGGCGGCCCGCGTCGAGCTGCTCTGCGCCGAGACCGGCTACGAGCGCATCCACGTGATCGGCCACAGCATGGGCGGCGTCATCGCCCGCTACTACGTGCAGCGGCTGGGCGGCGACGCCCGGGTGCACACCCTGGTGACGCTCGGCACCCCGCACGGCGGCACGCTGCCCGCGCACCTGGTGCCCCGCCGGCTGGGCGGGCACCTCCGGCCGGGCAGCGACGTCGTCGCCGAGCTGCGCAGCCCCGCCCCGGGCTGTCGCACCCGTTTCCTCGCGGTCTGGAGCGATCTCGACCAGCTGATCGTGCCCAAGACCGCCGCGCGGGTCGACCACCCCGACCTGCAGGCGCGCAACGTGCTCATCCGCGGTGTCGGGCACATGTCGCTGCCGATCAACCGGCGCGCCGTGCACGAGATCAGCATGACGCTCGCCCACCTCGACGCCGACGGCGCGACGGTCACGCCCGGAGTGACCTCGATCGCCAGCGACCGGCCCGCGGAGCGCGAGGCGACCCCCCGCGAGGCGGGTGTCAGGCGCCCAGCCAGCGGGTAGCAACCGCTCCGGCAGGGGTGGGGATCGAATCGGGGCAGACCGGACAGACCAGCGAATATTTCAACCCTGTGTAAACAGGCGCATACCGGGCGTAGTTGAACAGGGTTTGCACCATTAGGCGATTGGTCCCACACGTGACGGTTTCGTTATGGTCCGTCGGTCCCTGCCCCCGACGACGAGGCGAAAACCCGTGCCACCTCGCCGCTCATCACAAGGCCGTCACCGTCGGCCCAAGAACACCGGCGCCCCTGCCTACCTGACCGCAGCCACCCTCGCTGCCTTCGCTGTCAGTGGCGTCAACGTCCCCGGCGCCATCGGCGAGTCCGGCCAGGCCCCCGTCGCCTCCAGCACCGACACCAAGCCCCAGACGATCTCCGCCGCCGAGCTGCGCGCCCGGATCGCGGCCCAGCAGGCCGCCCGCGCGAGCCGGATGCGAGCCGCGAGGGCGAAGGCGGAGAAGGAAGCCCGCATCGCGCTGCAGACCGCCCGCAGGCGTGCCCGCGAGGCCGCGGAGCGCGCCCGGCCGAAGTGGGTCAAGCCGGTGCTCAACTACACGCTGTCCGCCGGCTTCGGCGAGTCCAGCGGGCTCTGGAGCCACCTGCACACCGGCCAGGACTTCGCGGCGCCGATCGGCACCCCGGTCCGGGCGGTGGGCGACGGGCGCATCATCTCGGCGGCCTGGGACGGCTCCTACGGTCGCAAGATCGCCATCCAGCACGACGACGGCACCGTCACGTGGTACTGCCACCTGTCGGCGTTCATCCGTACGTCGGGTCGCGTGCAGGCCGGCGACGTGATCGGCCGGGTCGGGTCGACCGGCAACTCCACCGGCCCGCACCTGCACCTCGAGGTGCGCCCTGGCGGCGGCGACCCGGTCAACCCGCTGTCCTGGCTGCGCCGGCACGGCGTCCGGGTCTGAGCACGCCCCCGGCGTCCTGAGGACGGCGCCGGCGTCCTGAGGACGGCGCCGGGAAGTCCCCTGCCCTTCCCGGCGCTGCCGCGCGGCCTCGTTCGTCGGTGTGGCCTGGCCTGCACCCTGGTCGGGACGGTCGGGTCCTGCGCCGTCTACAGCTTCTCCACCGGCGCGTAGCGCAGCAGCAACCGCTTGACCCCTTCGCTGCGGAAGTCGACCGACGCCACGGCCCGCTCGCCGACCCCCTCGACCGACACGACGGTGCCCATGCCGAACGTGTCGTGGGTGACCCGGTCGCCCGGCTCGAGGTGCACCACCGGCCGGTTGCCCGGCGACCGCGAGGTGGGACGCGCGGCCACCTGGGCGATCGCAGGCGTGCTCGTCACGGTCGACTCGGCGCGACGCCAGTCGACGAGCTCGTCCGGCACCTCCTCGAGGAACCGTGACGGCGGGTTGTACTGCGGGGCGCCCCAGGCGCTGCGCACCACCGCGCGGCTCAGGTAGAGCCGCTGCTGGGCGCGGGTGATGCCCACGTAGGCGAGGCGACGCTCCTCCTGCAGCTCGCGCTGGTCGCCCAGCGACCGCAGGTGCGGGAACACGCCGTCCTCCAGGCCGGTGAGGAAGACGACGGGGAACTCCAGCCCCTTGGCGGTGTGCAGCGTCATCAGCGTCACGACACCGGACTGCGCACCCTCGTTGCCCTCGTCCTGGTCGGGGATCTCGTCGGAGTCGGCGACCAGCGCGACCTGCTCGAGGAAGTCGGTGAGTGTGCCCTCGGGGTTGGCCTCCTCGAACTCCCGGGCCACCGCGACGAGCTCCTGGAGGTTCTCCAGCCGGGTCTCGTCCTGCGGGTCCGCGGACTTGCCGAGCTCCGCCAGGTAGCCGCTGCGCTCGAGCACGGCCTCGAGGACGGTGGCCGGGCCGGTGCCCGCCTCGACCAGCGTGCGGAGGTCGTCCATCAGCTGGCGGAAGCCCTGCACCGCCGCCAGGGACCGCGTGGCGAGCCCGTAGGCGTCCTCGCAGCGCCGCAGCGCCTGGGAGAACGTCACCCGCTCGCGCTGCGCGAGCGCCTCCAGGCATGCCTCGGCACGGTCGCCGATGCCGCGTTTCGGCACGTTGAGGATGCGCCGCAGCGACACGGTGTCCTCGGGGTTGGCGAGCGCACGGAGGTAGGCGAGGGCGTCCCTGACCTCGCGCCGCTCGTAGAAGCGCACCCCGCCGACCACCTTGTAGGGCAGGCCGACCCGGATGAACACCTCCTCGAACACCCGGGACTGCGCATTGGTGCGGTAGAAGACGGCCACCTGCGACGGCGGCACGGCCTCGTCGTCGGCGAGCCGGTCGACCTCGGCGGCGACGAAGGACGCCTCGTCGTGCTCGTTGTCGGCCACGTAGCCGACGATGGCCGGCCCGTCCCCCGCGTCGGACCACAGGTTCTTCGGGCGGCGGTCGGCGTTGCGGGCGATGACCGCGTTGGCCGCGGAGAGGATGCGCTGCGTCGAGCGGTAGTTCTGTTCCAGCAGGATGGTCCGGGCGTCGGGGTAGTCCTGCTCGAAGTCCTGGATGTTGCGGATCGTCGCGCCACGGAAGGCGTAGATGGACTGGTCGGCGTCACCGACGACACACAGCTCGGCGGGCGGGACGTCGACGAGCGGCTCCTTGCCCGGCGTACCCGAGGAGACGCCGACGAGCTCGCGGACCAGGACGTACTGCGCGTGGTTGGTGTCCTGGTACTCGTCGACGAGGACGTGGCGGAACCGGCGCCGGTAGTGCTCCGCGACGTCGGGGAACGCCTGCAGCAGGTTGACGGTCGTCATGATCAGGTCGTCGAAGTCGAACGCGTTGGCCTCGCGCAGCCTGCGCTGGTACAGCCCGTAGGCCTCGGCGAGCGTCTTCTCGATGTGGGTCTCGGCGCGTCCGGCGAAGGTCTCGTGGTCGACGAGGTCGTTCTTCAGGTTGCTCACCTGGGCGGAGAACGAGCGGGGGTTGTAGCGCTTGGGGTCGAGGTCGAGGTCGCGGCACACCAGCGTCATCAGGCGCTGCGAGTCGGCCTGGTCGTAGATCGAGAAGCTGGAGCTGACCCCGAGGTGCTTGTGCTCGCGGCGCAGGATGCGCACGCACGCCGAGTGGAACGTGCTGACCCACATCGCCTTGGCCCGCGGACCGACCAGTGCGGCCACGCGCTCCTTCATCTCCCCCGCCGCCTTGTTGGTGAAGGTGATGGCGAGGATCTGGCCGGGCTGCGCGCCGCGGGCCGCGAGCAGGTAGGCGATGCGGTGGGTGAGCACCCGGGTCTTGCCCGACCCCGCTCCGGCGACGATGAGCAGCGGGCTGCCCTCGTGGACCACCGCGGCCCGCTGCTGGGGGTTGAGCCCCTCGAGCAGGCCGGCCGGGTCGCCGGAGCTGCGGACGGCCGTCCGGGGCCGATCAGGCATCAGGTCGTCGAAGAGAGTGCTCATCCTCCGACCGAGTCTAGGTGCCTTTCACGACAGGACCACGGGGCCGCGGTCCCCCGCGGTCAGCGGAAGTAGCCGAGGACGTCCACGACCGCCTGCGCCGTGCCCGAGTTGATGGTGAGCGCGGCCGCGCCCTGCGCGGACAGCGACGGCGCCACCAGGTTGGCCCGGGTGCTGCCGGCCGCCAGGTTCAGGTCGGAGGTGCCGGGCGGGCGGGCGTCCGCCGCCCACGTGGCCGCGTACGACGAGGAGGACGGCTGCGTGACCGTCAGGGTCGCCACCACGGAGCGCGCGTCGGCGGGCACCCCGCCATGACCGGCCACCTGCAGCGTCGACTGGGTTCCTCCGGTCAGCGGTCCGAGCCCACCCGTGCCGTTGCGGGTGTCGAGGATGCGGGTGGGCAGCAGGGCGTTGAACTGCAGCGCGTCGCCTCCCGGACCGAACCAGCCCACGATGTCGATGACCGCGTGGGTCGTCGTGTTGGCGAAGACCTCCAGGGAACCGTCGTCTGCGAGCTGGACCAGGGCGCGGTTCGCGACGATGTCGCCGGCGCCGAAGTTGACGCTCGAGGTGGTGGCACCGGACACGGGGGCCACCGTCAGGTACCCGGCGCGGGTGCTGCCGGTCGCCGTCACGTTGACGAGGACCCCGCGTGCACCCGACGGCACACCGTAGGAGCCCGCAACGGCCACCCGTCGCCACTCGCCGGCTGCCAGGGCGGCCGTCTTGCGGGTGTCGAGCACGCGCTGAGCCGACACGTCCGAGTACGTCCACCCGGTGCCCGTCGCGAAGTAGGCGACCACGTCGACGACGACGTCGACCGGCGACGACCCGTTGCGGATGGACACCTTTCCGTCCGATCCCACCGGCACCGTGACCAGGGCCGCCGCAGTGCCGCCGGCCGGGAGGTTCACCGACGACGTGCCGGGCCAGGTGGTGCCGGTCGGGTAGGCGCTGAGATACGTCCCACCGGACGGGTTCGTCCCGGTCAGGTTCAGCACGACCGCCCCGACCCCGGTGCTGGGCACGCCGCCGACCCCGGTGACCTTGAGGTCGATCCTGCCTCCGCCGCCGAGCCGGCAGGCGTTCGCACCGGCCCTCGTGTCGAGCAGCCGGGCGGGCGGGATCGGCACCGCTGTCAGGTTCGTGGGCGGCGCGCCCGTGAAGGCCGCCGGGTCCGACGGCGCGGGACAGGTGAGGTTGCCGGCGTAGTAGGACGTCCGCTTCCAGGCGCCGTCCCAGCTGAAGCTGAGATGCACGTGGTTGCGGTGGCAGGCGTTGTCGTACGTCGTGGACGCCTTGGCCGGGTCGAGGCACCCGGCGTACTCGGTCCAGCCACGGGACGGGTCGTATGTCCGCCACATGCGGTTGTTCCAGATGATGTACTGGATACCCAGCCGGCGCACCATCGCGTGCTTGTTGCCGTACTTGTCGGTGGCCTGCAGCCAGCCGATGAACGCGTTCGCCATGTCCCGTTGGGACGCCACCCGGACGCTGGTCATCCAGTCGAGGGCGCGCCCCTCCTCGTGCCCGCTGTCGCTCGACGTGCAGGACCGGACGATGTTGCTGCCGATGCTCGTGCCGTAGGTCGACCGCAGCATCGTGCGCACGAACTGCGGGCCGGGCTTCTCCGTCGGGCTGCAGGTGTTCTCCCGCTCGTACCGCGGGTAGGCGTCGATCGACGCCGAGAACGTCGGCGACGTCGGCACCGCGACCGCCGCGGAGGCAGTTCCGGTGAGACCGGTGATCGGGGCGAGCAGAGCGGTCGCGAGCACCGCGCCGGTCACGGCTCGCGCCAGGGGGCGACGGGCGAGGGGCGAAGGGCGCATGAGACGTGGTTTCGGTCGGGGACGTGGTCCTGGGGAGCATCGGTGGCCCCCTGACGTTCTCGGCCCCGTTTTGGCCTTTCTTGAGCCCGACTTGGGTCGTGGGGGGGCGTACGGGGCGCGCCGGGCCGCTCCTACGATGACCTCGGACGAGAGGAGCGGGAGTGCTCGAGGACGACGACGTACGCCGGGTCCTGGTCGTGACGGCCCACCCCGACGACGTGGACTTCGGCGCCGCCGGCACCGTCGCGACGTGGACGGCCGCCGGCATCGAGGTGACCTACTGCGTGTGCACCGACGGCGACGCCGGGGGCTTCGACCCGGCCGTGGACCGGGCCGACATCCCGGGCATCCGGCGGGCCGAGCAGCAGGCGGCGGCCAAGGAGGTCGGCGTCCACGACGTGCGCTTCCTCGGCTACCAGGACGGCCGGCTCTCCGCGAGCTACGAGGTGCGCCGCGACATCAGCCGGGTGATCAGGGAGGTGCGGCCGGAGCGGATGATCATCCAGAGCCCCGAGCGGAACTGGGCGCGGATCCCGGCCAGCCACCCCGACCACCTGGCTGCCGGGGAGGCGGCGATCGCCGCGATCTACCCAGACGCCCGGAACCCCTTCGCCCACCCCGAGCTGCTGCGCGACGAGGGGCTGGACGCGTGGACGGTCTCCGAGACCTGGGTGATCGGTCACGCCGACAACGACCACTGGGTCGACATCACCGACGTCTTCGACCGCAAGCTCGCGGCGCTGCGGGCCCACACCAGCCAGACGGCGCACATGGACGACCTGGAGGAGCGGATGCGTGGCTGGTTCGGCGCCAACGCCGCCGCGGCCGGGCTCCCCGGCGGCCGGCTCGCGGAGGGCTTCCGCGTCGTGCAGACGAGCTTCTAGGTCCAGAACACCGCGACGGCGACGTTGACGGTGGTGAGGGTGCCGATGGCGAGGTAGGCCGACTCACCCAGCGTCGGGCGGCGCCGGTTGACCCACACCAGGGCGAGCACGACCAGCAGCACGACGAGCTTGACGCCGATCTTGGCGTTGTCGACCGGCACGTCCTGCTGCTCGTCCACCCCGACCAGCAGCACGCCCGTCACCAGCTGGGTCAGGGCACCGTGGACCATGGCCGGCACGACCTTGCGCTGCGAGGCCGACAGCTGGACGAGGAAGCCGCCCAGCAGGCTGGCCAGCCCGACGAAGTGCAAGAAGATCAGCAGGTGCCGCAGGAACTCCATGGTGGGCAAGGCTAGGTGTGGCGGTGCGAGCCGGCTCGCCCGGGTCGTCAGCCGCTGAGCAACGACGGGTTCACGCGCGACGCGGGCCGGCGCATCCCGCTGGCCTGCTCGTAGTCGTGGGCGAGCCCGAGCAGGGTCGCCTCGGTCCAGGCCGCGCCGAGGAAGGACAGGCCCAGCGGTCGTCTCCCGGTCGGCCGGTAGCCGGCGGGAACGATGACGCTCGGGTACCCGGCCCGCGCCCCGAGCCCGGCGCCCTTCCAGGACGGCGTCACGACGGCGACGGCACCGTGGGCCGCCAGCACCGCGTCGACACCGTGCTCGCCGGCCACCGCGAGGTCGCGGGCGCGCGCCGCGACGTACGACGCACGCTGCGCGTCGTGGTCGACCGCGAGGGCGGCGAGCACGTGCACCTGGCCGTACTTCAGCGCCGCCTCGGCGTGCGCCTCGTTCCAGTCGGCGAGCTCGCGCATGCTGCGGATGGGCGCGGACTCCGGCAGCCGCGCGAGGTAGGCGTCGACGTCGCGCGCGAACTCGTAGCGCAGGACCTCCGTCTCGTCGGTCTCGATCAGGGCGGGCACGTCGACGAGCACGGCGCCGCGCTGCCTCAGGACGTCGAGAGCGGCGTGGAAGAGGGTCCGGTCCTCCTCGTGCAGGTCGTCGGGAAGGGCGGGTACGACGAGCCGGGAGCCGTCGAGAGTCGTCCCTCGCATGGCCGCGAGGTAGTCGGTGCCCGCGACGTGGCCCGAGGGCGCGGTGGCCGGGTCCTCCGGGTCGACCCCGGTCAGCGCCGTGAGCAGGAGCGCCGCGTCGGCGACGGTGCGCGTCATCGGGCCGGCGGTGTCCTGGCTGGCGGCGATCGGCAGCACGCCGGTGCGGCTGACCAGGCCGAGCGTCGGCTTGACGCCGACGAGGCTCATGGCGTCGCAGGGGCAGAGGATCGATCCGTCGGTCTCGGTGCCGACGGTGACCGTCGCGAGGCCCACCGCCGCCGCGGCGCCGGAGCCGCTGCTGGAGCCGCACGGGGTGAGGCTCACGTCGTACGGGTTGAGGACCTGCCCGCCGAGCGAGGAGTAGCCGCTCGGCATGTG
>DASVBJ010000256.1:0-7672 GCA_036375895.1 Actinomycetes bacterium | reverse complement strand
CTTCCGGTGCCTGATGTGCGACGCGACCGTCGCGCTGCCGGTCGACGCGGAGACGGTCGCCGTGCTGGTGACCGGAGGGGTCACCTTCCTCGCCCTCAGCGAGCGCCCGGCCGAGCACCCCGAGTCGCCAGGCGGCGGGCGGCCCCTCACGACCGACGATTTGCTGGACCTGCACGCAGAGCTCGCCTCGGACTGCTGGCTGGAGCGGCTGGGCCCGGTGCCGCGTCCCGAGGGCTGACCACGCCGAGCATCAGGAGCCACACCGAGATCGCGACGACCTGGGCGCGCTGGGCCAGTCCGATGCCCGGCACCGCCGCCAGGGAGTGGTCCACGACGAAGGCCAGCCCGGTCGCCGACGCGACGACGGCGGCGGTGGCCGCGCAGGCGCGCAGCCGCCACCCTCGCCCTGCTCGCAGGACCCGCAGCAGCAGCCAAGTGCCCCCGACCGCCGCGGTCGTGCCCAGCACGCTGACGGAGTCGTGGAACAGCTCAGCCCCGGAGGTTGCGCCGCCGGCGCAGGCCGGTGCGGTCCCGCCGGCGCAGGGCAGCGTGACGGCGGCCGACAGCGTGGTGGACGCGCCGAAGACCAGGGCGCACCACGCCAGCATCCGGGTGCCTGGCCGGCCGACCAGGAGCAACCCGAGCAGGACGGCGAGGCCGCCGGCCACGCCGTCACCGACGCGGAAGGCCCACGCATCGGGCCGGCCCGTGGCCGACAGCTCGCTGACCATCGTGCCGACCGGGGACAGGTGGGTGGGCACGACGAGCTCGATGAGGAAGTTGGCGTTGAGGACGGCCGCCGTCGCTCCCAGCGCTACCGTCGTGGTCCTCCGCACGCGACCATCCTCCCCGGCCTGTCAGGCGGCGCGGCACCGCCACCGGCCGCGCCGCGGCGCACGCCTATGCTGGCGGCCGTGCGGGCACGCGACCGGGTCGCCGACCATCGGGCCCGAGCTGGCTCTCCGGCCCAGCGCTGGCGCCCGCGCGTGCCGCTCGTCGTCTGCTGGCTCATGCGGCTCACGAGCGTGGCGACCCTGCTGGGCGTGCTGCTGCCGGAGAGTCGTACGCACTTCTCGTCCGCCGCCGCGGACGCAGTCGGTGACGGTCTGGCCTTCGCCACGGCCAGCGTCGCGGCCGGGCTGCAGCTGCTGATCGCCGGCGCCCTGCGCCGTCGTCGCCGGCGGGCCTGGGGAGTGGCCGTGGTCGTGGTCTCGATCGGCGTCGCCGCCCACCTCGCCTCCGGCGGCCGGTGGGTCCTGCTGCTGAACGCCGCGATGCTCGCGCTGCTGCTCTGGGCACGCCGCGACTTCACCGCCCGGTCGGAGCCGGGCACCCGCTGGGCGGCGGGGCGGGCCTTTCTCGTCATGGCCGCTGCCTCGATGGTCGCCGGGATGCTGCTGACCCGCCACACCGCGCCCCGGTCGTCCTGGGGCGACCGGGCGGTCGAGACCTTCTTCGGGCTGCTCGGGTTCGCCCCCGACCTGCGGTTCGAGCGGTCCGAGCTCTCCGCGCTCACCGAGGTGGCCCTGACCAGCATGGGTGCCGCCATCGCCCTCGTGACCGTGCTCGTGCTGCTCGCCCCGGCTCGCAAGCCGGCCCGGCTCGACCCGGCCGACGAGCAGCGGTTGCGGGGCCTGCTCAGCGACTTCGGCGGGCGCGACTCCCTCGGCTACTTCGCCCTGCGCCGGGACAAGACCGCCGTCTTCTCTCCCTCTGGGAAGGCGGCCGTGTCCTACCGGGTGGTGGCCGGCGTCTCGCTCGCGTCGGGCGACCCGCTCGGCGACCCGGAGGCGTGGGGTCCGGCCGTCGCGGAGTGGCTCACCGAGGCGGACAGCTACGCCTGGGTGCCGGGAGTGATCGGCTGCAGCGAGGAGGCCGCCAAGGCCTATGTCCGGGCGGGCTTCGACGCGCTCGAGATCGGTGACGAGGCGGTGCTCGACCTCACGGAGTTCTCCCTGGCAGGGCGCTCGATGCGCGGAGTGCGCCAGGCGGTACGCCGGGTCGAGCGGGCGGGTTACTACCTCACCGTCGCGCGCCAGCGTGACCTCGACCGGTCGACGCTCGACGAGGTGACCCACGCGTCCGCGATCTTCCGCGACGGCGAGACGGAGCGCGGCTTCTCGATGGCGCTCGGGCGCACCGGAGACCCGGCCGACCCCGACGCGGTGCTCGTGACGGCGCGCGACGCCGAGGGCCGGCTCGTGGCGATGTTGAGCTTCGTGCCGTGGGGCGTCGACGGGCTGTCCCTCGACCTGATGCGCCGGTCGCGGGACAGCGAGAACGGCACCGTCGAGTTCATGGTGGCGGGTCTGGTCGAGCGGGCGCGTTCCCTCGGCGTGCGCCGGGTGTCGCTGAACTTCGCGGTCTTCCGCTCGGCGTTCGAGCGCGGCGGGCGGGTCGGGGCAGGCCCCGTGCTGCGGGCCTGGCGGCAGGTCCTGCTGTTCGCCTCGCGCTGGTGGCAGATCGAGACGCTCTACCGGGCCAACGCGAAGTACAACCCCGAATGGGTGCCCCGGTTCGTCTGCTTCCGGCGCACCAGCGAGCTGGCCCGCGTCACGCTTGCGGCGCTGGAGGCAGAGGCCTTCCTGGTGCGACCTCGGCTGTTCGGCCGCTACCGCTGACCCGGGTGATCACCGGGCCGGCGCGACCGCGGCCCGGTTGCGGGCCACCTCGACGAGGGCGGCGCGCTCGCGGGCCGGGAAGTCGGGTCCGGCGCGGCCCCGCTGGGCCCGGTCGCGGAGGAACGCGAGCTCGGTGGCGGCGTGCTGGAAGTCGCGCAGCGCGGCCGCGCCCCGCTCGCCGTACGTCGTCTCTGCCCAGGCGACGGCCTGCCGGCGCCGGGGGAGCGAGGAGAGCATCGCGACGTCCTCGGGGGCGAGCCAGCCCGCCTCGACGTACGCCGGGAGCTGCGCCGCGACGACCGCACCCTCGCGGCGGCGCGACCACGCCGCGACGGCGACGGTCATCGCGAACGCCGGCACCATGATCAGCACGTAGCCGGTGAGGAAGCCGGTGAAGCTGCCCAGCGAGGAGAGGTTCCACAGCGCGTGCAGGGCCACGGCGGCGAGGAAGCCGACCACCGGGGCGACCACCCGGATGCTGCCTCGCGGGCGGCTCGCGGCGATGCCCAGGCCGATGCCGGTCATGGCGGTGAACAGCGGATGGGCGAAGGGGGCCAGGACGCCGCGCGTGACGAACGTGACGCCGCTCGCGAACAGCCCCCCGGACAGGCCGAGGTCCGACTCGCCGGCGAGGAATGCCCGCCCGAAGTAGAGGATGTTCTCGCTGAAGGCGAAGCCCACACCGGTCAGCCCGGCCAGCACGATGCCGTCGACGATGCCGTCGAACTCCCTCGGCCGGAAGAGCAGGACAGCGAGCACCGCCGCTCCCTTGGCGGCCTCCTCGACCCACGGGGCCACGAGCACCGCGGTCGTCGCCAGCCCGGTCCGCTCGTCCGTGGTGCCGGCCAGCACCATCGCGCTGATCGTGTTGAAGAAGGCGGCGGCGACGGCCGCGACCGTCGCACCCCAGAAGAACGCGAAGGCGAGCAGCCCGCGCGGCTCCGGCTCGTAGCGGTCGAGCCAGCGGAACGCCGCCAGCACCACCGGGAGGGGCAGCAGCGCCAGACAGGTGCCGATGAGGAAGCCCATCAACCCGGTGGAGCTCGTCACCGCGGCGAGGGTCAGCAGCCCGCACAGCGTCATGAGGACGACGAGGAAGCCGACGAGCAGGACACGCCTCAGCCGGTGCCGGTCGCGGCCGGGTGCGGCGGTGCGGAGCCAGTCGGCCTCGTGCGCGGAGGGCGGGGCCGGGACGGGGGAGGAGTGGCTCACCCTTCGAGCGTAACCAGCGTGCTCAACTCGTGACCTGCGGCGGGATTGAGGCCCGTCCCGCGGGGAAGCGACAGGACTGGGATGGGGGCCGGCCTACGGCAGGGGATGTCGGCCCCCATACCCGTCTCTCCCAGGGCAGGTCGGGGCCGAATGCCCCGCATCGGTCCATTGCGGCGGACCCTCTCGGCGCGGTTCCCGGCCCAATTACCGTGCCGCCATGGTGACCATCGACCGCGGCCGCCTGGCGGCCCTCACCACCGAGGAGCAGGCGTCCTTCGCTGAGCGGCACCCGCGGTCGCGTGAGCTGTTCGAGAAGGCGCGCACGGTGATGCCGGGCGGCGTGCCGATGAGCTGGATGACCAAGTGGGCCGGCGGCTTCCCGGTCTTCGTCGCGGAGGCGTCCGGTGCCCACTTCCGGGACGTCGACGGGCTGGAGTACGTCGACCTGTGCCTGGGGGACACGGGGGCGATGACCGGCCACTCCCCGGCGCCGACCGTCGACGTCGTACGGGCACAGGTCGGCCGCGGCATCACGGCCATGCTCCCCACCGAGGACTCGCTGGTCGTCGCCGAGGAGCTGCGGCGTCGCTTCGGCCTTCCGCTCTGGCAGTTCACGCTCTCGGCCACCGACGCCAACCGGCACGCGATCCGCTACGCGCGCCACGTGACCGGGCGCCACAAGATCGTCGTCCACGACTACTGCTACCACGGCAGCGTCGACGAGACGTTCGCGACGCTCGACGAGCGGGGGCACACCGTTGCCCGCAGGGGCAACATCGGCGCTCCGGTGGACCCCGCGGAGACGACGCGGGTCGTGGAGTTCAACGACGTGGGCGCGCTCGAGCGGGCGCTGGCGGCGGGGGACGTCGCGGCGGTCCTCTGCGAGCCGGCCCTGACCAACGTGGGCATCGTGCTGCCCGAGCCGGGCTACCACGAGGCACTGCGCGAGCTCACCCGCCGGCACGGGGTGCTGCTCATCATCGACGAGACGCACACCATCTCCGCCGGGCCGGGCGGCTTCACCGGCGAGCAGGGGCTGGAGCCCGACCTGCTGACCGTGGGCAAGGCGGTCGCCGGCGGCATCCCCGCGGGCGCCTTCGGCCTCACCGAGGAGGTCGCCGACGCGATCGCGGCGAGGGTGCAGCTCGAGGACGTGGACGTGGGTGGCGTCGGGGGCACGCTGGCCGGCAACGCGCTGTCGCTGGCCGCGATGCGGGCGACCCTCACCGAGGTGCTGACCGACGAGGCGTTCGCCCGGATGGTGCCCCTCGGGCACCGGTGGGCCGACGGGGTCGACGCCGGCATCGCCCGGCGCGGGCTGCCCTGGCACTGCAGCCGGCTCGGCGCCCGGGCGGAGTACAACTTCGCCCCGCGGCCGCCGCGCAACGGCGCCGAGGCGCACGCGGCCGGTGACTTCGCCCTCGAGCGGTTCCTGCACCTCTACGCGCTGAACCGGCAGGTGCTGCTCACGCCCTTCCACAACATGGCCCTGATGTCGCCTGCGACGACGGCGGCCGACGTCGACCGGCACACCGAGGTCTTCGACGCCGCGATCGCCGCGCTGGTGGGCTGATGGACGGCGTGCCCGCGCGCCCGGTGAGGGGCCGATCCGGCTAGCCCGGCTTGGCCCTCCCTGGCCCCGGGGGGCCAGATGTGAAATGGCCCGAGCGGGTCATGGCGGCGCAAACCGGGCATACCTAGGCTGCTCGCGGGTCGCAAGGGAGGGCGCGGCGGCTTGACCGGTCCGGTTGCTCGCAAGGAGGCAGGTAGGTGCGCAAGACCGACGCCCGGGTCCAGGACCCGCTCGTGCTCGACGAGATCGAGCTCTACGGCGAGCTCGTGATCGCAGCGTCGGCGGCCGAGGGCCCACTGACCCAGGTCGAGATCGACCGCGTCCTCGGGCTCGTGCGCAGTCGCGACGACGACTAGCCCGGCTTCCCGTGGGGCCCGAGGGTCCGTCTCCGTGTGCGGCGGCTCACGTCGAACGCCCGGTTGAGCGCGGTCGAAGCCGGGTAAACGTGGCCCCGGTTGCAGGGCTAGGGCCCGCCTGGCCCTAGCATCCTCCCGGAACCGCACCCGTCGACCCCCATGCACTGGAGTCTCCGTGCGCATTCGTCTGACCCCGCGCCAGACCAGCTTCTACGGAATGTTCGCCACGTCGGGCGAGAACCTCGTCGAGGGGGCTCGCCTCCTCAAGGAGCTCCTCGGCGCAGACCAGGACGCCCGCAAGGACATCGCCGACAAGATGCGCGGCGCCGAGCACGCGGGCGACGAGGCCACCCACGCGATCATGCGTGAGCTCAACGAGACCTTCGTGACGCCGTTCGACCGCGAGGACATCTACCGGCTCGCCTCCTCGCTCGACGACGTGATGGACGCCATGGAGGCAGCCGTCGACCTCGTGGTGCTCTACCAGATCGGTGAGCTGCCGGCTGAGGTCGCCGACCAGGTGGATGTCCTCGAGCGCGCCGCCGAGCTCACCGCGGAAGCGATGCCGCGGCTGCGCTCGATGAAGGACCTCAAGGAGTACTGGATCGAGCTCAACCGGCTCGAGAACCAGGCCGACCAGGTCTACCGGCGCCTGCTGGCCCGGCTCTTCAGCGGCGAGTACGACGCGCTCACGGTGCTCAAGCTGAAGGAGGTCGTCGACCAGCTCGAGGCTGCCGCCGACGCCTTCGAGCACGTGGCGAACACGGTCGAGACGATCGCCGTCAAGGAGTCCTGACCGGTGGAGCTCGCCACCATCATCGCGGTCATCGTGATCGCGCTGATCTTCGACTTCACCAACGGCTTCCACGACGCCGCCAACGCCATCGCCACCTCGGTCTCGACCCGGGCGCTGACGCCGCGGACCGCACTGCTGCTCGCAGCGGTCATGAACTTCGCCGGGGCGTTCCTCGGCACCAAGGTGGCCAAGACCGTCTTCAGCGTGCTCGAGACGCCCGAGGGCGAGCACGCGCTGGTGGTGGTGTTCGCCGCGCTCGCCGGGGCGATCTCGTGGAACCTGCTCACCTGGTACTTCGGGCTGCCCTCGTCGTCGTCGCACGCCCTCATCGGCGGCCTGGTCGGGGCCGGGCTGGCCGGCTCGGTGACGGTCGACTGGGACGCGGTCGTCGACAAGGTCGTCGTGCCGATGGTTCTCTCCCCGCTGGTCGGCGGCGGCGTCGCGTTCCTGCTCATGCTGCTGCTGCTGTGGGCCTTTCGGAAGGCCAGCCCGAGCCCCGTGAACCGAGGCTTCCGGCTGGCGCAGACGGTCTCCGCGTCCGCGATGGCGCTCGGTCACGGGCTGCAGGACGCGCAGAAGACCATGGGTGTGATCGTGCTGGCGCTCGTCACCGGCGGCTACCAGGACGACTTCCACATCCCGTGGTGGGTGATCGTGCTAGCAGCGGGGGCCATCTCCCTCGGCACCTACTCCGGCGGCTGGCGCATCATGCGCACCCTCGGTCGACGGATCATCGAGCTCGACCCGCCGCGGGGCTTCGCGGCGGAGACCACCGCGGCGAGCGTGCTCTACACCACGGCCTACGTGTTCGAGGCGCCGATCAGCACGACGCACACCATCACCTCGTCGATCCTGGGCGTCGGCGCCACCCGGCGGGCCAGCGCGGTGCGGTGGGGTGTCGCCGGCAACATCATCACGGCCTGGATCCTCACGATCCCGATGGCCGGCCTGGTTGCGGCCCTCGTGTACGGCATCGTGCACTTCTTCGTGGAGTAGCCGCCCGCGCGGTCGCCGGCCGGTCAAGTGCCCTCCCCGTCGTGCCGATTGGTGCATGTCAGGACGAACGGCCAGGCACGGCGCACGGGGAGAAGGCCATGCACGGGGACTCGGAGGC
>DASVBJ010000159.1:0-9807 GCA_036375895.1 Actinomycetes bacterium | reverse complement strand
GCGCCGACGCCGGGCACCGCTCCCCCGGATCCGATGGTGGCCCGTGACCAGGCCGACACGGCGATGCTGCTCCGGGAGCTGTCGAGCCTCGGTTTCGGGGGCGACGACGAGCCGGACCTGCCGAGCCGCGGTCCGGTGCACCGGCCGGTCTCGTCGAACGGGTCCGACCCGAAGGCCAAGAAGCGCAAGGGCATCTTCGGCCGAGGCTGACCCGTCGTACGGCACCATGGCCTGCCATGCGCGCAGTGCTGCAGCGAGTGACCGAGGCCAGCGTGACGGTCGACGACGAGGTCGTCGCCCGACTGAGCCGTCCCGGCCTCGTCGTGCTGCTCGGCGTGACGCATCAGGACGACGAGGACGTCGCCCGACGGATGGCGACGAAGATCCACGAGCTGCGCATCCTCCGGGACGAGCGCTCCGCCGCCGAGGCCGGCGCGCCCCTGCTCGTGGTCAGCCAGTTCACGCTGTACGGCGAGACCCGCAAGGGCCGCAGGCCGACCTGGAACGCGGCCGCGCCCGGCCCGGTGGCCGAGCCGCTCGTCGAGCAGGTGGTCCGCTGCCTGCGGGAGCGCGGCGCCGAGGTCGAGACCGGTGTCTTCGGCGCCGACATGGCCCTCGCGCTCGTCAACGACGGCCCGGTGACGCTCATCGTCGACATGTGACCCGCCGCCCAGTCAGCCCAGCGCCTCCTGGGTGGCGGGAACGCCCCCGGCGAGCAGCACGGCGTCCTCCGCCGTGTTGCGCTTCACGAGGGCCAACGCGATGGGGCCGAGCTCGAAGTGGCGGACGGCGGTGCCGACGAAACCGACGACCCGTCCGTCGAGCTCGACGGGATCGCCGTGGGCGGGCAGGTCCGATCCGCTGCCGTCCAGGTGCAAGCGGACCAGCCGACGCGGCGGACGCCCGAGGTTGTGCACCCGGGCCACGGTCTCCTGGCCGCGGTAGCAGCCCTTGTCGAGGTGAACGGCTGTCGACAGCCAGCCGACCTCGTGCGGGATCGTGCGGTGGTCGGTCTCGAAGCCGAGCCGCGGACGGCCAGCGGCCACGCGCAGCGCCTCGTAGGCCCACAGCCCGGCCGGGTGGTCGGTGCCGACGTAGGACGCCAGCCGCTCGCGCGGCAGGAAGACCTCGCGGCCGGCCAACGGGTCGTCCGTGCCGTCACCGTCGCGACCCGGCGGCCAGACCCGGCTGAGGTGCTCGGCGTGCTCCACCCGGGCCGGCTCCCAGACCACGGCGTACGACGAGGTGACGTCCTCGATCTCGACCTTGGTCCAGAACTTCATCGACTCGAGGTAGCCCAGCAGGCCCTCGGCGGTGCCCGGCTCGACGTGCATCCAGGTCGCCTCGCCGTCGTCGACGAGGTAGAGGGCGTGCTCGACGTGGCCGTGCGGGCTGAGGACCAGGGCCTCCGTCGCCACGCCGGGAGCGAGCGACTCGAGGTGCTGCGAGGTGAGCGAGTGCAGCCAGCTCAGCCGTTCCGGGCCGGCGACACGCAGCACCGGGCGGTGCGAGAGGTCGACCGCGCCGACGCCCTCGGTGAGCCGGCGCTGCTCGCGGAACGGGTCGCCGTAGTGCGCGGCGACCGCCTCGTCGGGTGGGTCGGCCGGCACCGCGCCGGGCCGGGAGAGCAGGGGACTGGTCATGAGGAGCACTTCCTGCAGCGGCCGTAGATGGCGAAGTGCGCGACGTCGGTGTCGAAGCCGTGCTCGTCCGCCAGCCGCCGTACGAGCGGGTCGGCGACCGACACGTCTGTCTCTGTGACCGAGCCGCAGTCGCGACAGACGAGGTGCAGGTGGTTCTCGTCGGCGGCGGGGTGGTAGGTCGGCGCGCCGTGTCCGAGGTGGGTGTGCGTGACCAGCCCCAGCTCCTCGAGCAGCTCGAGGGTGCGGTAGACGGTGGAGATGTTGACGCCGCCGGCGGTGCGCTGGACCTTGTCGCAGATCTCGTCCGGCGTCGCGTGGCCCAGCGCGGTGACGGCCTCGAGCACCATCTGACGCTGCGGCGTGAGGCGGTAGCCGCGCGCCCGCAGGGTCTTCTGCCAGGTCTCGGTCATGTGACGCGCGAGAGCTTGGCCGACAGGTGCGGCTGCAGGGGCTGGTCGACCGCGGCCATGTCGTAGGCCCACAGCAGGTCGCCGTCGACCAGTCCGTACAGGCGGTGGCCGGCCGTGTAGACCTTGGCGGTCTCGGTGCGCGCCACCACGTCGGTGTGCAGCTCGACCCTGGCTCCGTCGACCTCCCCGAGCCAGATCTCGACGAACCCCGTGGGGTGGGCGAGCAGCACCTCGAGGGCGCCGTCGGGCTGCGGCCGCCAGTAGCCGGTCTCCTGGGCGAGCGGGCGCACCTCGTTCCCGTCGTCGTCCAGCAGCCAGCTGCGGCTGAGGTAGTGCAGGAACGGCTTGCCCACCTCGGAGAACGTGACCTCCTGGCTGAAGCGGAAGTCCTCGATGGTCGGGTAGCCGCCGACGCCGACCCCGCGCCAGGTGCCCAGCAGCCAGGCGACCGGCACGAGCTCGGTCGGCAGGTCGGGGCGCAGCTCCACGGCGGGTGAACTCCTCAGTCGTGACCCTTGAACAGCTTGACGACCGCGAGACCGCCGACGCCCGCCACCGCCAGGAAGACGACCACCAGCAGGGACGTGAAGACGACCTCAGGCACGATCTCGAGTCTACTGTGCGGAGCATGGAGCGATCTCTCGTCGTCAAGGTGACCGCCGGCCAGGACGCCCCGGAGCGCTGCTCGCAGGGGTTCACCGTGGCCGCCATCGCGGCGGCCAGCGGCATCCCGGTCTCGCTGTGGTTGACCGGCGAGTCGGCCTGGTTCTCCCTGCCGGGCCGCGCGGCGGAGTTCCACCTGGCCGAGGCCACGCCCCTGGAGGACCTGCTGGAGGCCGTGCTGATGCACGGCACGGTCACGCTCTGCTCGCAGTGCGCGGCCCGGCGCTCGATCGGCTCGGACGACGTCATCGAGGGCGTCCGCATCGCCGGCGCACCGGTGTTCGTGCAGGAGGCGACGTCGGACGGGGCGCAGGCGCTCGTCTACTGAGCCGGGCACGCCCCGTACCGACCCGCACCGGCGCGGCGGGCCCGGACGTCGAGCCCGTCGAGCAGGTCGGCATAGCGGGTCTGCGGCGGGTAGGGGTGCGGCCCGGCCGCACCGGCCCGCACGAGCTCGGCCTGGAGGAAGCGGCCGTCGCGCAGCCACACGTCCCACAGCTCACGGCCGAACCGGTCCTGCCGAGGCTCGCCCTGGTACGCCGCGCGCAGCGTGACGCCGGGGGGCAGCAGATCTCGGAGCAGCCGCGCCGCCTCCGGCCCGTAGCAGTCCACCGGGGCCCCCGGACGCACGGACTCCGGCGCGTCGACACCGATCAGCCGCACCCGCAGCCGTCTCCCGTCACGGCGGGCCACGAAGGTGTCCCCGTCGACCACCCGCTCGACCGTGGCGACGAAGGCACCGTGCGGCGGCCGCGGCACCGCGACCGGCGGGACCGCGTCGCGCGACGCCCGGTCGGCCCCGCAGCCGGCCGTTCCGACGCAGGCGAGCGAGAGTGCCAGCCCGACGAGGGGCCGGCGCACCCGTCCACCACGGCGCGGCACCGGCTCATCCTGGCCGATCCCGGCCGGCAGCGCGCCGACGCCGTCCCCAGCGCGGGCGATGGCCGGTCGGCCCCGGTGCGCGGGCCGGTCGGCCCGGTGGGCGTGCGGGTCGGCCCGCCCACCCGCTCAGCCGACGACGACCTCCAGGTCGGCCACCTCGCCCCGGGTCGCGACCACCCTCCGGTCGACCGTCTCCGCCCGCGGGGCGAGGGTTCGCACGGTCCAGGTCCCGGGCGCGGCGAAGAACCGGAACTGCCCCGTGGCCGAGGTGGGCACCTCGGCCGTGAACTCACCGGTGGCGTCGAGCAGCCGCACGTAGGCGCCCGAGACCGGCTCACCGCCACGCGTCACGACGCCCTGGACAACGGCCTCGTCGGCGAGGTCGAGGCCCTCGGTCGAGGGGCCACCCTTCTTGGCTCCGCACATCAGGCGTCACCCGGCTCGTCGCCCAGCGCGATGGGCACGCCGACCAGCGACCCCCACTCGGTCCAGGACCCGTCGTAGTTCTTCACGTTGGGCTGACCCAGCAGCTCGTGCAGCACGAACCAGGTGTGCGCCGACCGCTCACCGATCCGGCAATAGGCGATGGTGTCCTTGCCGAGGTCCACGCCCTTCCCGGCGTACAGGTTCGCGAGCTCGTCGTCGGTCTTGAACGTGCCGTCGTCGTTCGCCGCCTGGGACCAGGGGATGTTGCGTGCGGTCGGGATGTGGCCCGGACGCTGCGACTGCTCCTGGGGCAGGTGGGCGGGCGCGAGCAGGCGACCGGCGAACTCGTCGGGCGACCGCACGTCTACGAGGTTCTTCTGGCCGATCGCGGCCTCGACCTCGTCGCGGAACGCCCGGATCGACCTGTCCTGATCCTGTGCCTTGTACGTCGTGGGGGGCCGCTGCACGGCGTCGGACACGAGCTCGCGCGACTCGAGCTCCCACTTCTTGCGCCCGCCGTCGAGCAGCCGGACGTCGGCGTGGCCGTACAGCTTGAAGTACCAGTAGGCGTAGGCCGCGAACCAGTTGTTGTTGCCCCCGTACAGCACGACGGTGTCGTCGTTCGCGATCCCGCGCCCCGACAGCAGCTGCTCGAACTGCTCCCTGTTGACGAAGTCGCGCCGGACCGGGTCCTGGAGGTCCTTCTTCCAGTCCAGGCGGACCGCGCCGCGGATGTGGTCCTTGTCGTAGGCGCTGGTGTCCTCGTCGACCTCGACCAGGACGACCTTCGGGTCGTCGAGGTGGGCGATGACCCAGTCGGCGTCGACGAGCACGGACTCACGGTTGGGGCTGCTCATGCGGAGACCTCCTTGCGCAGCGGGGTGGTGCGGCGAGCTATCAGGTAGAGCTCGCAGCCGAGGCAGATGCCGAAGGCCGCGTTCAGGAAGGCGGCCACCAGGGCGGACGCGGTGGCGAGCACACCCAGCAGTTCACTCCCGAGGGCGAACCCGAGCAACCCCGTGAGGGCGAAGGCGAGCCCGACGGCCTGGGCGAAGCGCGGCGGCCGGGCGTCCTCCAGCTCGGCGGGCGGCGCCAGCCGCGGCCGGACCAGGCGGCGGAAGACCACGCCGTACGGCGAGCGGTCGACGGTGCCGAGGGCGAAGACCGCGGCCTGGGCGAGCAGCAGCCACGGGCTGCCGGTCACGAGCACGAGCGCGAGGACGAGAGTGGTGAGGCCGGCCGCAAGGCGCGGACCCCGAGGGTCGACGAACATGAAGAGGCTCCTGACGAGAGCGGATGATGGGCGCAGATGTCAGGAGGCCGGACAGAGCGCGGTCGCGACACGCAGCAGGTCCACTGCGCGGCGACGGGTCAGCTCTGTGCTCACGGCGGCGATCTTAGGACGGGCCTGACGCCAGGTCACCACCGTCCGCTTCATGAGACGCCGTCCCTCATGACGAGACGGCGGCGCCGAGGGCCGCGAGCACGTCCTCCTTGCGCGGCTGACCGCTCGCGCGGCGGACAACCCTGCCGTCGGCGTCGAGCACCAGGACGGTCGGCGTCCGAAGAATGTCCAGGCGACGCACGAGGTCGAGCCGCGACTCCGCGTCGATCTCCACGTGGGCGACGCCGTCGACCAGGCCGGCCACGTCAGCGAGGATCCGCCGGGTGGCACGGCACGGCTGGCAGAAGGCGGTCGAGAACTGCACGAGCGTCGCCCGCTCCCCCAGCGGCGACCCGACGTCCTCGACGGTCAGCCGCTCGGCGTCGTCGCGCGGGTGGAGCGGCCGGGCGATCCGGCGGCCGGAGCGCCCCAGCCAGAGCCCGACGACGGACGCGAGCGCCAGGGCCGCGAGCAGCGCGAGCAGGCCGTTCATGCTGTCAGCGAACCACGCCAGGGGCGGGGCGCATTCCCGTCGTCCACGGGACGGACCTCGCGACTCAGCCGGTCAGCACGACGTCGCGGCCGCTCACCTGCACCACGAACCCGTCGGCCGTGGCCGTCACCCGGTCCACGCGCAGGCCTCGCGGCAGTCCCGAGATCGGATAGTCGATCGCGGCCCGGTCGGTCAGCAGGGTCGAGAGCCGGTCGTCCAGCGCGCCGCTGCCCTCCAGCTCGATCGCGGTCGGCACGACGAGGAGGTGGGTGCCGCGTGCCTCGATGCGACCCCGGGCCGCGACGGTGTAGCGGATGCCGAGGACCTCCACCGTGCGGCGGAGACGCACCTCGCCCCGCGGTCCCGGCCCGAGCTCGATGGCGGGCACACCGACGGCGCGCACCACCTCGGCGTAGGGGACGGTGCCGACGGCGGACAGGTCGCCGACCTCGGCGGATCCCGTCGAGCGGGCCCTGGCGTCCCGCAGCTCGGCCCGCACGTGCACCGCCTGGTCCTCGCCGGCCCGCAGGCCACCCGCGCTCACGGACACGTGCCGGAAACGGCGCTGCGCGAGCTGGAGGAGGAACGGGAACTCGTGGATCCGCACCGACGGGTCGCGGAACCCGTTCGCCACGAGCCGCTTCTCGGCCTCGCCCGCGGCGACGCCGGCGGCCACCCGGTCTCCGACGACGAGCAGCAGCCCCAGCACGAGGAGCAGGATGAGCAGACGGCGCACTTGCTTCACCCCACCAGGATGCGACCGAGCACGTAGGCGACCGGGGCCGCCAGGGCGAGCGGCAGGCCGGCCGCGGTGTAGAGGTCGGCGGCGGGGGCCCGGCGTACGAGTGCCGCGCCGAGCTCCGCGGCCGCCGCGCCCGCCAGCCCGAGCAGCAGGCCGGGCCCCGGGCCGACGATCGTCCAGCCGCCCACCAGGAGCCCCACCGCGGCCCCCAGCAGCAGCCCGCACGTCGCGCGGACCCAGGTGGACATCGGCACGAGGTCCGGCAGCCGGGCCACGCCCGCGGACAGCGCCACAGCGGACACCAGGGCGGCCCCGCCGTGAGTCTGCCGGGCGGAGACGAACACCGCAGCGAGTACCGCGACAGTCGCGAGCGTGACCGTCCCGGTGAGGGACGCCGTGAGCTGGTCGCGCGGCCATCGGCGGGTCAGCTGATGGAAGAACCCTCCGGCGATGGTCAGCCCGAGCACCCCGGCCGCCGGGGACAGCGGGCGCGGGTCGTCGCGCAGCCAGAGCAGCAGGTCGGCAGCCGCCGCGGCCACACCGGCGAGCACCATGCCACCCACCGCGCCGGGGACGCCCAGCGTGCGGTGCCAGCCCGCGATGACCATGCCCTGGACGAGCGCCACCGCGAGCACCAGCACCGCGGCGCCGGCGAGGGCCGCGAGTGCGAGCACGCCGGCGAGCGCGAGCGTGAGGGCGATGACCATCCGCGCATCCTCGCAGACGCGCGGTCAGCCTCCCGCGAACGGCGGCAGCACCTCGATCTCGGCCCCGTCGGCGAGCACCGTGGCGGGCGTCGCCCGCACGCCGTCCACGAGGAAGGTGCAGTGGCCGAGGACGCGGGCGAGCTGCTCCGGCCGCCCGGCGGTCACGGTCTCGAGGACCTCGCCCAGCGTGTCGCCCTCGTACGGCTCCTCCGCGCGCCCGGCCGCCGCCCGAGCGGCTGCCCAGTAGCGGATCGTGCCCGTCGCCATCGCCTCGTCCCCACGCCGTCGCCTCGCTCCACCGACACGGACATCCTCTCGCAGAGTGGACGTTGGGGCCGATGCCGGGCGGGCGCCGTGTTTACTTGTCACGACGGAGTGGAGCCCACCGTGAGCCAGCTGTTGCTGCTGACGAACGCCCTGCAGCCCTCGGCGGAGGTGCTGCCGGCCCTCGGCCTGCTCATGCACTCGGTGCGCGTCGCACCGGCCGAGGCGTCCGCGCTGCTCGAGGCGACGCCCGCGGACGCGCTCCTCGTCGACGGACGTCGGGACCTCCCGCACGCCCGGTCGCTGTGCCGCATCATCCGCACCACCGGCGTCGACTGCCCGGTGCTGCTCGTGACCACCGAGGGCGGGCTCACCGCGGTCAGCGCCGAGTGGGGCGTCGACGACGTGCTCCTCGACACCGCCGGCCCCGCCGAGGTCGAGGCGCGCCTGCGGCTGTCGATCGGGCGGCTGGCCACGGCCCCCGGCGACGAGGACCCGACCGAGATCAAGCGCGGCGACGTGACGATCGACGAGGCGACCTACACCGCGAAGGTGCGCGGCCGCGCGCTCGACCTCACCTTCAAGGAGTTCGAGCTGCTGAAGTACCTCGCGCAGCACCCGGGCCGGGTCTTCACCCGCGCCCAGCTGCTGCAGGAGGTGTGGGGCTACGACTACTACGGCGGGACCCGCACGGTCGACGTGCACGTGCGGCGGCTGCGCGCCAAGCTCGGCGCCGAGCACGAGGCGCTCATCGGCACGGTGCGCAACGTCGGCTACCGCTTCGTGGTGCCGAGCCGCGAGGTGGGGGCTCCCGTGGACGAGCGCGAGCCGGCCGAGCACTGAGCCTCTCGAACGACGGTGGGGCGCCGCCCGAAGGCGACGCCCCACCGTGATGGTGCAGGTCAGGCCGGTCAGCCGATGGTCACCCGGGGGAAGTCGGCGGGGACGTGCAACGGCGAGTTGTCGTGGATGTACTTCGTCAGGGCGTCGAGGTCGATGACGCCGTTCTTGATGTCGGTGCCGGCCAGGAAGGCGGTGAAGCCGTCGCCGCCGGTGGTGAGGAAGTTGTTCGCGGTGACCCGGTAGCTGGCGGCCGGGTCGATCGGTGCCCCGCCGAGCGTGATGTCGGACACCCGGGCGCCGGCCGGTGCCGACGCGGTGAAGGTGAAGCGGAAGCCGGTGGACGGCTGCAGGATCAGGTTCGACCTCTGCTGCTCGAGAACCGCCTTGAGCTGCGCGCCGGTGAGCGTGACCGTTGTCAGCGCGTTGGCGAATGGCTGCACGGCGAACGCCTCGCCATAGGTGACGTCGCCCGCGTCCAGCTCGGCCCGGACGCCGCCGGGGTTCATCAGCGCGAGCTGTGCCCCGCCGTCCTCGGCTGCCCTGGTCGCCGCGAGCTGAGCGTCCGCGATCACCTGCCCCATCGGGGTCTGCGGAGCGTTCGGGCGGGTGATCGGCTCGGCGGTGCTGCCGACGACCGCGTTGGCGATCGGGGCGATGATCGCGCCGTACTGGTTCATGAGCGACGTGATCTCGGGGTCCTTCGCGACGTCTCGCGTGACGATGCGGTTGACGGCCGAGGACGAGGAGCGTACGACGTCGTGCGAGCGGGTGTTGATCTTCAGGTTGATGTCGGTGATGATCCGGCCGAGCGACGAGGCGCTCGTGACCAGGCGAGGCTGTCCGTCAGGGTCGGGCAGGGTGCAGTTGTAGGCCTGGTGCGTGTGGCCGGTGATGACCGCGTCGATCTGCGGGGACAGGTTCGCGGCGATGTCGACGATCGGGCCGCTGATGCCGGGGCACTCGTTGTAGCCGCCCGAGGGGAAGCCACCCTCGTGCAGCAGCACGACGATCGACCTGACGCCCTGCCGGACAAGCGACGGCACGAGCTTGTTCGCCGTCGCGACCTCGTCCTTGAACGAGAGGCCGGCCACGCCTGCCGGGGTCACGATCGAGGGCGTGCCCTCGAGGGTCATCCCGATGAAGCCGATCTTCACGCCGTCGAGTTCCTTGATGCTGACGCCCGGCAGCAGGGTGTCGCCGGTCGCGTCGTCCACCACGTTGGCGGCGAGGTAGTCGAAGTCGGCGCCGGCGAACTCGTGGCCAGCGATCGGGCAGCTGTTCTGGTTGTTCAGGCCGTCCCCGTCGTCGAGGCAGCCGCCGTCCGCCATGCGGAGGACCTCGGCCGCGCCC
>DASVBJ010000143.1:0-11295 GCA_036375895.1 Actinomycetes bacterium | reverse complement strand
GACTCCGGCAAGTCGGTCGTCGTCATCGAGCACCACCAGGCGGTCATGGCGCACGCCGACTGGATCATCGACCTCGGTCCCGGTGCCGGACACGAGGGCGGCCGGATCGTCTTCGAGGGCACACCCGCCGACCTGGTCGCTGCCCGCTCCACCCTCACCGGCGAGCACCTCGCGGCCTACGTGGGCACCTGACCGGCCCTCGTGGGCACCGAGCGACAGTTCTCTCCGCCTGTTAGGGCTTCTCCCAGCGTTGCGCCGATAAGCCACATTATGTCATTTAGCTCCAGATGGCTCGGGCGCGCCCCCAGCACACCTCCAGCACCCGACCGTCCCCCTCGGCCCGCGGCGCGCCGCCGGACCGGCGGTTCCACAACAACCAGCCGATAGACAGCCAGGCCCGGCGGCAGCCGTCGAAGAAGTCGCTCCGGAGGTCGGCCCGACCGGCCGGTCGTCATCCATGGACGCGCCTCGGCCACGCGCGGCCTGGACAGGTCTTCGAACACCTGTTCTAATCGGTGGGGTGAGGTGGGACGGGCTCAGCCTCGACGGGCCAGCTGCCGAGCGATCGGCCGGCAACCCCCCGCTGCTCCCGCGCGGCGCGGTGACCCGGACGTTCGACACCCCTGAGTTCCGCGGCATCACCTTCCACGAGGTCACCGCCCGCTCGGCCCTCAACAAGGTCCCCGAGGCTTCCCGCGTGCCGTTCCGCTGGACGTCAACCCGTACCGGGGCTGCAGCCACGCATGCCTTTACTGCTTCGCACGAAAGACGCACGAGTACCTCGACCTCGACTCCGGCCACGACTTCGACTCGCAGATCGTCGTCAAGACCAACGTCGGTGAGGTGCTGCGCCGCGAGCTCACCCGCCCGTCCTGGCACCGCGAGCACGTCGCGATGGGCACCAACGTCGACTGCTACCAGCGCGCCGAGGGTCGCTACCGCCTCATGCCCGGGGTGCTCGCGGCACTGCGCGACAGCGCCACCCCGTTCTCCGTGCTCACCAAGGGGGCGCTGATCCTGCGCGACCTCGCGCTGCTCGTCGACGCGGCTGCGGTGACCGACGTCTCCGCCGCGGTCTCCGTCGGGTTCCTCGACGAGGGCGTCTGGCGGCAGGTCGAGCCCGGCACGCCGAGTCCGGCGCGCCGCCTCGAGGTCTGCGCATCGCTCAACGCCGCCGGCATCCCCTGCGGGGTCCTGATGGCTCCGGTGCTGCCGTTCCTCACCGACTCGCCCGCCCAGCTCGCGGCCACCGTCGAGGCGGCGGCCGCCGCGGGGGCGGCGTACGTCTCACCGATCGTTCTGCACCTCCGGCCCGGGGCCCGGGAGTGGTGGCAGGCCTGGCTGCGCCGCGAGCGCCCCGACCTGCTCCCCCGGTACGCCGGGCTGTACGGCGAGCGCAGCTACGCGCCGAAGGCCTACCAGCAATCGGTGGCCGAGCAGGTGCGTGCGCTCGCGGTCCGGCACGGCATCGGCCGCGCCCGGCGAGGCCGCTCGCCCGCCGGCCAGAAGCGTGCCTCCCCCGGACCTCCCCGGACGGCGCCGAAGATCGCCGACCCCGCCGCCGTCACGCCGGCTCAGCTCCCCCTGCTGTGAAGCCGGTCCGCCGGGCGGGCCCCACAAGCTCCGGCTCGGGCGCCGCGGGGCCGCGCGGCCGCGACCGCCCGGCCGCGGGATTCGAGCGGTCTGGCGTCCTGGCCTCCCCCACCCTTAGGCTCACCGGTCGGGCAGAAGCAGACAAAGAGGGATGGGTCGGTCATGAGCGGGCGTCACAGGCGATCTGTCGGCCGGGGGGCCGCCGGGGGCAGGCAGCCCCGGGGCGGCGTCGGGCGACGGCAACCCCGCCGTCGCGGGCCGGTCGTCTTCGCCCTGCTGGCGGTGGTGGCGGTGCTCGGGGCCTCGGCGTTCGTCGTACCCGGGGTCTCCGGGCGTCTCTGCCTGCACAAGGGCGACCCGTTGCAGGTCCAGGCCGCTCCGTCCATCGCGCCGGTCCTCGGCGCGCTCGCCGCCGATGTCGACCTGTCGGAGACCGGGTGCCGGGAGGTCGTGGTGACGGCGGCCGCGCCCGGCACGGTGGCACGGCACGTCATCTCCGACGCGCCCGACCTGCCCGACGTCTGGGTGCCGGACTCCAGCGCCTGGCCCTACCTGGCCCGCGAGTCGGGGGCCAAGGGCGCGTCGCGCTCGGTGCCCACCAACGGCGTCTCGCTGGCCTCCTCGCCGGTCGTCCTCGCGGTCAGCAAGACCACCGCGCGCTCCCTGCCGCACCCGGGACGCGACCTGCTGTGGGCCGACGTGTTCGGCGCGGTCGAGAGCCGCGGGCTGCGACTCGCCCTGCCCGACCCGCGCCGCTACGCACCGGCCGCCGCGAGCCTGGTCGGGCAGGCCGAGCGCCCGGGGCCAAGCGTGACCACCGCCCCGCTCAGCGCGGCGCTGCGCAGCGTCGACACCGCTCAGCCGGGCGAGCCGGACCGGCTCCTCGAGTGGGTGACGAGCACACCCGAGCGCCCCCTCGCCGCCCCGGTGCCGGAGCAGGAGGTGTGGGCGCACAACGCGCGGTCGCACCACCTCGAGCTGGAGGCCGTCTACGACGGCCCGACCACACCCTCGGTCGACTACCCCTTCCTCGTGCTCACCCACGACCAGGGCGTACGCCGGGCGGCCGACGCCCTGCTCCGGCACCTCCGCACCCTGCCGTCGGTCGAGCAGCTGCAGGCCGCCGGCTTCCGCACCAGCAACGGGTTCCCGGGACCCGGCCTGACGCCCGAGCTCGGCGTACGGTCCGGCCGCTCGATGGTCACCGCGGCCGACCCGAAGGCGGTGACCGCCGCCCTGCGCGCCATGGACCGGGCCCGCCGCGACTCCCGCATGCTCGCGGTGCTCGACATCTCGGGCTCCATGGCCGAGCTCGTCGCACCCGGCACGACCCGCATGGACGTCGCCCGCAGGGCGGCGGCGGACGCCCTCGGGCTGCTCTCCGACGAGTCGCAGGCCGGCCTCTGGGTGTTCTCCACCGACGTCGTGGGCCGCACCGACTTCCGGCAGCTGGTCGAGCTGGGCTCGCTCCGCGCGACGATCGGGGCCACCCCTCGGCGCCGCGCGCTGGGCGACGCGCTGGCCCACCTCACCCCGAGGATCGGCGGGGGCACGGCGCTCTACGACACGGCGCTGGCCGCGGTCCGCACGGTCCGGAAGGACTGGTCGCCGCAGCACGAGAACGTCGTCGTGCTCTTCACCGACGGCCGCAACGACGTCAAGGGCGGCATCGGCCTGCCCCAGCTGCTGTCCACCCTGCGCAAGGAGGCCGACCCGGCGCGGCCGGTCCCCGTCTTCGCAATCGGCCTGGGCGCCGACGCCGACGGCCGCAGCCTCGCCGCGATCGCATCGGCCACCGGCGGAGCGTCGTACGTCGCGCGGACGCCCCTCGACGCCCGGCGGGCCTTCTTCGACGCCATCGGCCGGCAGGGCTGAGGCCGGCAGGGCTGAGCCCGGTCGGCCCGTCCCGGGGACCAGGCGGCTGCCCCTGCGCGGCTCAGACCGTCGGCCAGGTGTGCACCGGCTCGTTCGAGTGCATGTGCTCGACGTACTCCCGCATCATCTCCCGCAGCGCCTCCGGGCGGTCGTGCTCGGCGTATCGCGCCCGGAACGCCGCGGCCTGCCAGGAGGCGCCGTTGCGGCCGGTGAGGCAGCGCGCCTCGATGATGCCCAGCAGCCGGTCCTTCAGCGCCGTGTCCACCCCCCACTGCTCCAGCCCCTCGTGGGCGAGCGGCAGCAGCCGGCGCAGCACCAGCTCGGTCGCCGGCACCTCGCCGACCCCGGGCCAGTAGATCTTCGCGTCGATGCCGTGGCGCGCGCCGTTGTGGAAGTTCTCCTCCGCGGCGGAGAACGACATCTGCGACCACACCGGCCGGTCGGCCTCGGCGAGCACCTTGACCAGGCCGTAGTACAGGGCGGCGTTGGCCAGCACGTCGACGACGGTCGGGCCGGCCGGGAGGCAGCGGTTCTCGACGCGCAGGTGCGGCTTGCCGCGCACGACGTCGTACACCGGCCGGTTCCAGCGGTAGATCGTCCCGTTGTGCAGCCGCAGCTCGCCGAGCTGCGGCACGTCGCCGCGCTCCAGCACCTCGAGCGGGTCCTCGTCCTCGCAGATCGGCAGCAGCGACGGGAAGTAGCGGACGTTCTCCTCGAACAGGTCGAAGATCGAGGTGATCCACCGCTCGCCGAACCACACGCGGGGGCGAACGCCCTGCGCCTTGAGCTCGTCGGAGCGGGTGTCGGCGGACTGCTCGAACAGCGCGATGCGGGTCTCCCGCCAGAGCTCCTTGCCGAAGAAGAACGGCGAGTTGGCGCCGAGCGCCAGCTGGACGCCGGCGATGGCCTGCGACGCGTTCCAGTGCGCCGGGAAGGTCTCCGGGTTGACTTGCAGGTGCAGCTGCAGGCTCGTGCAGGCCGCCTCGGGGGCGATCGAGTCGGTGTACGTCGAGAGCCGCTCGACGCCGTCGATGGCGATCCGGATGTCCTCACCGCGGGCGGCGAGGACCTGCTCGTTCAGCAACGCGTAGCGCGGGTTACGGCTGAAGGTCTGCTCGCTGAGATGCGGCGCCCCGACCGTCGGCAGGATGCCGATCATCACGACATTGGCCGCCGCCTTGCGGGCCATGTCGTCGGCATGGTTGAGGCTCGCCCGCAGGTCCCCCTCGAGAGCGTCGAACACGTCCCCGGTGAGCCGCCGCGGCGGGACGTTGATCTCGATGTTGAACTGCGCCAGCTCGGTCTGGAAGTCCGGGTCGGCGATCATGGCGAGGACCTGCTCGTTGACCATGGCCGGGTCGCCGCGGTCGTCGGTGAGGTTCAGCTCGATCTCCAGGCCCATGCTGCGGCGCTCGGCGTCGAACCGCGACTCGGCCAGCATCCGGGCGAACACATCGAGGCACCGCCGTACCTTCTCGCGGTAGCGCTGCCGGTCCTCGCGCGTGAACTGCGTCTTCTCGACGTCCTGCCCCATGGCCGATCCCTTCCCGCCCCACCTGTTGACAACCTCGCACACGGGTGCGACTGCCGTCACGCGGAACCGGTCCGTCGTGATCCTTTGGACGCGGACACACCGCCCGTACGGCGTGTCCGGTGAGCGAGCGTCCAAAGGATCATGGTGTAGAGGCGGGGCTGCCCGCTCCCCCGGCCGACACGCCGCCGCGGGGTGCCCGGGCTTGTCCGGACCCCGCCCTACGGTCTTCCCATGCGCCTCCTGCACACCTCCGACTGGCACCTCGGCCGGTCCTTCCACCGCGAGGACCTGCTGGGCGCGCAGGGGCGCTTCGTCGACTTCCTGGTCGAGACGGTCCGGGCCGAGGCCGTCGACGCGGTGCTCGTCTCCGGCGACATCTACGACCGGGCGCTGCCGTCGGTCGACGCGGTCGAGCTGTGCAACGACGCGCTGCGGCGGCTCGCCGCGACCGGCGTACGGGTCGTGCTGATCAGCGGCAACCACGACTCGGCCCGGCGGCTGGGCTTCGGGGCCGACCTGATCGACGCGGCCGGCATCCACCTGCGCACCGACCCCCGCCGCTGCGGGCAGCCGGTGCTCCTCGCCGACGACGCGGGGTCGGTCGCGGTCTACGGGCTGCCCTACCTGGAGCCCGACGCCGTGCGAGCCGACCTCGGCTGCGAGGCCCGCGGCCACGAGGCGGTGCTCGCGGCCGCGATGGCGCAGGTGCGGGCCGACCTCGCGGCCCGGCCGGGCGCTCGGTCGGTAGTGCTCGCGCACGCCTTCGTCGCCGGCGGCCAGGCGAGCGACAGCGAGCGGGACATCAGCGTGGGCGGGGTCAGCGCGGTGCCACCCACGACGTTCGCCGGGGTGTCGTACGTCGCTCTCGGCCACCTGCACGGCGCCCAGCGAGTCGCCGACGGCGTCCACTACAGCGGCTCCCCGCTCGCCTACTCGTTCTCCGAGGAGCACCAGCCCAAGGGGGTGCTGCTGGTCGACCTCCCCGGGCGGCCGGGGTCGCCCGTCTCGGTCGAGGCCGTGCCGACACCGGTCGGGCGCCCGCTGGCCCGGGTGCGGGGCCGGCTCGACGACCTGCTGACCGGGCCCGAGTGGGAGGCCCACGCCGGCCACTACCTCCAGGTCACCCTCACCGACCCGGTCCGTCCGCGCGAGCCGATGGAGCGGCTGCGGGCCCGCTTCCCGCACGTGCTGGTGCTCGGGTTCGACCCGGAGGGCGGCGAGACGGCGAGGTCCGAGTCCTACGCCGCCAGGCTGCACGGGCGCACCGACCTGCAGGTGGCCACCGACTTCGTGGCACACGTGCGCAGCGACCCGGACCCGGCCGAGGCCGAGCTGCTGCAGCGGGCGCTCGAGTCGTCCCGCCTGGCCGAGGCGGCGCTCTGATGCGCCTGCACACGCTGTCCCTCACCGCGTTCGGACCGTTCGCCGACACCCAGCGGGTCGACTTCGACGCGCTCGGCGGCGGCGGGCTGTTCCTCTTCCACGGGCCGACCGGGGCCGGCAAGACGAGCGTGCTCGACGCGGTCTGCTTCGCCTTCTACGGGCAGGTGCCCGGCGCGCGGCAGCAGGCGCGCAGCCTGCGCAGCGACCACGCGGCGCCCGGCACCCGCCCCGAGGTGGTCCTCGAGGCCACCGTCCGGGGCCGCCGCCTGCGGGTCACCCGCTCCCCCCAGTGGGACCGCCCGAAGCACCGTGGCACCGGCACGACCACCGAGCAGGCCAGGGTGCTCCTCGAGGAGCTCGACGGCCGGCTCGGCCCGGGCTGGCAGACGCTGTCCACGCGGCTCGACGAGGCGGGGCAGCTGCTGGGCCGGCTGCTCGGCCTGTCGCTGAGCCAGTTCTGCCAGGTCGCCCTGCTGCCGCAGGGCCAGTTCGCGGAGTTCCTCCGCGCGGACGCCGACCGGCGACGCGACCTGCTGGAGAGCCTCTTCGACACCGAGCGGTTCGCCGCGGCCGAGGCCTGGCTGGTCGAGCGGCGCCGGGAGACGGCCCGCGCGCTCGACGAGGCCGACCAGGCCCTGACCGCGCTGCTCGCCCGGGTGGCCGAGGCGTCCGGCGAGGAACGCGACCCCGCCGAGGTCGACCCGGCGACGGCAGCGCAGTGGGCCGGCGACCTGGCTGCGCGGTCCCGGCTGCAGCTGGCCGACCACGAGGCGGCAGAGGCGGAGGCCCGTGGCGCACGGGAGCAGGCCGACTCGGCCCTGCGCGCCGCCAGGGCTCTCGCCGAGGCGCAGGCGCGACAGGCCGAGCTGGTCGCCCGGCTGGCCGGGCTGGAGGCACAGGCCGACCGTCGGGCCGCGGTCGCCGCGGAGATCGAGGCGGCGCGGCAGGCGGCTCCCGTGCTGCCGCTGGTCGCCCGGCTCGGCAGTCTGGAGCAGCGCCTGGCCGAGGCGACCTCGGTCGTGCGCCGCCGCGCCGACGGGTTGGCCGAGGCGGCCCCGGCCACCGGCACCGACGGGGGCCGCACGGCCCGTGACCTGCTCGGCCAGGTGGGCTCGCTGCGGGCCGAGCTCGGCGTGCTCGGCCGGCTGCTCGACGACGAGGACGAGGCCGAGCGACTCGTGCGCGAGGTCGACGGGCTCGAGCAGGCGGTGGTCGCCCTCGACACGCAGACGACCGCGGTCGAAGGATGGCTGTCCGCCGAGCCGGAGACGCGCCAGCGGCTGCGGGCGGAGCGTGACGCCGCCCGCGACGCCGCCGGTGGCCTGGCCGCCGCCCGTGACCGGCATGGCCGGGCCGCCGCCCGGCTCGACGCCGCGCGCCGCCGTGACGCACGCGCCGCCGAGGTCGCCGACCGGCGGACGGCCCTCGCGGCCCGGGTCGACGCCGCCCAGTCCGCGCGGGAGCACTGGCTCGACCTGCGCCAGCGCCGGCTCGACGGCATGGCCGCCGAGCTGGCCGCCGCGCTGCAGCCGGGCGCCGCCTGCCCGGTGTGCGGCAGTGACGAGCACCCGGAGCCCGCGGCGCCGTCGGCGGAGGCGGTCACCCGTGAGGACGAGACGCGTGCCGAGCTCGCCGCGGCCGCGGCCGAGGACGCACGCATGGCCGCCCAGCAGGAGCTGGCCGACGCCGAGGTCGAGCTGGCCCAGTGCCGCGAGGCGGCCGGCGGCGACACCGCGGCGGCCGAGCTGGCCGCCGGCCTGGCTGCGCTCGACGAGGAGGTCGCCCGCCTCACTGCCGCGGCCGAGCGGCTCGCCGGCGCCGAGACCGCGCTCACCGAGCTGGACGCCGAGCAGGAGCGACAGACGCGCGAGCGGGTCCGGCTGGCCGCGGAGGGGCACGCCCTGCGCGAGCGCATCGACGGCCACCAGCGACGACTCGCCCTGCTGCGCGCCGAGGTCGATGCCGCGCGCGGCGACGACCCGTCGATCCGTCGGCGGGCGGCCCGGCTCGAACGGCTTGCCTCCGACTACGAGGCGCTGGCCCAGGCCATCGCCGACCAGGACCGGCTGCGGGCCGAGCTGGACGAGGCGGCGCGGCAGGCCGAGGCGGAGGCGGCCGGCCGCGGGCTCCCGGACCTGGCGGCCGTGGCCGCGGCAGCCCGCGACGAGGGCCAGCTGCACGCGCTCGAGGACTACCGCCAGCGCCACGACGCCGAGCTCGCCGCGGTCCGCGAGCTGCTCGGCGACCCGGCCCTGGCGGCGGCCGCCGCTGCCCCGACGGCACGGCTGGACGAGACCACCGCACTCGCCGCGCGCGCCGAGCAGGAGCACGCGGCCGCGGTCGGCGCGCTCGACGCCGCCCGCCGCCGGGTCCAGGCACTGGACCGCCTGTCGGCCGAGCTGTCCCGGCTGCTCGACCGGCGCGCGCCGCTCGCCGCCCGCCACGCGACGGTCGACCGGCTGTCCCGGCTGGCCGAGGGCAAGAGCAGCGACAACCGGCTGCGCATGAGCCTGTCCGCCTACGTGCTCGCCGCCCGGCTCGAGCAGGTGGCCGAGGCCGCCAGCGAGCGCCTCGTGCGGATGTCGTCCGGCCGCTACAGCCTGCTGCACACCGCTGCGGGCGCGACCGGCCGCAGCCGCGGCGGCCTGCACCTGCGGGTCCTGGACGCGTGGACCGGCGCCGAGCGTGACCCGGCCACGCTCTCGGGCGGCGAGAGCTTCTCCGCCTCGCTCGCCCTCGCGCTCGGCCTGGCCGACATCGTCACGGCGGAGGCGGGCGGCTCGCTGCTCGAGACGCTGTTCGTCGACGAGGGCTTCGGCAGCCTGGACGAGGACACCCTCGACGAGGTGATGGACGTGCTCGACGGTCTGCGCGACGGCGGGCGGGTGGTCGGCATCGTCAGCCACGTGGCCGACCTGCGCCAGCGGGTGCCCGTGCAGCTGCGCATCGACAAGGGGCGCACCGGCTCGGTGATCCGCCAGAGCGCGCCGGCCGCGCCGGGTGCGACAGTGGACGGGTGACGACCGCACCGACCGGCTTCGCCGTCCTCGACGTCGACGGCGTGCTCGCGGACGTCCGCCACCGGCTCCCCCACCTCGAGCGCCGCCCCAAGGACTGGGAGGCGTTCTTCGCGGCCGCCCCCGCAGACCCGCCCCTCGCCGAAGGGGTCGAGCTGGCCCGCCGGCTGTCCGCGGCGTACCGGCTGGTCTATCTCACCGGCCGGCCGGCCCGGCTGCGCCGCCCCACCGCCGACTGGCTGACCCACCACGGGCTGCCCGAGGGCCGGCTGCTGATGCGGGCGCACCGCGACTTCCGGCCGGCGCGCGTCACCAAGCTGGAGTTCCTGCGGACGCTGCTGCGGGAGGCGCCGGTGCATCTCGTCGTCGACGACGACCCCGACGTCGTCGACGCGGTACGCCGGGCCGGGTTCGACGTGTTGCTGGCCGACTGGGTCGAGCGGCGGCCGGCCCTGCACCGGGCGCAGGAGCACGACGGACGCACCTGACCGGACCGCGCGGCCGCGCCCGGAGGGCCGGACCTAGCCGCTCCGGGACATCGCCGCCGGGGGGCCGCTCTCGGCGGAGGTCCTCGGCCGGGGCGGACCGGGCGCGTAGCAGTGCCGCGTCACCGGCATCCCGCCCCGCGCCTGGATCGGGATGACCGTCGGGCCCGCAGCCGGCTCGTCGCGCCCAACCGCCGACCCCGCTCTGGTCTCGCCGACGGCCGCCTGACGCGGCGTCGGCACCAGCAGCAGTGCCAGCCCGAGCAGCGCGGCCGCCGCCAGCCCGTCCAGCCAGTAGTGGTTCGCCGTGGACACCACGACCAGCGTGGTGACCGCCGGGTGGGCGAAGGCGACCCAGCGCCACCGGGTGCGCGCCGTCCGGACCACGACGATGGCGATGAGCAGTGCCCACCCCACGTGCAGGCTCGGCATCGCCGCGAACTGGTTCGCGACGCTGGCCGCACCTCCCTTGTAGGCGGACGGCCCGATGGTGTTCATCGTGTCCACGAAGCCGAGCCCGCCGAGCATCCGCGGCGGCGCCAACGGCAGCAGCACGTGGATGACGAAGGCGAACGCGGTGACGGCCACGAGCAGGCGGCGCGCCCAGCGGTACTCCTCCGCCGACCGGCGCCACCAGCTCCAGACGAGGAAGGCGATCGTCAGCGGGAAGTGCACGCCCACGTAGTACCAGTTTGCGGCCTTCAGCAGGTCCGGCCACTGCAGCGCCCAGGCCTGCAGGCCCTGCTCGTCGGGCAGCCGCAGCAGCCGCTCGAGGTCCCAGACCCGGGTGGCGTTGGCCATCGCCGCGGCGTCATGCCCGGAGATGAGCAGGCGTCCGAACCGGTAGGCAAGGAACAGCGCGACCAGCAGCCCCAGCTCGGCGAGCACCGCCGGCCGCCTGGACAGGCGGGTACGCCGGGCGGCCGAGGCATCGGCGGACCCCGACCCCAGGCCGGGCCCGGTCTCGACGTACGTCAGCGTCATCCGAGGGCTCCCAGGTGCGGCTTCGCGGGCACGGCTCGATGCTCGCCGGAGGCACTTGCAGCCGACTGGCGGCGCACTTGCCGCCCCCGGGCGAAAGGCGTCCTGCTCACCGGCCCAGCGTCGCCGCGACGACCGCTGCGCGCATCGGTAGTTCTCCCTATCTCCACCCTGGTCCGACCCTGACCCCTCCCCCGCAAGCCGGGTCGGGACAGGTCACAAGGGACAGGAGCGCCGGACCCGGCTCCTGGATACGTCCCGCCCGGCAGTGCCGTCGGGGACAGAGGTCAGCCTCCCGCCTGCGCCGGGTAGAGCTGGACGCGGTCACCGTCGCCGAGCGGCGCGGTGCGGGTCACCGCCGCGCCGTTGACCACGACGACGCACGCGCGGGGGTCGACCCCGCACGCCGCGAGCAGGTCGTCCGCGT
>DASVBJ010000372.1:0-3937 GCA_036375895.1 Actinomycetes bacterium | reverse complement strand
CGCGACGGTGCCCGCCACGTGCGTGCCGTGGCCGGAGTCGTCCCAGCCGATCGGGTCCTTGCAGCCGTTGAACTCGCAGGGCCCGTCGATCTCCGGGATGTCGGTGACGAAGTTGCGGGACAGCGACGCGTCGAAGTTGGGTGCGATGTCCGGGTTGCGGGCGTCGATGCCCGAGTCGAGGATGCCGACCCGCACGCGGTGGTCGCCGGAGGTGACCGAGCGAGCCAGGTCCGAGCGGACCATCCGCAGACCCCAGAGGTTGCTGTCGAGCGGGTCCATGCCCGAGACGTCGCCGGGCGTCGGGGCCGCCGTGGCCGCCGCCGTCTGCCCGCCGGCGAGCACGTGCTCCTGCTCGACGGCCTTCGGCTTGGCGAGCTGCCGCGGCGTGCTGCCTACGACGCGGTTGGCCGCGGCGGCGCGCACCGCCTTCGACGCCCGGGCGGTGGCCCCGAAGCCGGTGGCCGTGGACGTGACCTCGTACAGGCCGATGGCCCGGTTCTCCGAGACGACGCTGCCCCCGGCGTCCTTGATTGCGGCGAGGGTCTGCTCGCGGGTGGCTGACCGCTCGGCCAGCACGAGATAGGTCTGTCGGGCGCCCTGAGACGCGGTGGTGGCTGCCGATGCACCGGCCTGCGCGGTCGCAGGCGTGACGGCCAGAGCCGTGGCCAGGGCCGCGGCGGTGGCCGCGGCGCCGGCGAGAAGTCTGCGTGTTCGCACGGATGCGCCTCCTTGTAAGGGGTCTTCCGGGTGTGACCTCGGTCACCCTAGGCGCGTGCGTTTGTACGGGGAAGAGCCACTACGTCCCGCAGCAGGACGGTCACGCTCAGTCAACAACCGTCACACGGTCAGCGGACGCGCGGTCGGCGGGATCGGCGTAGGCAGCGTCGTCTCCCCCTCGAGCCACTCGTCGACCGCGGCCGCACAGGCCCGCCCCTCGGCGATCGCCCACACGATCAGCGACTGGCCCCGGCCGGCGTCCCCGGCCACGAACACCCCCGGCACCGAGGACATGTACGCCGCGTCCCGGGCGACGTTGCCGCGCGCGTCGAGGTCGACGCCGATCTGCTCGAGCAGGCCACCCTGCTCCGGCCCGGTGAAGCCCATCGCGAGCAGGACCAGCTCGGCCGGGATGGTGCGCTCGGTGCCCTCGACGGGCACGAACCGGCCGTCGGCCAGCTCGACCTCGACCAGCTCGAGCGCGCGCACCGTGCCCGCGTCGTCGCCGAGGAACCGGCTGGTGCTGACCGAGTAGACGCGCTCCCCGCCCTCCTCGTGCGCCGAGGAGGTGCGGTAGATCAGCGGCCAGGTCGGCCACGGGTTGCCCTCCGGGCGGGCGTCGGCCGGCCGCGGGAGGATCTCGAGCTGGGTGACCGAGGCCGCGCCCTGCCGGTGCGCGGTGCCGAGGCAGTCCGCGCCGGTGTCGCCGCCGCCGATGATGACGACGTGCTTGCCGTGCGCGGTGATCGGCACGTCGTACGCCGGGTCGCTCGCGTGCCGGTTGGCGTGCGGCAGGTACTCCATCGCCTGGTGGACCCCGTCGAGCTCCCGTCCGGGCACCGGCAGGTCGCGAGGCGCCGTGGCGCCGACGGCGAGGACCACCGCGTCGTACCGCTGCTTGAGCTGGTGACCGGTGATGTCGGCCCCCACGTCGACGCCCGGCTTGAACCGGGTGCCCTCGGCCGCCATCTGCTCCAGTCGGCGGTCGAGGTGACGCTTCTCCATCTTGAACTCGGGGATGCCGTAGCGCAGCAGCCCGCCGATCGCGTCGGCGCGCTCGAGCACGGCCACGGTGTGGCCCGCCCGGGTGAGCTGCTGGGCGGCGGCGAGCCCGGCCGGCCCGGACCCGACGACCGCCACGGTCTTGCCGGTCAGCCGCTCCGGCGCCTGCGGGGTGACCCACCCCTCGTCCCACGCCCGGTCGATCAGCGACACCTCGACCTGCTTGATGGTGACCGGGTCGGAGTTGATGCCGAGGACGCACGACCCCTCGCAGGGCGCCGGGCAGAGCCGGCCGGTGAACTCCGGGAAGTTGTTCGTGGCGTGCAGCCGCTCGATCCCGGACCGCCAGTCGTCGCGCCAGGCCAGCTCGTTCCACTCCGGGATCAGGTTGCCCAGCGGGCAGCCGTCGTGACAGAACGGGATGCCGCAGTCCATGCAGCGCCCGGCCTGCCGGTGCAGCTGGGCGGGGTCCTGCGCCTCGTAGACCTCGCGCCAGTCCAGGATCCGCACGTCGACCGGCCGGCGCGGGGGCAGCTCGCGCTGGGGCGTGGTCAGGAAGCCTCTCGGGTCAGCCATGTGCCGCCTCCATGATCGCCGTGTCCACGTCGAGCCCCTCGTCGAGCGCGCGGGCCCGCGCGGCGAGCACGTTCTTGTAGTCGCGCGGCATCACCTTGGTGAACCGCTGCCCGGTCGCCGCCGGGTCGTGCTGCCAGTCGGCGAGCAGTGCCTGGCCGACGGCCGACCCGGTCTCCTCCGCGTGCCGGCTGACGAGGTGCCGCACGAGCTCGAGGTCCTCGTCGTCGAGCGGCTCGAGGTCGACCATCTCGCCGTTGACGCGGGCCGTGTGCAGGTCCAGCACGTACGCCGTGCCGCCGGACATGCCGGCGGCGAAGTTGCGCCCGACCGGGCCCACGACGACGACGGTGCCACCGGTCATGTACTCGCAGCCGTGGTCGCCGACCCCCTCGACCACCGCGGTGGCGCCGGAGTTGCGCACCGCGAACCGCTCCCCCACCAGGCCGCGGACGTACACCTCGCCCGCGGTGGCGCCGTAGAGCAGCACGTTCCCGGCGATGACGTTGCGCTCGGCGACCAGCGACGCGTCGCGCGGGGGCCGGGCGACGACCCGACCGCCGGAGAGGCCCTTGCCGAGGTAGTCGTTCGCGTCGCCAACCAGGCGCAGCGTGATGCCGCGGGGCAGGAAGGCGCCGAACGACTGCCCGGCCGAGCCCGTCAGGGTGATGTCGATGGTGCCGTCCGGCAGGCCCTGCCCGCCGTACCGCCTCGTCACCTCCGCGCCGAGCATCGTCCCGACGGTGCGGTTGACGTTGCGGATGGTCGTCTCGATGCGCACCGGCTCGGCCCGGTCCAGCGCATCCTCGGCCCGGGCGATCAGCTCGTTGTCGAGGGCCTTCTCCAGCCCGTGGTCCTGCGTGGTCACGCAGCGGCGGGGCGCGCCGTCGGGCAGGTCGGGCACGTGCAGGATCGGCGTCAGGTCGAGCCCCGAGGCCTTCCAGTGCTCGACCGCGCGGCTGGTGTCGAGGGCGTCCGCGCGGCCGATCGCCTCGTCGAGGCTGCGGAAGCCGAGCGACGCCAAGTGCTCGCGGACCTCCTCGGCGATGTAGGTGAAGAACGTCTCCACGAACTCCGGGCTGCCCGTGAACCTCTTGCGGAGCTCGGGGTTCTGGGTGGCGATGCCGACCGGGCACGTGTCGAGGTGGCAGACCCGCATCATCACGCAGCCGCTGACGACGAGCGGGGCGGTGGCGAAGCCGTACTCCTCCGCGCCCAGCAGCGCGGCGACCACGACGTCGCGCCCGGTCTTCAGCTGGCCGTCGGCCTGCACCACGATGCGGTCCCGGAGGCCGTTGAGCAGCAACGTCTGCTGGGTCTCGGCGAGGCCCAGCTCCCACGGGCCACCGGCGTGCTTGAGGCTGGTCAGCGGCGAGGCGCCGGTGCCGCCGTCGTGGCCCGAGATGAGCACCACGTCGGCGTGCGCCTTGCTCACACCCGCCGCCACCGTGCCGACGCCGACCTCGGCCACCAGCTTGACGTGCACGCGGGCCTGGTGGTTGGCGTTCTTGAGGTCGTGGATGAGCTGGGCCAGGTCCTCGATCGAGTAGATGTCGTGGTGCGGCGGCGGAGAGATCAGGCCGACGCCCGGCGTCGAATGCCGTACCTCGGCCACCCACGGATAGACCTTGGCGCCCGGGAGCTG
>DASVBJ010000229.1:0-10380 GCA_036375895.1 Actinomycetes bacterium | reverse complement strand
CTGCCACCCCTGGACGGGCGCACCCCGCCGGAGCGCGCGTCCGGCCCGCTCCTGGCCCTGGCCGTGCCCGCGATCTGCCTGTACGCCGTGAGCGCGGCCCGCTACGTCGGCTTCTGGCGCCGGAGGCCGACGGTGATGCTGCTGGGGATGGCGGCCGCCTTCGTGCTCCTCGCCGAGGCGATGGTCGCGGTCGCCTTCGCCCGGAACTGGCACGCCAGCTGGTGGGAGTGGCACGTCCTGATGTTCACGGCGTTCGCCCTCGTCGCCTGGAGCGCCCAGGCGCAGTGGCACGAGGAGCGGTACGCCGACCTGTACCTGGACGAGACGGTCGCGGGCACGCGGGAGATGAGCATCCTGTTCGCCGACCTGCAGGGCTTCACGAGCTTCTCCGAACGCCATGGCCCGCAGGAAGTGACCGCCATGCTGAACAGCTACTTCGAGGTGGCGGTGCCGCCCATCGTGCACCGCTTCGGTGGGGACATCGACCGCATCATCGGCGACGCGATCATGGTCACCTTCAACCGCAGGGGCGACCAGCCCGACCACGCGTACCGGGCCGCCGCCGCCGCGCTGGCCATGCAGGAGGAGACGGCCCGGGTCGCCGCGAAGCACCCCGACTGGCCGCGGTTCCGAGTAGGGGTAAACAGCGGCGAGGTGTCCGTCAGCCTCCTCGGCGCCGAGGGCGGCCGCACGCACACGGTGATCGGCGACACGGTCAACGCCGCGTCCCGGCTGGAGGGCAAGGCACCGGTCGGCGGTGTGGCGATCGGCGCGGCGACCGCGGCGCTGCTCCCCCGTGCCCGCACCGAGCCGTTGGGAGCCCTCGACCTGAAGGGGAAGACGGTTCCGGTGGAGGCCTACCTCCTCCTCGCCCTCGACGATGGCCCGGGCCCGCCGGCGCAGCGCTCCCCCGGGCACCCACGTCCGGGTCATCGCGACCCCTGAGGCATAGATCCGGCCGCCGGGACGCGTGATGCTCGTAGGGGGGCGGGGACGGCCCGAGAGGTTGGTCACGGTGCGGCTGGGCAGCAGGGACGACGCGGGCTTCACCAGCTTCGTGTCTGCACGCACGCCGGCCCTGCTGCGGTCGGCGTACCTGCTCACCGGCGACCAGCAGCAGGCGGAGGACCTCGTCCAGACGGCACTCGTCAGGATCGCTCCACGATGGGGCCGGATCAGCGCCCGCGGAGATGTGGAGCCGTACGTGCGGACCGTGCTCTACCGGGAGCACGTGTCGGCCTGGCGGCGGCACCCGGGCACGGAGGTCGTCGGCCTCGACTCCGTCCCGGAGCCCCGGGTCGCGGGCCACGAGGAGCGCGTCGCCGTGCGGGTTTCGCTGGCCCGCGCCCTGGACCGGCTGGCGCCGCGCCAGCGCGCCGTCGTGGTGCTGCGCTTCTTCGAGGACCTCAGTGAGGCCGCCACGGCCGAGGTGCTCGGGTGCTCCGTCGGCACCGTGCGCAGCCAGACCGCGAAGGCGCTGCACAAGCTGCGGGACCTGGTCCCCGAGCTGTTGGAAGGGGTCAGCCAGTGACCGGCGAACACGCACGACTGAGGACGGAGCTGGCCCGGATGGCCGAGGAGGTCGTCCTGGTCGACGTCATCGAGCGGGTGAGGGCGGAGCGGACCCGGCGGCGCGCCCGGGCACGGGTCGCCGCCCTGGCCGCCGCGGTGGCCGCGGTCCTCGCGGTCACCGGCCTGCGGGTGCTGAGCGCCGGCGACAGCAGCGACGCCCCCGCCACGGAGCGGCTCCCGAAGGTCGTGGACCTGAGCAAGGCGCCCGTCCGCGGCATCACCGCCGCGCGCATGCTGCTCGGTCCAAGCGATGGGCCCTGGGCGGTCGACGGGCGCGGCCAGTGGGTGCGGACGCGCATCACCGGCCTGCCGAAGCAGGCCCGTCTCTCGGCGGACGGCCGCACCATGACCTACACCACCGAGCGCAGCCCGACCGAGGGCGTCGTCCACCTCGACGGCCTCGACGGACGGCGGCGAACGGTTGGGTACCGGCTGGAGGGACCGTCCTTCGTGCGGTCCACCGCCCTCTCCCCTGACGGGCGGACGGTCGCGGTGCTTCTCGGCGACGTGCCCGCCGCCGGGGCGCGAGGCGTCGTGCAGCTGGTGGGGGTGTCCCCGGGCGCGCCGGCGCGATCCATCGCGCTGCCCGGCTTCTACGGACGCCCGGTCGGATCCTTCGCTGCGGACGGTCGCAGTCTGACGGTGCTCAGCAACGAGCCGGCCTCGACGACACCGGCCGTCACCGTCGGCAGCGTCGACCTCACCGGCGCGCGGGAGATCCCACGGCGAGCCGTCCCGGACACCTCGCTCAGGCACGGGTGGGCCGTTTCCCCCGACGGGCGGCAGGTGGTGCTGGGCGAGGCCTCCCCCACCGCGGTCTCCGGCAGCCGACGCTGGGTCGTCGTCTCGAGCGCGACCGGCGAGGTCGAGCGCGAGTTCAGCCGGCCGGAGCGGGACGAGCTGCTGGCCTGGACCCCGGACGGCGCCCTGGTGTGGCTGCGCCTGCTGCCGTGGGGCCCGTCCAACGAGCTCATCCCCGAGTCCCGCGTCCTGGCGTCGCCCAGCCGGGGCGTGAACACCCCGGATCGCACGCTGTACGTCCTGCGGGTGCCGCAACCTCCTCCGGGACCTGGCCCTGTCCTCGCCCCCGAGGGGTCGGCCTGGCAGGCGGCCTACGCGAGCGGGATGTCCGCACTGACGCGCTGAGCCGTTCGGCACCCGTCGGCGCAGGCGTGAAGGGGTGGTGCGGGCTACCCGTCCGGCCGGTCCAGGTCCGCGATCCGCGCCAGCGAAGGGGCCCGTCGCGCCTGCAGGTCGCGGGCCGTGTCCTCCGCGCCGCGCAGGGCGCGCAGCACGTTGCGGCCGGCGACGGCTCGCAGTTCGCCGTCCGACCAGCCGCGGCGCCGCAGCTCGGCGAAGAGCACCGGGTAGGTCGACACGTCCTCGAGGCCCTCCGGCTGCGTCGGCACGCCGTCGTAGTCGCCGCCGATGCCGACGTGCGCCACGCCCGCCACCTCGCGCACATGCTCGATGTGGTCGGCGACCTGGCCGACCGTCGCCCGCGGCGCCGGGTTGCACCGGCTCCACTCGGCCATCCGTCGGTCGACCTCGTCCGGCGCGTCCGGGTGCTCGGCGTCCAGCCGCTCCTTCTCCACGTCGTACGCGGCCCAGACGTCGGCCACCGCCTGCGAGACGAAGCCCGGCACGAAGGTCACCATGCAGACCCCGCCGTTGCGGGGCAGCTCGGCCAGCATGTCGTCGGGGACGTTGCGCGGGTGGTTGCACAGCGCCCGGGCGGAGGAGTGCGAGAAGACGACCGGCGCCTCGGTCGTGCGCAGCGCGTCGCGCATGGTGGCGGGGGCGACGTGGCTGAGGTCGACGAGCATGCCGAGCCGGTTCATCTCCCGCACGACCTCCTCGCCGAAGGCGGTGAGCCCGTCGTGGTCGGGATCGTCGGTGGCCGAGTCGGCCCACGGGTTGTTGTCGTTGTGCGTCAGCGTCATGTACCTCGCGCCGACGGCGTACATCATCCGCAGCGCGCCCAGTGAGCAACCGATCGACTGGCCGCCCTCCATGCCGGCGAGCGAGGCGATGCGGCCGGCTGCGACCGCCTCCTCGACGTCGTCGGCGGTGAGGGCGAGCTGCAGGTCCTCGGCGTAGTGCCGGACCAGCGACCGCCAGCCGTCGAGCTGCTCCAGGGTCGCGGTCACCGCGGCGTCCCCCGGCCAGTCCGACGGCGCGTACACCGACCAGAACTGCGCCCCGACCCCGCCTGCCCGCAGCCGCGGGATGTCGGTCTGGAGGGAGGGCGCGGCCGCGGCCACGTCGATGCGACCGAAGTCGTAGGCCGCCTGCTCGCGCATCTCCCAGAGCAGGTCGTTGTGGCCGTCGACGAGCGGGGCGGCCGCAAGCAGGTCGCGCAGGGCGGCAAGGTCCTCGGTCACGGTCGATCACGCTACGGGACCCCCCACCCCACCTCCCCCCTCCCGGCAGCGATCATGCACGTTCCGTCGCGACGGAACGTGCATGATCGCTGCCTGATTGGGGGGTGGGAGCGGCGGGGGGTAGGCTTCCGCGCCCACCCACCGAGCCCAGCCCCCGCCGAGGAGGCACCGTTCACCATGCCCCTGGAGCCGACTGAGCAGACCGAGCCGACCGAGGACCACCCCGACCCGTACATACCCGAGGCGCTGGCCGCCGAGCGCGCCTACCTGGCCGCGGCCCGCGCCGAGCTCGCCCGGATGCGGCAGCGCACCCTCGACCTGGACGCCGAGAAGGCCGGCGGGGCGGCGCTTTCCATCGAGTACCTCAAGAGCGCCCTGCACCGTCGCGCGCTGGCGCTCGTCGACGACCCGGAGACCCCGCTGTTCTTCGGCCGTCTGGACACCGGCGCCGACGACGGGCCGGCGGAGCGGTTCTACATCGGCCGCCGGCACGTGCACGACGACGACGGCGACCCGGTGGTCGTCGACTGGCGGGCCGACGTCTCGCGCGCCTTCTACCGCGCCACCCGCACCGAGCCGATGGGGGTGACGCTGCGCCGCCGGTTCGGGTTCGAGCGCGGCCAGATCACGGCGTACGAGGACGAGCACCTGGTCGACCCCAGCGAGCGGGACGTCCGCTCGCACATCCTCGCCGCCGAGATCGAGCGGCCGCGGGTCGGGGCGATGCGCGACATCGTGGCGACCATCCAGCCCGAGCAGGACGAGATCGTGCGGGCGGGGTACGCCGACACCGTGTGCGTGCAGGGCGCGCCCGGCACCGGGAAGACCGCGGTCGGCCTGCACCGTGCCGCCTACCTGCTCTACGCGCACCGCGAGCGGCTGCGCCGCGGCGGGGTCCTCGTCGTCGGCCCGAACACCGCGTTCCTGTCGTACATCGCCGCGGTGCTGCCCGCGCTCGGCGAGGTGGACGTCACCCAGGTGACGGTCGAGCAGCTCACCGCGCGCGTCCCGGCCCGGGCCGTCGACCCGCCCGAGGTGGCCGCGCTCAAGGGCGACGCGCGGATGGCCGGGGTGTTGCGCCGCGCGCTCTACGCGCGGCTGACGCCGCCGACCGCGCCGCTCGTCGTCCCTCGCGGGTCACGTCGCTGGCGGGTGCCGGCCTACGAGCTCACCGAGATCGTCGACGAGCTCCGGTCGCGCGACGTGCGTTACGGCGCGGCCCGCGCGATGCTCGCCCAGCGGCTGGCCCACGCGGTGCTGACCAAGATGGAGGCGGCCGGCGAGTCGCCCGACGACCGGGTGCAGGACGCGGTGGCCCGCGGCGCCCCCGTCCGAGCGGCCGTGGACCGCCTGTGGCCGAAGGTCGACCCGGCGCGGGTGGTGATGGACCTGCTGGCCGACCCAGAGGTGCTGGCGGCGGCCGCCGACGGTCTCCTCTCCCCCGACGAGCAGGCGATGCTCACCTGGCAGAAGGCGCCCCGTGGGCCCGGCAGCGCGCGCTGGTCGGCCGCCGACGCGGTGCTCGTGGACGAGATGGCCGACCTGGTCGAGCGGGAGCCGAGCCTCGGTCACGTCGTCCTCGACGAGGCGCAGGACCTGTCCGCCATGCAGCTGCGCGCAGTTGGCCGGCGCTGCTCCACGGGCGCGGCAACGGTGCTCGGTGACATCGCCCAGGGCACCACTCCGTGGGCCACCACCGACTGGGAGTCGACGCTCGCCCACCTCGGCAAGCCGGACGCCCGCGTCGAGGTGCTCGAGCGGGGCTACCGCGTGCCCGCGACGGTCATCGACTTCGCCTGCCGGCTGCTGCCGCGGATCGCGCCAGGCGTCGCCGCCCCGGTCTCCGTCCGGGAGAACCCGGGCCGGCTCGACGTGGTGCCGGCAGAGGACGTCACCGGCTCGACCCTGCACGCCGTACGCACCGCTCTGAGGGAGCCGGGGTCGGTCGGCGTCATCGCCGCGGACGACCGCGTCCCGCTGCTCGCGGCGGAGCTGAGCGCCCAGCGGGTGCCGCATCTGGTCCTCGGCGGCGAGGAGGCCGACGAACGGCTGACGGTGGTCCCGGCGACCCTCGCCAAGGGGCTCGAGTACGACCACGTCGTGGTGGTCGAGCCGGCCGAGATCGTCGACGCCGAGCCCGAGCACTGGCAGGGTCTGCGGCGGCTGTACGTCGTGCTGACCCGCGCCGTGTCCGGGCTGACGGTCGTCCACGCGCGCCCGCTGCCGCCCGACCTGGGCCAGACTGCGGTGGCATGAGACACCTGCCCGAGGCGTGGCTGCGCACCTGCCGCCGGGTGCGGGCGCGCGGCGACGTCGCGCAGGCGGGCGCCGAGCTGCTGGGGCGGTACGCCGAGGCGCACCGCCGCTACCACGACCTCACCCACCTCGACGAGGTGCTGCGGCACGTCGACGAGCTCGCCCACCACGCGACCGACCCCGACGCGGTGCGGCTGGCCGCGTGGTACCACGACGCGGTCTACGAGCCGGCGGCCACCGACAACGAGGAGCGCAGCGCCCAGCTGGCATCGCACGCCCTGTCGTCCCTGCAGGTCGATCCCACGACCGTGCGCGAGGTGGGGCGCCTGGTGCGACTGACGGCGACGCACGCCCCCGAGCCCGGGGACACCAACGGCGCGGTGCTCTGCGACGCGGACCTGGCGGTGCTCGCCGAGGGTCCGGAGCGCTACGACGCGTACGTCGACGCGGTCCGCGCCGAGTACGGCCACGTGAACGACGCCGCGTTCGCCCGCGGCCGCGCGGAGGTGCTGCGCGGCCTGCTCGCCCTGGACCCGATGTTCCACACCGCCGATGCCCGCTCGGCCTGGGAGCCGGCGGCGCGTCGCAACCTCACTGCCGAGCTCGGCCGCTGGGAGACCTCGGGCCCGACCGGACGATGATTCCTGACGCAACCCCTGATGCCGTCAGTGCGGCACGCCGTGTCGTACGGCGCGCCGTGCCTCGGCATAGCGGGTCGCCTCGTACGCGATGAGAGCGACGAGCACCACGGCCAGGAAGCCGAGCGCCGCCAGGGCCGGCACCCGGTCGGCGACCGGCATGGCGACGAGCAGGAGCACCGCCACGACGACCCGCTGCACGTTCACGGAGTGCACGTTGCGCAGCCGGAAGGCGACGTGTGCCAGCAGGTACAGCACGACCCCGCCGTACATCGCGACGAGCGGCACGCCGGTGAGCGGGTCGCCGAGGCCGTGGTGGTCCGCGTCGGCCACGTAGCCGATGACCTTCTTCAGCCCGACGGCGAGCAGCACGATGCCCACCACCATCGGGAAGTGCAGGTAGGTGTACGAGTCCCGGCCGAGCCGGGCCCGCTCCGCCCCTCGGGCACGCACCAGGACCCGCTCGGCGACGGGGGCGACGACGTCGAAGTAGGCCCACCACAACGCGGCGGTGACCGTGAGGCCCAGCAGCACGGCGGTGAGCAGTGGCCAGGTCATCGGCAGCCCTGCGGCGCCGACGCCGATCGCGACGATCGACTCGCCCAGCGCGATGATGATGATGAGCCCGTGTCGCTCGGCGAAGTGCGCGGCGGCGTTCAGCCGCCAGCCCTCCACGCCGCCGGCGAAGATGCCCACGTAGTCGGCGACCAGGGCCACCGTCCACACCACCAGCCGGGCCTGCTCGTCGAGGAACGCACCCGCGACGAGCAGGGCGGCCCACACGGCCACCGGCACTGCCGTGCGCGCCAGCTGCCGGCGCAGCCCGGCGTCGTCACCGGCCGCGACGACGTAGACGGCGAGGTGGACGAAGCGCACCGTCGCCAGCGCGATGACCAGGACGAGCGGGGCGTTCAGGCCGCCGGGCAGGTCGCCGAACGCCTCGGGGATCGCCAGCGCGACCACGAACATCGCCATCGTCGCGAGCACCAGCCCGGCCCGCAGCACCCCCTCGTCCGCCCTGGCCTGGTTGCCGAGCCAGGCATATGCGCACCACGCGAACCACAGCATGGCCAGGAGCACGCCGCCGCGGGCGAGCCCGGTCCAGGTGGGGTCACCGGCCATGACCGCGGTCACCTGGGTCAGCGCGTAGACGAACACCAGGTCGAAGAACAGCTCGAGGGACGTGACGCGGTGGCTCTCGTCGGTCCCGATCACCAGCTGTCGTGCCGTTGCCACCTTGTCCTCCCAGGGACGGCTCCCACCCCGGCTGACGCCAGTGTGGGTGCGACCACGGCGTACGCGTCAGTGCTTTCGCTGCTGGCGCAACCCGGACGCGCGCAGCCGCGTGATCAGCTCGCGGCCGGTCACCGGCTGGGCTCCCTGGGCGATCGCCTCGTCGCGCATCTCCGCCGGGACGTCGTAGTGGTCGCCCTGGAACGCGCGCCGCGGGATGCCCAGCCGCTCCGCGACAAGGTGCAGCTCGTCGTACGACGTGTCGCTGACGAGGTGGCACCACAGCCGGCCGCGGAACGGCCAGATTGGTTCGTCGACGAGCACCGCCATGGCGACAATGGTGCCGTGACCGACGCCCTGCTCGCCGCGCGCGCCCTCGTGCTGCACGACCTCGCCGCGCGCGGGCTCGAGTCCGCCCGCACGGTGTCGTTGGTCGACGACGTGCTCACCCATCGCCGGTGGTGGGTCGAGCAGTGGCCGGAGGGCGCGGCGTACGTCGCCTGCCTGGTCGCGCAGGACGTGCAGGAGGCCCTGCTGGAGACGGTGGGCCGGTGGCCGCTCTGCGCACGCCACCACGACGACGACGACCAGGAGCCGCACGAGCTGCGGGTCACGCCCGATCTGGGCGAGGACCCGCACTGGGTGTGCGAGGAGGACGGCTGCGTGGTCGCCCCGGTGGGCGCGCTGCCGGTGTAGCGCTGGTGCGGCACCGCCCGGGCGATCAGCCCGGCGAGGTGACCTGTGCACAACTCCGCGGCCGGCACCGCGGAAGTCCCTAGCGTCGTAGGCGGCTCGCCACGCGCCCGGCGTGGCGGGCAGCCGCCGGAGCACCACCGATCGCACGACGACCCAGGAGGTCCGATGACCGCGTTCCGCGTCACCCCCGCCGAGCTCATGGAGCTCTCCCGCCAGGTCCATGGCGTCGCCGGCTCGATCGAGTCCGAGCTCGGTGGCCTGCGCGGCCGGGTCGCCCCCATCGGCGCGAGCTGGAACGGCCAGGCCCACGAGCGGTTCCAGGCCCTCTACGAGGAGTGGAACCGCAGCGCCCAGGGCCTCCAGCAGGCACTCGCCGGCATCAGCCAGCTGCTCTCGCAGGCCGGGCAGGGCTACGACGAGGCCGAGCGGCGCATCGCCGGCAGCTTCGCCGGGCGCTGACCCGCACACGCCGAAGGGGCGGCTCCCTCGCGGGAACCGCCCCTTCGGTCAGGCGCGCGAAGCGGGTGGACTCAGAAGTCCATGCCGCCCATGTCACCGCCACCGGGAGCGGCCGCGGGGGCCTTCTCCGGCTTGTCGGCGATGACGGCCTCGGTGGTGAGGAACAGCGCGGCGATCGACGCGGCGTTCTGCAGCGCCGAACGCGTCACCTTGGCCGGGTCGATGATGCCCTTGGCGATCAGGTCGCCGTACTCGCCGGTGGCGGCGTCCAGACCGTGCCCGGCGGGCAGGTTGCGGACGCGCTCGGCGACGACGCCGCCCTCGAGACCGGCGTTGATCGCGATCTGCTTGAGCGGAGCCTCGAGGGCGACCTTGACGATGTTCGCGCCGGTCGCCTCGTCACCCTCGAGCTCGAGCTTGTCGAACGCGACCGCGCCGGCCTGGACCAGCGCGACACCACCACCGGGGAGGACACCCTCCTCGACCGCGGCCTTCGCGTTGCGGACCGCGTCCTCGATGCGGTGCTTGCGCTCCTTGAGCTCCACCTCGGTGGCAGCGCCGACCTTGATGACCGCAACACCGCCGGCCAGCTTGGCCAGGCGCTCCTGCAGCTTCTCGCGGTCGTAGTCGCTGTCCGACTTCTCGATCTCGGCCTTGATCTGGTTGACGCGGCCGGCGATCTGGTCGCTGTCGCCAGCGCCCTCGACGATCGTGGTCTCGTCCTTGGTGACGACGACCTTGCGGGCCTTGCCGAGCAGGTCGACGGTCGTGTTCTCGAGCTTGAGGCCGACCTCTTCGCTGATGACCTGGCCGCCGGTGAGGATGGCCATGTCCTGCAGCATCGCCTTGCGGCGGTCGCCGAAGCCCGGCGCCTTGACCGCAACCGACTTGAAGGTGCCGCGGATCTTGTTGACGACCAGCGTCGCGAGCGCCTCACCCTCGACGTCCTCGCCGATGATGACCAGCGGCTTGCCGCCCTGCATCACCTTCTCGAGCACCGGGAGCAGGTCCTTGACGTTGGAGATCTTGCCGTTGACGAAGAGGATGTAGGGGTCGTCGACGACGGCCTCCATCCGCTCCGGGTCGGTGACGAAGTACGGCGAGATGTAACCCTTGTCGAAGCGCATGCCCTCGACGAGCTC
>DASVBJ010000369.1:0-9070 GCA_036375895.1 Actinomycetes bacterium | reverse complement strand
CCGTCGGCACCGCCGTCGTGCGTGCCCGGGGTGCCGCCGGCTCCCCCGTCCGAGGGGCCGTGCGCACCGCTGTCAGCGCCGCCGTCCGCGCCACCGTCGGCGCCACCGTCCATCGGCGTGGTGGTCATGTCGTCGTCGAGTGCCATCCGTTCCTCCAGCTCGTTCGGACGATCGGTCGGCCGGCGCGGCCTTGTCCCGTCGGCCGGCCGGCGCAGCCGCTCCTACCCGGAAGATCACCGGCGAACCGGCCGTCTGGCCGACCCTATGCCCCACTCAGGCGCTGCGCGCGGCGTGCTCCTCGCGCAGCACCCGGCGCAGCGGCTTGCCGATGATGTTGCGCGGCAGGTCGTCCCGCACCTCGAAAAGCTTGGGCACCTTGTAGGCGGACAGGCGTTGCTCGCAGTGGATCTCCAGGTGCTGCTCGTCGATGTGCCGCCCGGCTCGGGGCACGACGTACGCCTTCACCGTCTCGCCGCGGTAGGGGTCGGGCACCCCGATCACCACGCAGTCCGCGACGTCCGGGTGCTCCAGCAGCACGTCCTCGATCTCGGAGGGGAAGATGCTGAAGCCGCTCGCGAGGATGATGTCGCGCTTGCGGTCGATGATGGTGAAGAAGCCGTCGGGGCTCATCGTCACGACGTCACCGGTCAGGATCCAGCCGTCGCGCAGCATCGCGGCGGTGTCGCCGGCGTGGCCCCAGTAGCCGTGGAAGACCTGTGGCCCTCGCACCGCGAGCTCGCCCGCGACGCCCGGCTCCACCACGATGTCGGGGTCGTTCTCGTCCACGACCTTCGCCTCGGTGCCGGGCAGCGGGAGGCCGACGGTGCCGGCGCGCGCGTTGCGGTTCAAGGGGTTGCACAGCGCGACCGGCGACGTCTCGGTGAGCCCGTAGCCCTCCACCAGCCGGCCCCCGGTCGCCTCCTGGAACCGGTCGACGGTCTCCGGCGGCAGCCGCATCGCGCCGGACACGCAGGTGCGGATCGAGCGCAGGTCGTGGTTCGCGGACTCGCGGGCCTCGTTGATCTGGCTGTACATCGGTGGGACGCCGGGGAAGATCGTCGGCTTGCTCTTCGACACCGCCTCGAGCACCAGCTGCAGGTCGAAGGTCGGGATGAGCACCAGGTTGCCCGCGGCCAGCACGGTCACGAACAGCCCGAGCGTGAGGCCGTAGACATGGAACAGCGGCAGCACCCCGAGCGTGGTCTCGCGGCCCTCGACGATGCCGGGGTCCCACGCCCGCGTCTGGTAGGCGTTGGCCACCAGGTTCCGGTGGGTGAGCATGGCCCCCTTGGGCAGCCCGGTCGTGCCGCCGGTGTACTGCAGCATCGCGAGCTGGCGGCTGGGGTCGACGCGAGCCTGCTTGGCTGGCCCGCTGGACTTCTCGAGCAGATGGCAGAAGTCGTCGGTGCGGGCGTCGTCGGGCAGCGGCGTGACCAGCCGGGCCCGCTTCTCCCGCGCCTTCTCGATCGGCAGGTCCAGCAGCCGGCGCTTCCATCGTGGGAGGTAGTCGATGAGGGAGGTCGTGATGACGTGGCGCACGGCCGTGCCCGTGCGGGCCGCCTCGACGCGGCGGTAGGCGCCGTCGTACACGATCACGACGCTGGCACCGCTGTCGAGCAGCTGGTGGTGCAGCTCCGGCTCGGTGTAGAGCGGGTTGTGCTGGACGACGATCGCGCCGATGCGCAGCGTCGCGAAGATCGCGATGACCGTCTGCGGGCAGTTGGGCAGCACCAGGGCGACCCGGTCGCCCTTGCGGACGCCGAGCGCGGTGAGGACGCTGGCGAACCGGTCGACCTGGTGGCGCAGCTCGCGATAGCTGATGGAGTGGCCGAAGTAGCTGATCGCGGCCCGCCGGGGGAAGACCTCGGCGGCATCGTCGAGCAGCCGGGTGAGCGGCACGTCCGGCACCCGGACATCAGGCGGCACCCCGTCGGCATAGAAGCGGATCCAGGGCCGCTGCGCGTAGATGTCGGTCATTCGGTCACCGTCGGTGATTGAAGCACCAACCAGGCACGCGGGGACAGCCCGGGCGGCCCCTGGGTCACTTCCGTGACCAGACAATCACGATTAGTCACCGGCCGTGGAGCCGGTCGGCTCAACGCTCGTCGGGGGCGCACTCGCTGATCGCAAGCTCGACGTGGCGGTAGGCGATCAGGTCGGCTCCCTCGTCGCAGGCCCGTGCCAGCGCGGTGTGCGCGACGAAGAGGACCCGGCGCCGCAGGTCGCGCGACGGCCCCGCCTGGTAGTGGCCCATCAGGGCGTCCAGCGCCGGCTCGGTGACGAGCTGGTCGAACGGCTCGTCGACCCAGCCGTGGGCCCGGTGCGTCAGCACCCGCTGCAGCGAGTCGCGGTCGGGCAGCGGCGGCACCCGCAGGGTCGCCTCGAGGAAGCCGCCGCTCGCGCGGTAGCCGGGGTGGTCGAGGTAGTGCTCGTGGACGGCCAGCACGGCGGGCACCGCGAGGTGCTCGGCCAGCAGCCGCGGGACCTGGCTGAAGAAGCCCGCGAGGTGCGCGCCGGGGTCGGGCAGGCCGGGCACCTGCAGCCACTTGTCGGTGTCGTCGAGCACGACGACCGGGCGCAGCCCGTGGGCTGCCACGGTCGCAAGGATCGCCTGCGCCTCCTCGATGACCTCCTGGCCGGGACGGTCGACCTCCGCCCGCTCGCTCACGGTCTTCAGCTCGCCGGCCAGCTCGACCTGCAGGCCCATCCAGCTCGGCGCGACGGAGAGCCGGCCGGCCCGCTCCCGACGCGGGTGCTGGACCTTTCGCGTCGTACGCCGGGCGCGCTCGCGGGCCTCCTCGGCCGCCGCGGGGTGGGCGTGGGCGACATAGCGAGCCACCGTGCGGACGAGGTGCCCGGCGAAGGCGACGGGAGAGGTGGCGACCGCCGGCTCCTCGATCGCGACCGGGACCGGCAGCGGGGCGAGGTCCTCGACCAGCGGGTTGAGCACCCACGAGATGACGCTGGACTTGCCCGCACCGCTGCCCCCGACGAGGGCGACGCGTTCCCCGCGGCGCAGCGCGGCCGCCAGCGCGTGCTCGCAGGAGCGGCTGCCGGTCAGCTCGTCGAACGGGACGTGCAGCAGGTAGAGGTCGTCGTGGCGCGGTGCGGGGTCGAAGACGTGGGCGTCCCGCAGGGTCAGCAGCGCGTCGACACTCATCCGGACATCCTGCCGGTAATCACCGTCAACCGGGCGGAGCGCCACCCGGGGCGCCACCGGGAACCTCGTCCGCCGGACGCCCGGCGCCGGCCGTCCCGGCCGTGCTGCGGTAGACCTTGCGCGGCCGGCCGGGGCCCTCCGGCACGGTGGTGCCCTCGACCAGCCCGGCCTGCTCCAGCTCGGCGAGGACCTGGGCGGCGCGGGGGCGGGTCCAGCCGAGCCGCGCCAGCAGGGCAGGGTCCGAGGCGCTGGCCGGGCCGGACGTCTCCAGCTCGTCGAGGAGCATGGCGGCCGCCGGCCCCAGCGGCTCGAGCGCGTCCCGGCGCTGCAGCACCTCCGCTCGGAGCCCGTCCGCCGCCGCCGGATCGGTGAGGAGGCGTCGGGCCAGGTCGAGGGCCTTGCGCGGGCTGCCTCCGGCGAGCGAGACGATCTCGGCGACGGCGCGGTCGTCGAGCTCCTCCGGTGTGGCGCGCCGCCGCAGCAGGTCGCGCACGTCACCGTCGGCCAGCGGGCCGAGCCGCAGCACAACGTCGAAGAACGCGTCCGCGGGGGGACGGAGGAAGTCCGGCTCGTCGCGGTCCGGGCAGGTCACGACCCAGGTGATGGGCAGCGCCCAGAGCTCGTCGCGCAGCTGGCCGAACACCGGGTGGGCGGTCGCGACGGGAAGCCCGTCGACGACGACGGGACGGTTGCCGCCGAGGTCGGCCTGGGCGAGCGCGGCGACGACGTCGCGGGCCGACCCGCTCCCGTCGACGGTCACGTCGAGGGCTCCCGCCACCCGCCGCAACAGGTCAGCCGGCCGCTCGACGGTGGCGGCGACCACGAAGACCGGGGCCGGGCCGGCGGCGTCAGCCGCGCGCAGGTCGGTGAGCGCCCGGCGTACGAACGAGGTCTTGCCGCACCCGCGCGGGCCCGTCACCAGGACGTTCAGCCCCTCGTCCAGCGCACGGCGCAGCCGCGCGGACTCGCGCGCCCGGTCGACGAACAGGGCCACGTCGGCCCGGGTGTCGAGCAGCGGACGCCCACTCAACCTGGCCATGGCCTAACAATACGTTAAGAACGTTTCGTTGGGTTCGCGCCTCGCGGGCGCCGCGGGGGTCAGCCGGCCAGGAAGCCCAGCAGGTCCTGCCGGGTGAGCACCCCGGCCGGCTTGCCGTCCTCGTGCACCAGCAGCGCGTCGGACTTCTCCAGCGCCGCGGTGGCGGCGGACACCGGCTCGCCGGCGCCGACGATCGGCAGCGGCGCGGACATGTGGCGCTCGAGCGGGTCGGCGAGGTGGGCCTGGCCGCTGAACAGCAGGTCCAGCAGCTCCTTCTCGATCACCGAGCCGACCACCTCGCCGGCCGTGACCGGCGGCTCGGCCTTGACGACCGGCATCTGCGACACGCCGTACTCGCGCATGATGTCGATCGCCTCGCGCACCGTCTCGTTGGGGTGCACGTGCACGAGCGCCGGCACCTCCGTCCCCTTGCGCGCCAGGACGTCGCCGACCGTCGTCTCCCCCGGGGCGCCCGTGACGAAGCCGTAGTCGGCCATCCACTCGTCGCTGAAGATCTTCCCGAGGTAGCCGCGCCCACTGTCGGGCAGCAGCACCACCACGACGTCGTCCGGGGTCAGCCGCTCGGCGACGCGCAGGGCGGCCACCACGGCCATGCCGCAGGAGCCGCCGACCAGCATGCCCTCCTCGCGCGCGAGCCGCCGGGTCATGAGGAACGAGTCGCGGTCGGAGACGGCCACGATCTCGTCAGCGATGCCGCGGTCGTAGGCAGCCGGCCAGAAGTCCTCGCCGACGCCCTCGACGAGGTAGGGCCGCCCGGTCCCCCCGGAGTACACCGACCCCTCCGGGTCGGCGCCGATCACCTTGACCGCCCCGTGCGAGGCCTCCTTGAGGAAGCGTCCGGTGCCGCTGATGGTGCCGCCCGTGCCGACGCCGGCGACGAAGTGCGTGATCCGGCCGTCGGTCTGCTCCCAGATCTCCGGACCGGTCGACTCGTAGTGGGAGCGCGGGTTCTCCGGGTTGGAGTACTGGTCCGGCTTCCAGGCGCCGGGGATCTCGCGCACCAGCCGGTCGCTCACCGAGTAGTAGGAGCGGGGGTCCTCCGGCGCAACCGCCGTCGGGCACACCTCGACCCGGGCGCCGTAGGCCTTGAGGACGTTGATCTTGTCGGCCGAGACCTTGTCGGGCAGCACGAACACGCAGTGGTAGCCGCGCTGCTGGGCGACCATGGCGAGGCCCACGCCGGTGTTGCCGGACGTCGGCTCGACGATGGTGCCACCGGGCTTGAGGGCCCCGGACTGCTCGGCCGCGTCGATCATCCGCACCGCGATCCGGTCCTTCACCGACCCACCGGGGTTGAGGTACTCCACCTTGGCGAGCACGAGAGCCGGCACGTGGGCGGCGACCCGGTTCAGCTTGACCAGCGGCGTGTTGCCGACGAGGTCGACCATTGACTCGTAGTACTGCACCGCTGCGGGCCTCTTTCCCAGTGGACGATCATCGGCGGCCAGCTCGCGCGGGCCCGTCCCAAACGATAGCCGCGGACCGATGACTCCTCGCGCGCCGCGCGTCGCCCTCTGTGGCTACCCTGTCATCGCGATCGAGGAGGTGCACGTGAGCGGAGCCCCCGCCGTCGAGCTCGCCCCCGGAGTCTGGCGGATCCCCACCGCGCCCGCCGACCTGGTCAACTCCTTCGCGCTGGTCGACGACGACGGCCAGGTCACGCTCGTCGACACCGGCACCCGCTTCGCACCCAAGCGCATCCTGGCCGGCCTGGCCCACCTCGGTGCCGGCCCCGGCGACGTCACCCGGATCGTCATCACCCACGCGCACAACGACCACGTCGGCGGCCTGTCCCGGATGCGCGGCCGCACCGGCGCTCCGGTCGCCGTCCACGAGCGGGACGCCGCCTACGTGCGCGAGGGCAAGGGCCCGGTGCTCGACCGTTCCACGCTCGGCGGCCGTCTCTTCCGACGCAACAGCGGCTCGTCGCCGACCGAGGTCGACGAGGAGCTGTACGACGGGCAGCTGCTCGACGTCGCCGGCGGCCTGCGGGTCGTGCACACTCCCGGCCACACGCCGGGCCACGTGGCACTTCTCCACGAGCCCACCAAGGTGCTGATCACGGGCGACTCGATCTGGAACATGCGCGGGAAGATGACCTGGCCGGTGCGCGCGTTCTGCACCGACGTGGCGCTGAGCAAGAAGACCGCCCACGTGCTCGGTGAGCTCGACTACGACGTCGCGGCCTTCACCCACGGGCCCGAGATCCGCGACCAGGCCCGGGAGGCGGTGCGCGGCTTCCTGCGGGCCAAGGAGCCCGTGCGGTGAGCCGCGCCTCCCAGGCACGCCGGATCGCGGTCGCGGCGGCCTACGGCGGTGGCGGGCTCGGCCTGCTCGCCGCCGGGGCGCTCGGGCTGATCCGCACCGAGGCCGTCCTCGCCCGCCGCACCATCGGCGAGCCGGCCGGCGAGCCGCCGCCCGCAGACGGGGTTCACGGCCACCACCACGCGGGCGAGCCGTTGCGGCTTGCCCTGCTCGGCGACTCCACCGCCACCGGGCTCGGCGTCGACCACTCGCACCAGACCCCGGGCGTGATGCTGGCCGCCGGGCTCGCCGAGTGCGCCGACCGCCCGGTCGAGATCCACTGCGTGGCCAAGGTCGGGGCGCAGAGCAGCCACCTGCCGGAGCAGGTCGAGCAGGTGCTGGAGGCCGGCGTCCCCGACCTCGCCGTCATCATGATCGGCGCCAACGACGTGACCCACCGGGTGCGGCTGGCGACGGCCGTGCGCCACCTGGACCAGGCCGTCCGCCGGCTGCGGGAGACGGGCGCCGAGGTCGTCGTCGGCACCTGCCCCGACCTCGGCACCATCGAGCCGGTCGCGCAGCCGCTGCGCTACCTGGCGCGCCGCTGGAGCCGCCAGCTCGCGGCCGCGCAGACCATCGTCGTGGTCGAGGCGGGCGGTCGCACGGTGTCCCTGGGTGACCTCCTCGGCCCGGAGTTCGCCGCCTCCCCCGGCGAGATGTTCGGGCCGGACCGCTTCCACCCCTCGGTGACCGGCTACGCCAGCGCCTCGGCCGCGCTGCTGCCGTCGATGTGCGCCGCCATCGGCGTGTGGTTCGGAGGCATGCCCGAGGAGTCCCCGGACCTGCTGCGCGGCGAGGGCGTCCGGCCGATCGCCGTCGCCGCCGCCGAGGCCGCCGACGTGGCGGGCACCGAGGTCGCCGCGGCCCAGGTCGGCGGGCGCGACCGGGGACCGCGCGGCCGGTGGGTGCTGCTCCGGCACCGGCGCCGGAGAGCGGGCCGGGACGTGGTCGCGGTCGCCGCGGAGGACGCCGCGGAGCAGGCCGCCGACGAGGCCGCCGAGACCCCGGACGCCTCGCCCGAGCCTGCCGGCTGACGGGTCGCGGGTCGGCTTTTCGTGTCGGCAGACATGGACGTGCGGCGGCGAAGGCACGTCAGTGGTGGTGGCCGTGCCGGCCGAGGGTCTCCACGGGGGTCGCGCCGGGGCGGGTCCACTGCGGCACGGGCCGGCTGGTCGGGCCCCAGGTGGCGACGCCGTCGGCGTCCGAGCGCCAGTACCAGCAGATCGGCGAGCCATGCCCACCGACCGGCGAGCCTGCCTGGGGGGCCGCGGGCCAGCCCTCGGGGTTGTCCTCCCACGCCTCGCGGCGGCCGTAGGGCGTCATGTCGAGCAGGCCCAAGGACCCGTTGACCGGCTCGTTGCCACGGCCCGTCGTGGAGTAGGTGAGGAACACGCGGTCGCCGTCGCGCAGGAAACAGACGATGTGCCCCATTTCTCCGCCGACCGGCGCCTCCACGCCCCGCACCGAGTACCAGGGCTGGGTGTACCCCATGAACTCGACGTAGGGGGCCACCTCGTCCCACCGGCCCGTGGTCAGGATGGCGAACGAGACGCCGCGGGCGTTGAGGTAGACAGCGTCCTTCAGGTGCCAGGCCGTGGTGGTGCAGCCCTCGCACTGCCCCTGGTGCGGCGCGCCGTCGTACCACATGTGCTGGTAGACCACGAGCTCGTCGCGACCCTGGAACAGGTCCAGGAACGGGACCGGGCCGTCAGGTCCGACGACCTCGACCGCCCCGTCCAGCTCCACCATCGGCAGCCGGCGGCGGGCCGCGGCGATGGCGTCGCCCTCGCGGGTGTGGGCCTTCTCGCGGACCAGGAGCTCGTCACGGGCGGCCTGCCAGGTGGCGAGGTCAACGACGGGCGGGCGGCCGGGCAGCGCGGTGGTCGGGTCACTCGGCGGGGTCGTCATGGTGTCCTCCGTGGTGCCTTGTGCCGGGGCAGCGTCATGCGACGCCCTGCAACACAACACCCGCGACCCGGCCGAGACTCATCGCGGCAGGGCGCCCTCTGCCGAGCCTGCACGGACCACGTCGGGCTGACAAGTTCACGCGAGACCGCTCCGCGATTGCAGGGCGCCCGACCCAGCCCGGCGGCCGCGCCGCCGTACGGGTTCAATAGGGGGACCACCCCTCCCCCGAGGCCGGCCCAGCACGAAGGAGCAACCCTCATGCCCGAGGCAGTCATCGTCGCGACCGCGCGCACCCCGATCGGCCGCGCCTTCAAGGGCTCGCTGAAGGACGTGCGGCCCGACGACCTCGCGGTCGCGGTGGTCCGCGCCGCACTCGACAAGGTGCCCGCGCTCGACCCGGACACGATCGACGACCTGATGCTCGGCTGCGCGGAGCCGGAGGGTGAGCAGGGCGTCAACATGGCGCGTCGGGTCGCGGTGCAGCTGGGCTACGACCTGCTGCCCGGCACCACCGTGAACCGGTTCTGCGCCTCCTCGGTGCAGACCTCGCGGATGGCCTTCCACGCGATCAAGGCCGGCGAGGGGCACGCCTTCGTCTCGGCCGGTGTCGAGTGCGTGTCCCGCTACCCCGCGTTCAC
>DASVBJ010000337.1:0-2016 GCA_036375895.1 Actinomycetes bacterium | reverse complement strand
TGGTGAAGTACGTCGCCGGCCGGGTCGGTGTCGGCCTGCCGCCCAACATCGAGCAGGCCGACCTGGTGTCGTACGGCATCTTCGGCCTGATCGACGCCATCGTGAAGTTCGACCTCGAGCGGGCCATCAAGTTCGAGACCTACGCGATCAGCCGCATCCGCGGCGCCATCATCGACGAGCTGCGCGCGATCGACTGGATCCCGCGCTCGGTCCGCTACAAGGCGCGCGAGGTCGAGAAGGCCTACGCGAGCCTCGAGGCGCAGCTGCACCGGACGCCGACCGAGTCCGAGGTCGCGGCCGAGATGGGGATCGGTCTCGACGACCTGCACCAGATCTTCAGCCAGGTCTCGTTCGTCAACGTCGTGGCGCTGGACGAGCTGCTGAGCGTCGGCGGCGAGAAAGGCGACAAGCTCAGCCTGGTCGACACCCTCGAGGACACCAAGGCCGAGGACCCGGTGCTCGCCTTCGAGTCCGAGGAGACCAAGTTCCTCCTCGCCAAGGCGATCAACACGCTGCCGGAGCGGGAGAAGATCGTCGTGACCCTCTACTACTACGAGGGCCTCACGCTGGCCGAGATCGGCCAGGTCCTCGGCGTCACCGAGAGCCGCATCTGCCAGATGCACACCAAGGCGGTGCTGCAGCTGCGTGGCAAGCTCGCCGAGCCTCGCGACTGATCGCCGCTCGCCCGGCTGCCGGTCGAGTGATCCCTCGCGGAGCCGCGCCGTCCCCCTGTTGCCGGCCGCCGGCTGCGTGGCTCCCGAGCCACGACCCGTTGCCTCGTAGGCTTTCCCGCATGCCTGCCGAGCCGTCGACCCGGGACCGGACGAACGAGCTGTGGGGAGATGACTGGGCGGAGGTCCGGGCACTCTGGCCGCTCGAGCCGACGGTGGCCCACCTCAACCACGGCTCCTACGGAGCCGTGCCCACGCCGGTGCGCGAGGAGCAGCAGTCGTGGCGGGAGCGGATGGACTCCAACCCGGTCCGGTTCTTCGCCCGTGAGCTGGACCCGGCCCTGGACCAGGCGCGGGCCGAGGTCGCGCAGTTCCTCGGGACCGCCGATGAGGACGTCGCCTTCGTCCGCAACGTCACGACCGGGGTGAGCACCGTCCTGTCCTGCCTCCCGCTGGAGACGGGCGACGAGCTGCTGATCACCGACCACGCCTACGGTGCGGTGCGGATCGCCGCCGAGCGGTGGACGGCGCAGGCCGGCGCGCGGCTGGTGACCGTGCCGGTGCCGCTCCGGGCGGACGACGAGACGGCGACGGAACGCATCCTGGCCGGCGTCACCGACCGGACCAGGCTGGTAGTTGTCGACCAGGTCACCTCACCCACGGCCCGGAGGATGCCGCTGGTCACCCTCGTCCCCGCCCTCCGGGACCGGGGCGTCGCGGTGCTCGTCGACGGCGCGCACGCACCAGGCATGCTGCCCGTCGAGCTGGACCGGCTCGGGGCCGACTTCTGGGTCGGCAACCTGCACAAGTGGGCCTGCGCCCCCCGCGGCACGGCCGTGCTGCACGCGGCCGGTCGCTGGCGGTCGCGGCTGCGCCCGCTGGTCGCGTCCTGGGGTGAGCCGGCGGGCTTCCCGCGCTCGTTCAACGACGTGGGCACGGACGACCCGACGGCGTGGTTGTCCGCGCCGCGGGCGCTGCGGGTGCTCGACCGGCTCGGCCTCGACCGGGTCCGGCGCCACAACGTCGAGCTGGCCGTGCGCGGACAGGTCGAGGTGGCCGGCTCCATCGGCCTGAGCACCGCCGACCTTCCCCGTGATCCGGCCGTGAGCATGCAGCTGGTGCCGCTCCCGGCCGGGATCGCCTCCACCCAGGAGGAGGCCTGGGCGCTGCAGGACCGGATCGGCGAGGAGGCAGCGGTCGAGGTGGCCGTGACGACCCACGCCGGGCAGGGCTTCCTGCGCGTCTCGGCGCACGTCTACAACTCCCTGTCCGACTACCGGCGCCTGGCCGAACAGCTGCCCGCGCTCCTCTGACCGGCACGGCTCATCCGCCGCCCCGGTGCCGG
>DASVBJ010000333.1:0-8693 GCA_036375895.1 Actinomycetes bacterium | reverse complement strand
AGCTGCTCGCCCACCCGGGTGCCGCCACCCGGACGACTGAACACGGTGCGTCCGTCGTGGGCGTCACGGGCGACCGACGACCAGTACTGGTAGATGAGGAAGTCGGCCACGGCGCTGGGCGGCAGCAGCGTCTCGTACCGACCGGCCGGCAGCTCGACCCGCCGCGCGGCCCAGGACAGTCGACGGCGTACGTCGGCGTCGAGCCGGGCCACGTCGACGTCGGCGAAGTCGCGGGTGCCCTGGCCGACCCACGAGGAGCGGGACCAGTCCGCGGTCTTGCCGGTGATCTCGATCCGGCCGGTGGGCTGGGCGTAGCGGCGGCGCACCCCGCGCGACGTCGCGAGGAAGGTCGTCTCGAGCTGGTGCTCGGCGAAGCCGAACAGCTCCCGGCCCTCGGCACGGGCGGCTGCGAACGCCTCGCCCAGCGCAGGCGCCACCTCGGCGAAGACACCGATCGAGGTCTCCTCGACGTCGTCCGCCCACCCCGGCTCGGCGCCCTCCCCGGCCACCAGCGGCGCGGCGTCCTCCGCCGGGCGGCCGTCGCGGGCGGCCGCCTCCGCGGCCCGGACCAGTGACTCGACCTGGTCCAGGCCCACGTTGCTGCGCTCAACGGTGCCGACCGCGGTGCCCTCCCGTCCGGCGACGGTCGCGATGACGGTGAGCGACCGGCCGCGCATGACGCCGTTCGTGGTGAGGGTGTTGCCGGCGAAGCGCAGGTTGGCCTCGCTGCTCTCCTCGGCGATCACGACGCAGTCGTCGGCCGTGGACAGGGCGAGCGCCCTCTCGACGACGTCCTGCGGACGCACCCCGTGACTCATCGACCTGCCTCCGCCTGGGTGTTGAGGATCCGCACGCCGCGGAACAGCGACGTGGGGCAGCCGTGGCTGACCGAGGCGACCTGGCCGGGCTGCCCCTTGCCGCAGTTGAACGCCCCACCGAGGACGAAGGTCTGCGGCCCGCCGACCGCCTCCATGGCGCCCCAGAACTCCGTGGTCGTCGCCTGGTAGGCGACGTCGCGCAGCTGGCCCGCGAGCCGGCCGTTCTCGATGCGGTAGAAGCGCTGGCCGGTGAACTGGAAGTTGTACCGCTGCATGTCGATCGACCAGCTCTTGTCGCCGACGACGTAGATGCCGCGCTCGACGCGGCCGATGAGCTCGTCGGTCGACGGCCCGTCCGGCGCGGGCTGCAGCGACACGTTGGCCATCCGCTGCAGGGGCACCCGGGCGGGCGAGTCGGCGAAGGCGCACCCGTTGGACCGCCCGAGGCCCTTGAGCCGCGCCATCGCCCGGTCCAGCTGGTAACCGACGAGCACGCCGTCGCGCACGATGTCCCAGCGCTGCCCCTCGACGCCTTCGTCGTCGTACCCGATCGTGGCCAGCCCGTGCTCGACCGTGCGGTCACCGACCACGTTCATCACCGGGGAGCCGTAGCGCAGCGTCCCCAGCTGGTCGAAGGTCGCGAACGACGTCCCCGCGTAGTTGGCCTCGTAGCCCAGCGCCCGGTCGAGCTCGGTGGCATGCCCGATCGACTCGTGGATCGTCAGCCACAGGTTGGACGGGTCGACGACGAGGTCGTACTCACCCGCCTCGACCGACGGCGCCCGCATCTTCTCGGCCAGCTGGTCCGGCAACGCCTCGAGCTCGGCCGCCCAGTCCCATCCCGCGCCGGTGAGGTACTCCCACCCGCGACCCACCGGCGGGGCGAGCGTGCGCATCGTCTCGAACTGCCCGGACTCCTTGTCCACGCCGAGCGCCTCCAGCACCGGGTGCACCCGCACCCGCTGCTGCGTCGTGGTCGTGCCCGCGAGGTCGGCGTAGAACTTGTTCTCCCGTACGGCGTGGAGCACCGCCTCGACATGGGTGACGCCGTCGTGCGCGAGCAGCCGCGAGCTCCAGTCGGCGAGCAGCTCCACCTTGTCCTGGTCAGGCACCGTGAAGGGGTCGACGTCGTAGGACGACACCCACGTGACGTCACCGTGCACGGGCTCGTCGGCAAGCTCCACCTGGCTCGTCGACAGCGGCCGGCTCACCCGGGCCACCTCGACCGCCTGCTCGGCGACGCGGGCCACCGCGTCCGAGGTGAGGTCCACGCCCGAGGCGAAGCCCCACGAGCCCTCGTGCAGGACACGCACGGCGTACCCGAGGTCCTCGCCGTCGTGGGCGCCGTCGAGGCGGCCGTCGTGCAGGCTCAGGCGCTGCTCGCGGATGCGCTCGAGCCGGAAGTCGGCGTGGGTGACGCCGAGCTCGCGGGTCCGGGTGAGCGCGGCGTCGGCGAGGCCGCGCAGCGGCAGCTCGGTGAACGCGTTGTCGATGTCAGCGGGCAAAGGTGCCTCCGTCGCGAGGGATGGTGCGATGCGGCGCGGGTGTCGGAGCCGGGGTCATCGGCGCGGGTGTCGGGGCCGGGGTCATCGGCGCGGGTCGAGGGTGAGCTTGCCGTGGGTGCGCCGTGACCGCAGGTCCTCGTGAGCGCGACGGGCCTCCGCCAGCGGGTAGCCGCCCCCGGCGAGCGCCCGCAGCCGACCGGTGGAGTGCAGGTCGAGCAGCTCCTCCATCGCGGGACGCAGCCCGCCGGGCAGCCGCAGCGCATGCGTGAGCCAGAACCCCACGACGGCCCGCGAGGTCGCCAGCAGGCGACCGGGCTGCACCGGGGTCGGCGGCACGCGGGAGGCCATGCCGTACGTGACGAGCCGCCCGAACGGCGCCAGGGCGGCCAGCGACGCGTCGAAGACCGGGCCGCCGGTCATCTCCAGCACGACGTCGACCGGGTGCCCCCCGTTGGCCTGCAGCAGCGCCTCCGTGAGGTCCGGCTCGGCCGGGTCGAGCGCGACGTCGGCGCCGAGGTCGCGGGCCAGGTCGCGCTTGTCCGGCGCCGAGGCCGTCGCGATGACCCGGCGAGCGCCCCACTCCCGGGCGAGCTGCACCGCGAGGCTGCCCACCCCGCCGGCGGCGGCGTGCACCACGACCGACTCGCCCGGGGCCATCCGCGAGCTCGTGCGCAGCAGGTGCCAGGCGGTGGTCCCCTGCAGGACGAAGGCGAGCGCGGTGGTGTCGTCGACGTCGTCGCGGAGGGCGAAGGTGGTCGAGGGGTGCGCCAGCGCCTGCTCGGCGTACCCGCCATGGGGGAGCAGCGCCACGACGCGGTCACCCGTGCCGGTGCGCCCCACCACCTCGGCACCGGGCACGAACGGCAACCGCTGGGGGGCGAGGTAGTCGTCGGCCGCCTGGTGGGTGTCGGCGTAGTTGATGCCCGCCGCGTCCACCTGCAGCAGCACGAGGTCGTCGCGCGGCTCGGGGTCGGGCAGCTCGACGAGCTCGAGCACCTCGGGCCCCCCGAACCGGCTCACCTGGATCGCGCGCACCCGACAGACCCTAGTGGCGCCCCCCGGCCCGGACCGCGCATTGGGGTACCCACGAGTAGCCCGCTACCGTCGCCCCCGTGAACGAGTCGAGCAGGTCTGTGCTGGTCACCGGGGGCAACCGTGGCATCGGGCTGGCCATCGCCCGCGCGTTCGCCGAGGCCGGCGACAAGGTGGCGGTGACCTACCGGTCCGGGGAGCCGCCCGAGGGGCTGTACGGCGTGCGCTGCGACGTGACCGACGGCGCGTCCGTGGACGCCGCGTTCGCCGACGTCGAGGCGCAGCACGGGCCGGTCGAGGTGCTCGTCGCGAACGCCGGCATCACGCGCGACCAGCTGATCCTGCGGATGACCGAGGACGACTTCGCCGCCGTCGTCGACACCAACCTGGCCGGGTCGTGGCGCGTGGCCAAGCGCGCCTCGAAGGGCATGCTGCGGCTGAAGAAGGGCCGGATCGTCTTCATCTCCTCGGTCGTGGGCCTGCTCGGCTCGGCGGGGCAGACCAACTACGCGGCCTCCAAGGCCGGCCTGGTCGGGCTGGCCCGCTCGCTCGCTCGCGAGCTCGGGTCGCGCGGCATCACGGCAAACGTCGTCGCACCCGGGTTCGTCGAGACCGACATGACCGCCGAGCTGCCGGAGGACCTGCAGAAGACCTACCGGTCGCAGATCCCGGCGGGGCGGTTCTGCTCCGCCGACGAGGTCGCGCGGGTCGTGCGGTTCGTCGCGAGCGACGACGCGGCCTACGTCACCGGGGCGGTCATCCCGGTCGACGGCGGCCTCGGCATGGGCCACTGAACAGCCCCCGACAGGGCGCTGGCACACTCGAACCGCGAGAGACGGAGACGCTGCGCATGGGCTTGCTCGACGGCAAGAAGATCCTCGTCACCGGGGTGCTGATGGACTCGTCCATCGCCTTCCACGTGGCCCGCCTCGCCCAGCAGGAGGGCGCCGAGGTCGTGCTGACCTCGTTCGGCCGGACCATGAAGATCACCCAGGCGATCGCCAGGCGGCTGCCCGCCACACCGCCGGTGGTGGAGCTCGACGCGAGCCGGGCCGAGGACTTCGACACGCTGGCGGACCGGCTGCGCGAGCACGTCGACGGGCTGGACGGCGTGCTGCACTCGATCGGGTTCGCTCCGGAGGCGGCCCTGGGCGGCAACTTCCTGAACACCGGGTGGGAGGACGTCGCGACGGCGGTGCAGATCTCGGCGTACTCGCTGAAGGCCCTGGCCGTGGCCTGCCAGCCGCTGATGGCCAACGGAGGCTCGGTCGTCGGCATGACCTTCGACGCCTCGGTCGCCTGGCCGAAGTACGACTGGATGGGGGTCGCGAAGGCGGCCTTCGAGTCGACCGCTCGCTACCTGGCCCGCGACCTCGGGCCGCACGGCGTACGGGTCAACCTGGTCGCCGCCGGGCCCGTGAAGACCACCGCCGCGAAGTCCATCCCCGGCTTCGAGGAGTTCGAGAGCGTCTGGTCGACCCGTGCCCCCATCGGCTGGGACGTGGCCGACCCCGAGCCCTCCGCCCGGGCCTGCGTCGCCTTGCTGTCGGACTGGTTCCCGAAGACCACGGGCGAGATCGTGCACGTCGACGGCGGCGTGCACGCGATGGGCGCCTGACGAGCCACCATGCAGACCCGCCGGCCCTCACTCGTCGAGCTGAGGGTGCTGGACGGGGCGAACCTGTACTTCCCGGGGCCCGCGGTCAAGCTGACGCTCGACCTGAGCTCACTCGTCGGCGCCGACGCGGCCGCGACCGCCGCGACCGCCGAGCAGCTCGGGCTCTCCGGCGCGCACCCAGGCCCCACCGGGGGCGCGCCGCGGCTGCGCTTCGCCGCGACCGTCGTGACCCGCCTGCTCCGCCGCATCGCGCAGGAGGCGGGCGTCAGCCGGCTCGAGGTGCGCAGCCGGCTGACCGGGGGGCCGCGCCGACTCGTCGTCGCCTTCCCGTGGCACCACCGCGAGCGGGCAGAGGCACTCGGCCATGCCCTTGCGGGCGCGGTGGACGCCCTGCCGTCCGACGACGTGTGCGAGGTGGTGCGGGCAGCGGCGGTGTTCGTGCGGGGCGCCGAGCAGGGCGAGCCGCCACCGACCCGGCGGCCGACCGTCCCGGTCGTGTCGGTGACCGGCACCAACGGCAAGACCACCACCACCCGGATGGTGGCCCGCATGGGTCTGGAGGCGGGACTCTGCGTCGGCTGGTCGTCCACGGACGGCGTCCAGGTCGGCGGCCGGATGGTGGAGGCGGGCGACCACTCCGGTCCGGACGGCGCTGCCCGGGTGCTGGACGACCCGCAGGTCGAGCTGGCCGTCGCCGAGACCGCCCGCGGCAGCATCCTGCGCCGCGCCCTCGGAGTGGCGCACAACGACGTGTCCGTGGTGACGAACGTCGGCACGCACGACCTGGGCCGTGACGGCGTGGACACCCTCGACCAGCTCGCCGAGGTCCGGGCGGTCGTGACTCGGGACACCAAGCCCGAGGGGTGGGTGGTGCTGGGCGGTGGCGACCCGCGGACCCTCGCGATGCGGCTGGCCACCCCGGCCCGCCCGTGCGTCTTCTCCCGGGACCCGGACGCACCGGCACTGCGCAGCGCCCTCGCCGAGGGAGGCCGCGCCGTGACGGTCGTGGACGGCGCCATCACCGTGCTCGAGGGCGGGGTGGACCCCGACCCGCTGCTTGCCGTCGCCGACGTGCCGGCGACCCTGGCTGGGCTCTGCCGGGTGAACCTCGAGAACGCCCTCGCGGCAACCGGGGCCGGGCTTGCGGTGGGGCTGCCGCGGCAGGCGGTGATCGCCGGGTTGCGCGGCTTCCGGGCCGACCCCGCGGACAACCCGGGACGCATGAACGTCTACGACCTGCACGGGGTGACCGTCGTGGTGGACCAGGCCCACGACTCGGCGGGCGCCGCGGCCCTGCTCGAGGTGATGGTGGGCCTGCGCGCTCCCGGCCGGTCCACGCGACTCGTCCTCGGCACCCCGGGCAGCGGCGGCGCCGGGGCCGTCCGCGCGCTCGGGGAGCGCTGCGCGCACGGCGCCGACGTCGTCGTCATCGCCCGGTCGCGGCACCGGAAGGGCGGCCTGCGCCCGGACGAGGTCATTGCCAGCCTGCGGCAGGGTGCCGCGGCGGCCGGTAGGCCCGAGGTCGAGGCGTGCCCGACCGAGCTGGACGCGCTTCAGCTGCTGGTGTCCGGGGCCGTCCCGGGGGACGTCGTCGGTGTCATGTGCCACGGCCGGAGCCGGATGGTCGACCTCTGGCTGCGCGGGCACGGCGCCGCCGTCGACGGCCCCGAGGAGGTCCGCGCCAAGGCCCTCGCCGCACACGGCTGATTCGCCCCGCAGCGGGGCACCGCCCGGCATCATGGGCGAGGTGCAGCACGCGTCGGCGGTCGTCTCGCTCGGGGACGGTCAGGGCTGGGCGCAGGTGGCCCAGCTGGGCTTGGCGTTCGTGCTCTCCAGCCTGATCGGGCTCGAACGGGAGATGCGCCAGAAGTCCGCCGGGCTGCGCACCCACACGATCGTCGGTCTCGGGGCGGCGCTGTTCACGCTCGTCGGCCGCTACGGCTTCTCGGACGCCACGGCGACGATCGACCCGAGCCGGGTGGCGGCGCAGATCGTGACCGGCATCGGGTTCATCGGCGGCGGGCTCATCTTCGTGCGGCGCGACGCGGTGCAGGGGCTGACGACGGCCGCCACGATCTGGCTGACGGCCGCTGTGGCCATGGCCTGCGCCGCGTCGCTGCCGCTGCTCGCGGTGCTGGCGACCGCGGCGTACTTCCTGGTGGCGTCCGGCTACCGCGCGTTCTCGGTGCGGCTGCCCGGCTCGCGGCACGCGCCGTCACACATCCGTCTGACGTACGCCGAGGGGTCGGGCGCGATGCGCCGGAGCCTGGCCGTCTGCACCGAGCACGGCTTCAGCGTCACCGGCGTGCACGTCGACCGGGAGCAGGTGCACGCCTTCGACGAGGGGGCCGACCGCGACCACCGCCGTGATCACGGCAAGGAGGAGGAGCGGTACGGACACCACGTGCTGGCCGTCTCGGTGCTGCTGGACGTCGTCGGCACCGGGCGCGTGGCGGACCTCGCCGCCGCGCTCTCGGAGGTCGAGGGCGTGCTCGCCGTGGGCGGCGGCGACATCAACGCCGCCACCGAGTGAGGCGGCGTGGTCAGGACTGGTCGCGCAGCAACGACTTGACGACCTTCCCGGTCTCGTTGTGGGGCAGCTCGTCGTGCAGCACCACGGCGCGCGGCACCTGGAACGGCGCGAGGCGACCCTTGCACCACTCGCGCAGCTCGCCCGGGGTCGCGGTGCCGCCGCCGCGCAGCACGACGTGCGCGACGAGCGCCTGCCCGAACCGGTCGTCGTCGACGCCCACGACGGCCACCTCGGCGATCTCGGGATGCGCGTGCAGGGCCGACTCGACGACGACGGGGTAGACGTTCTCCCCACCGCTGACGATCATGTCGTCCTCGCGCGCGCCGACGAACAGGCGGCCCTCCGCGTCGAACCAGCCGAGGTCGCCGGTCTGGGTGTGCCTGCCGGCACGCCTCGGCTCACCCTCGCCCGCGACCATCGCGTCGCCGCTGCGGACCCGGATCGCACCCGGGGTGCCGATCGGGCAGTCGCGGCCGCTCTCGTCGACCACGCGTACCCGCACACCGGCCAACGGGCGGCCCGCGGTGCCCGGGGCGGCCCGCAGGTCGGCGGGTGAGGCCACCGTGGCGAACGCCGCCTCCGTGGACCCGTAGAGGTTGTAAAGCACGTCCCCGAAGCGGTCCATGAAGGAGTGGGCCAACCGCTCGGACAGCGGCGAACCGCTGACGGCGACCACCCGCAACGAGCTCGTGTCGTAGCGGTCCAGAACCTCCGGTGGCAGCTCGAGGATGCGCTGCAGCATGACCGGCACGGCCACCAGCACGTCGACCCGGTGTCGCTCGACCAGCGCGAGCGTGCGCTCGGGGTCGAACCGTCGGGTGGTCACCGTGGTGCTGCTCAACAGCATCGTCAGCAGGGTGTTCATCCAGCCCCAGGCGTGGAACATCGGGGCGGCCATCAGGTGCGTCTCCTGTGCCCGATAGGGCAGGCCGGACAGCAGCGCGAGCACCGAGTCGACGCCGCCGCCTGTCCTGGCCGCGCCCTTCGGACGGCCCGTCGTGCCGGACGTGAGGATCACGTGCCGGCTGGGCTCGGTGGGTGCGCCGTCGTGGGTCGCCCCGGAACGAGCCATGTCGGTGATGCTCGCGGCCTCGGGCTCGGCGGACGGCTGCTCGACCGGCACGCCAAGCACCGAGGGCGGCACGCGATCGGCCAGCTCCTCGTCGTACACCACCGCACGCAGACCC
>DASVBJ010000294.1:0-4917 GCA_036375895.1 Actinomycetes bacterium | reverse complement strand
TCGAGGTCGCGATATACGTCCCGGAAGCCGTTGCGGGACTCGGGCTCGCCGTCGTGCCGTGTCATACGGTGTCCTCCGGGCCGCGTACCTGGCGGCTTGATCGTGACAATTCGGACAAACAAGAAGATCCAGGGTAACCCGTGAGTAACCCGCCCGTGACCCGCCTGGGCGCGGGCCCGGCGGGAGCCGGTCTGGGAGCATGGCCGCGATGACCACGATCTCCGGTGCGGCGGACGCCCAACCCTCGGCCTGGACGACGCTGCGGCGGGGGCTCGCGCTCTCCCCGGAGTTCCGCGCCGGCCTTCCGGTGACCCTCCTGCTCGCGGCCGTCGCGACGGCCGGACGCGTGCTCGTGCCTATCGCCGTCCAGCAGTCGGTCGACAAGGGGCTGCTGGCAGCCGGCGGCCCCGACGTGGGTCGGGTACGGCTGGCCGTGGGGCTGACCGCTGTGTCGGTGCTCGTGACGGCCCTGGCTGCCTACTGGCTGAACGTGCGACTCTTCCGGACCGCGGAAGGCGGGCTCGCCACGCTGCGCGTGCGGGCGTTCCGGCACGTCCACGACCTGTCGGTGCTGACGCAGAACGCCGAGCGGCGCGGCTCGCTGGTCTCGCGGGTCACGAGCGACGTCGACACGATCTCGACGTTCATGCAGTGGGGCGGGCTGCTGATCATCGTGAGCTGCGGCCAGCTGGTCGTCGCCACCGTGCTCATGGCGATCTACTCGTGGCAGCTGACGCTGCTGGTCTGGGCGAGCTTCCTGCCGCTGTTCGTCCTGCTGCGGACGTTCCAGAAGCGGGTCTCCACGGCGTACGGCACGGTCCGCGAGCGGGTCGGCGACCTGCTCGGGGCGGTGTCGGAGTCGGTGGTCGGCGCCTCGACCGTGCGCGCGTACGCGATCGAGGAGCGCACGGGGGCCCGCATCGACCACGCGATCGAGCGGCACCGGCACGCGGCGACGCGGGCGCAGGCGCTCGTGGCGGTGACGTTCTCCACCGGCGAGGTGGTCGCGGGCCTCGCCAACGCGGCGATCGTGGTGGTCGGCGTGCTGCTCGGCATCGACGGCCAGATCACGCTCGGCGAGCTGCTGGCCTTCCTGTTCCTGGTGACGCTGTTCGTGGGGCCGGTGCAGATCGGCACCGAGGTGCTCAACGAGGCGCAGAACGCCATCGCCGGGTGGCGGCGGGTGCTGAGGGTGCTGGACACGCCGGCCGATGTGGGCGACCCCGGGGATGGCGGTACGACGCTGCCGCGCGGCCCGATCGACGTGCGGTTCGAGCACGTCTCGTTCGCCTACCCGGGTGGCCCGACCGTCCTGGACGACGTGGACCTCGCGCTGGCGCCGCGGTCGCGGGTCGCGGTGGTCGGCGAGACGGGGTCGGGCAAGACGACGTTCGCGAAGCTGCTGACCCGGCTGATGGACCCGGTGAGGGGACGCGTGCTCGTCGACGGCGTCGATCTGCGGGAGGTGCGCTTCGCCTCCCTGCGCGAGCGGATCGTCATGGTGCCGCAGGACGGCTTCCTCTTCGAGGGGTCGATCGCCGACAACATCCTGTTCGGGCGCCCGACGGCGGCCCGTGCCGACGTCGTGCTGACGCTCACCGAGCTGGGCCTGCTGGACTGGCTGTACGGGCTGCCGCACGGGCTGGACACCGAGGTGGGGCAGCGCGGCGAGCAGCTGTCGGCCGGCGAGCGCCAGCTCGTCGCGCTGGCCCGGGCCTATCTCGCCGATCCGGACCTGCTCGTCCTGGACGAGGCCACGAGCGCGGTGGATCCGGCCACCGAGGTGCGCATCGCCCGCGCCCTGGAGGGGCTCACCCGCGGACGGACCGCCATCACGATCGCGCACCGGCTCTCCACCGCCGAGGCCGCCGACGACGTCATCGTGTTCGACGCCGGCCGGGTGGTCGAGCGCGGCCGGCACGTCGACCTGGTCGACCGCGGCGGGGTCTACTCCCGGCTGCACGCCTCCTGGGCGGCCCAGCAGCGCGTGTGACCGGGCGTCGGCCGCGGTCGGCCATGGGCCGACCGGGCGTCGGCAGCGGTCGGCCTGGGCGACAATGAGCCGTGCCCGCGACTCCCGGATCGACCGCTCTGGACCCTGCCGTCGCCTCCCGGCTCAAGCGCGACCGTGACGGCCTGGTCGCCGCTGTCGTGCAGCAGCACGACACCGGCGAGGTGCTCATGGTCGGCTGGATGGACGACGAGGCGCTGCACCGGACACTGACCTCCGGCCGGGTGACCTTCTGGAGCCGCAGCCGGGCGGAGTACTGGCGCAAGGGCGACACCTCCGGGCACGAGCAGCACGTCCGCGAGGTGCGGCTGGACTGCGACGGCGACGCGCTGCTGGTCAAGGTGGACCAGGTGGGGGCGGCGTGCCACACCGGTGACCGCTCCTGCTTCGACGCCGACGTGCTCCTGCAGCACCCGGGCGCCTGAGGGCGCGCCCGGTTCGCCGACCGGTCGTGGGCAGGGGGGTGGGGGACTACTGCCCCGCGCATGTGCTCTGCCACGAACCTTGTGGCAGAGCAGAACCCTGTGGCAGAGCGCAGGGGTGGAAGGTGCGTGGGCGCCAGCGTGTGCTCTGCCACGAACCTTGTGGCAGAGCAGAACTCTGCGGCCGGGCGCAGGACTCCGTGGCAGAGCCAGGACTCCGTGGCAGAGCGAGGACTCCGTGGCAGATCGGAGGGGGTGTGCCTGCGGCCAGCATGTGCTCTGCCACAGAGTTTGTGGCAGAGCACATGCTCGGGAAGGTGGTGCCGGGCGCCTCTGCTGGGCGGCACCATCCCGGCGTTGTCCCCAAGGCCGACGCTCTCCGCGGCTGTCCACGAGTCCGACATCCGGTCTTCCTGGTCGCCTCAAGGGCGGGCAGCCTTGCCCCCGTGTCACCACGGGACATCAGCGCTGACGACGCGCGCCGAGCCGACGAGCTCGCCTCGCTGCTGCGCGATGCCCGGCGGCACGCCGACCTGAGCCAACGCGAGCTGGCCGAGGCGGCCGCCGTCTCGCGTCGCCTCGTCGAGGAGCTCGAGGCGGCCCGATCTCCCGGGCCGCGCCTCCTCGGGCTGCTCGCGGTCCTCGAGGCGACCGGCTGCCGGCTCGAGCTGCTCACCCGTGAGGGCGGCTCGGTGAGCGGAAACCCGGCCGAGAGCCTGCGTGACCGCGGCGGCCGCCACTTCCCCGCGCACGTGGACCCTCGCGTTCCCGGCCGGTTCGGCGACTGGTGGGGCGACTGGGCCTTCAGCACGTGGGCCCCGCGATGGGCGCCCCGGCAGCGGCCGCCGTACACGTTCGACCGGGCTCGGTGGCGTCGTGACCGGCGTCGCCTCGACGACGCGGCGCCGGAGTCCCTGGGCAGCGCGGTCACAATGGTGCCCATGACCAGCATGGCGCCGGCGCCCGACCTCGCCACGTTCCGCGAGCTGGCGCGCGACCGGCGGGTCATCCCGGTGACGCGCCGGCTGCTCGCCGACGGCGAGACCCCCGTCGGGGTCTACCGCAAGCTGGCCGGCAACCGCCCCGGCACGTTCCTGCTCGAGTCCGCCGAGCACGGACGCGTCTGGTCCCGCTACTCCTTCATCGGTGCCCGCTCGCACGCGACCCTGACCGAGCGCGACGGCCAGGCCCACTGGGTCGGCGAGCCGCCGGTCGGCGTGCCCACCGACGGAGACCCGCTCGAGGCCCTGCGCGCCACCGTGGCGGCCCTGCACACGCAGCGCCTCCCCGGGCTGCCGCCGCTGACCGGCGGCCTGGTGGGCTTCATCGGTTACGACGCCGTCCGCCGCCTCGAGCGGCTGCCCACGCACGCCGAGGACGACCTGCAGCTCCCCGAGCTGGCGATGTTGCTCGCCACCGACCTCGCCGTCCTCGACCACGCCGACGGCTCGATCCTGCTGATCGCCAACGCCGTCAACTACGACGACACGGACGAGCGCGTCGACTGGGCGCACGCCGACGCCGTCGAGCGGCTGGACCGGATGACCGCCGAGATCTCCTGCCCCGCCCCCGCGACCGCGTCGGCCTTCGACGCGGCCGCCGAGCCGGTCTACGTGCGGCGCACCGACCCGGCCACCTTCCGGGCCGGAGTCGACCGGCTCCGGGAGGAGATCAAGGCCGGCGAGGCTTTCCAGGTCGTGCTCAGCCAGCGCTTCGAGATGCGTTCGCAGGCGGACGCGCTCGACGTCTACCGCATGCTCCGGGTCAGCAACCCGAGCCCCTACATGTACCTGTTGCGCCTCGACGGCTTCGACGTCGTGGGATCCAGCCCCGAGGCCCTGGTCAAGGTGACCGACGGCCGGGCCATGCTGCACCCCATCGCCGGCACCCGTTGGCGCGGCGAGACGCCGGAGGAGGACGCCGCGCTGGCGGCCGACCTGCTCGCCGACCCCAAGGAACGGGCCGAGCACCTGATGCTCGTCGACCTCGGTCGCAACGACCTCGGTCGCGTCTGCCAGCCGGGGTCCGTGGAGGTGGTCGACTTCATGTCGGTCGAGCGCTACAGCCACGTGATGCACATCGTGTCGAGCGTGGTCGGGCGGGTGCGCGCCGGGGTCACGGCGTACGACGTGCTCGCAGCCTGCTTCCCGGCCGGCACCCTGTCCGGGGCGCCGAAGCCACGGGCGATGGAGCTGATCGACGAACTGGAGCCGACCCGCCGCGGGCTCTACGGCGGCTGCGTCGGCTACCTGGACTTCGCCGGCGACGCCGACACGGCGATCGCCATCCGCACCGCCCTGCTGCGCGAGGGCACCGTCTACGTGCAGGCGGGGGCGGGCGTCGTCGCCGACTCCGACCCGGCCACCGAGGACGACGAGTGCCGCAACAAGGCGATGGCCGTGCTGAGGGCAGTCGCCACGGCCGAGACGTTGCGGACTGCCACATGACCGGGTCGGCCGGGCGCCGTGGCGAGCGCGTGCTGGC